>JADFMM010000152.1 GCA_022563885.1 Planctomycetota bacterium | reverse complement strand
CCCAGGGCAGCGACATCGGCGGCGACCGAACTGGCCCCGCCGCAGGAATGCGTCCTGTTCCGTACCTTTCGGATGGGTACCGGCGCCTCGGGACTGATGCGGAGTGCGTCTCCGTAGATATAGACATCCAGCATGTAATCGCCCACGATCAGGATGTTGGGGCAACCGAGTTGCGATACGGCACTAAGCAAGGTTTGATGCACAATGTTCCTCTGACACAGCAGCCTATGGATTCGCCGGAATTGTACCGGTAAGCGTGCGGCTGATCAACGACTTAAACGCCTGTTCGCCAGCGGTGAAGGTCAGTTCCACGTTGAGCGAACCCAAGAGAAGGGGAGACCTCCAGGCCTGTCTCGGTAGCCCTGTCATGTTCTTCTCGGTCGTCATCACCAGGTCGGCCTCGAGGCGTTGCGCCTCCTCTTCCATTGTCACGATCTCTCTGGCCGAAAATGGGTGATGATCATCGAACAAGCTGCTTCCCACCAAAGAGGCGCCGAGACTGCGGAGCGTCTGAAAGAACGCCTCGGGATTTCCTATGCCACAGAAGGCATACACCCGCTGCCGCTTTAGCGTGTCGATGGCCGCGCTGTGGCCGTCGGCAAAGGTCACAGAAGTCGGCCTGTGGCAGGATCGCGCAACGATCATCTCCGGATTGAGCGCGGCGATCCTTGCTTCGATCGTCCGGAGCCTTTCTTCGGTCGCTTGATCTGCGCGGGTGATCACGGCGGCCTGCGCCCGGCACATGCATGAAACGGGTTCTCGCAGGAGACCGGCAGGCAAGAGTTGTCCATAACCAAAGGGCGCGGTGGCATCGATCGTCAGGATGTCAAGATCGCGGGCCAGTCGACGATGCTGAAAGCCATCGTCCATGACCAGCAGTCGCGGCGCGTACCGTTCTATGGCCTGGCGGGCGCCTGCCACTCTGTCGGGATTCACCGAGACGGGCGTACCAGGACACAGTTGTGACAGCAAGGCCGGCTCGTCACGGCCGCCCTGAGCGCTCTTATAGCCGCGGGTCAAGATGACACAAGGTGTCTGTCCCTCCTTTGCCCCCGGCTGCAGTTCACTCAGGAATCGGCAGAGCCAGACCACCAGCGGCGTCTTACCGGTACCTCCGGTGGTAAGGTTACCCACGCAGATGACCGGCACCGCCGCCCGGTGCGATCTTAGCAGACCCCGATCGTAGAGTGCATTTCGGGTGTGGATGGCCCAGCCATAGGGGATGGATAGTGCAGTTAAGAGGGCCTTACCCAGTTTGGCGCCGGGGCCGGTGGATTGGCCACTGATGAGTTGGCGATAGCTGCGCTGATCCAGTGACAGTGACACTTGTTAGGTGACCAACATCTCCGCGGCCAGGGTCTCTCGCTTCTCGCTGCCATAGAGCTGTTCGACTAGTTCCAGGGCGAACGGCAGGGTAACGCCGGGGCCCTGGGCGGTAATACAGTTTCCGTCTACGACAACACGTTCTTCTGAGCGGAAAGCGGCGTCGAGTTGAGATAGCATGGAGGGGTAGCAGGTGGCCTTGACGCTATCCAATAGGCCGTGCGGCTTCAGCACCACGGCGGGTGCCGCGCAGATGGCCGCATAGAGTTTGCCGGCCTGTTGCTGCCTGCGGAGCAGGGAGATGAGGGGCGGGCATTGCGCCAGGTGACTCGCGCCCGGCATGCCGCCCGGTAGGACAATGAGGTCGAATGTTCTATCGGCACAGCGCTCCATGGTGGTGTCCGCGACCAGGCGGACGCCGCGGCTGGCGGTGACCTCTTCCTTGCCGACAGAGGCTACCGTGACTCGGGCCTCTGCCCGCCGTAGCGTGTCGATGATACCGACGGCTTCGATCTCTTCGATGCCATCGGCGACGGGGACCAGGACTTCTTTTTCCATGGGGGGGCTCTCCTTATAATGTTCTACCGACTATGATCCCGGCGGATATATAGGTGCCGAGTACGCTGCCCAGGTTGGCGAGACAGACGACCAACAGCACCCGTGTGGCGGGATTGGTCCAGAATCCACGGACAGAGCCGATGGCATTGGGCAGGTCCTCAAAGTCCTCCACGGTCGGCCTCTTCACGAAGGCCTGCACGGCACCCGCGACCCAGCCCGCCGCTATGAGGGGATTCAGGCTGGTGAAGGGGGCGCCCAGGAAGGCCGAGAGGACCGCCGCCGGGTGCCCCAGGGCGATAATGGTCCCAATGGCAGACAGCACACCGTTGACCAGGAACCAGATCCAGATGTTCTCCCAGGTGTGATCGCTCCCTTTAAGAATGAAACCATAGGCGATAAGGAAAACGATCAAGAGGGGAAAACCCCATTTCATCAGTACGGAAAAAGAGGATTTGGCCGGTACTATGTTCAACTCATCCAACGATTGATCCTGATGAATCTGCTTGCGGATACCCTCGCAATGCCCCGCCCCGACGATCGCCACGATAGTCTTCCCCCCGGCCTCCCGGATCTTCTGGGCCAAGAAGACATCGCGTTCATCGATGAGCCGCTCCTTGATCTCCGGAAAGTGCTTTGCGAACTCCGCCATGATGCTTTCGAGCTGTTCTTTTTCCTTCAAGGTCTCTATCATGCCGGCGTCTATTTCCTCTCGCGTGAGGATGCCAACCAAGAGATGATACGCCAGCTTCATCTTGGTCCGGAAACCCAGATAACCCCATACCCGTTTCAGGGTGATCTGGATGTCCCGGTCGGCCAGGACGAGTCGGGCGTCCGTGTCCGCCGCCAGGGCGACGCCTTCCAGCATCTCCGCTCCCGGTTGCACCCCCAGTTTCTCGCCCAGGCGCCGGTAAAAGGCGGACATGATCAACTGGGCCAGCAGCAGCGTCGCCTTCTTCTCCTTGATCACCTTGAAGATGTCCATCTTCCGCCAGACATCCTTCTGGGTCAGCGTCTTGTGTCGTGACGCGCAGAGTTCGACGCAGATAGTATCTGGTTTAACCTGGGCGACGGTCTTCCTCACATCCTCGACACTCTCCTTGGAGACGTGGGCCGTGCCGACCAGATAGATCTGGCGGTCCCCGAGCGTGATCACTGAGACGCAATCCGGCAATTCAACTGTTTCCATCTAGGGTTCCTGTGTTTACCTTAAAAACGTAGGAAGGGCTAAGAGTGCCTATCAAAATGAATCGTCGTACAGAAAAGCCGTTTGAATGCAGAGTCATTTTGCGTAGGGGCTCTAAGTTGTATCACACAATGGGCCCTGAAGGAAGGCAAAACACGTGGGCTGGATGAGCAACCGGGTCGATTACGTGCAGCACTTTACCCCGCTCTTCGGTCAGATGTTATCCGGAGACCATTGTATAGCGAAATTACGCTATCCAGCAAACAACTGCGTCACCGGCACACCGCCATCGGATACGGGGATGGGGCGGTCTCCATCGTACAGTTCCTTGGCTGGATCGATCTTCATGGTGCAGAAAATAGTGGCAAACAGGTCTGGAACGGACACGGGGGTGTGTACTATTCGCTTGCCAAGCTCATCGGTCTCTCCTACCGCTCGCCCGTGGTTGAGCCCGCCCCCGGCCAGCACGACACTGAATGCCTTGGCGTGGTGACCGCGACCACCCTCATTGTCAAACTCAGGCGGACGCCCGAACTCTGTGCCGATAACGACGAGTGTGCGGTCGAGTAAATTGTGCCTTTCAAGATCCAGTATCAATGCTGCAAAGGCATTGTCCAACTCCTGGATCAGTCCATGCTGCTTGAGTTGGCCCGATTTGTGCGTGTCCCAACCTGTGCCGTTGATGAAGTTGAGGTTGTGCGACACTTCGACAAAACGTACGCCTGATTGGACCAGACGCCTTGCCAACAGACAGCGCTGGCCGAATTCACCGCCATAGGATTCACGAAGCGCTGCCTTTTCTTCATCCAGATCGAAAATGCTCATGAAAGAGGAGCCGGCCAGCTTCATGCTGGCTTCGATGCCGATGTCATAGTTCTTGACGGCCTCATCCCGATTGCCACGCGCGATATAGTTTTTCCTCAGGCCATTCAATAGGGCCCGCCTTCGATTCATCCGAGAAGCGTCCACGTCGGGGGGCGGCATCAGTCCGCGCGGTCCGGCCTCCGTGTCGGTCAGGTAGAGGTAGCCGGCGCGGGCTCCGAGAAATCCCGGGCCGCGCGTTAAGTTGGGATAGCCGATGAGCACGTAGGGAGGAACGCCTTCGTCCCCCGGCCCACGTTCGTGCGCTACAATTGAGCCTATGGAGGGATAGATAACGGTGCCGCTGGTGGCACGCCCGGTGTGCATGCGGTTTACGGCGGCGCCGTGTTCGTCAATCGTGCCATGGTTGACCGTTCGGACGATCGTTAAGCGATCCATGATCGCCGCGGAGCGCGGGAGATGTTCGCAGACCTGGATACCCTCTACTGCCGTGGGGATGGCATCGTAGTAGGAACCGGGTTCTCGGGTCTTTGCATTTCCCTTGCGTTTGGGATCCCAGGTGTCGACGTGGCAGGCGCCACCGCCCAGCCACAGCATGATGCAGTGATCCGCCTTGCCCATTGGGAAGGGTGTAGCCGGCTTCGCCGCCCACGCGGAGCGACTGCCCAGGATCATGCCCGCAGTGCCGGCGCCTACAGCGGCGAGGAACTGACGCCTTCCCATCGCACGTGTTGAAAGATCGTTCTTTTTCATGGGACAAACACCATTTCAGGGGAGTTGATCAAAGCCCATAGACCGTCTTCCATGTTTTTTCTCCATTCAGTTTTCAAATAGCGGGTAGGGGGCGCTCCGGCCTCGATGTCACGGGCAATGGCGTCCTTGATCTCATTGGCTTCGGAACTCAGGTGATTTGACCAGGATACATAGGGGTAGCGACGGGGTCGCTGGGGGCTGCTCCGTTCACTCTCGGGAATGACCCGGTCGTCATAGCCCTCGCACAGGAGAGCGATGTAGGTTTCCCGTTCACGCTCGTCCGGAGGCCGACCCAGCGTCTTGAGAAACAAGATCTCGACCAGTTCCCCGACCTCGCGTGTTTCCATAGCTAGTCCAGTCAAGGGATGATCATCTGATAGACGCGTGAGGCGTTGGCTCATGATGCCGTTCGCCAACGTGGCCGGCTGCAGCACGTTCGTTTCATGATCACGCTGGTGTATGGGATTCTGTCGGGAGCCATTCCATCCATAGGCCTCGAGTACATCGACATAGACCTGGGCGTGCGGCAAGGTCAGGCTCGGCCGGTCACGTTCGTTGGATAGCGAGGTAAACTCCCAAGCCCTCTGGGGTGTGCCCAGGTTGATAAACTGTTTGATAGGCCGCCTGCCGTCGTGGTCCATATTCAACTCTTCACAGTCAATCTGCCTATCTGTGGCCAGATGGAGTGAGTCCACTATTTGCTCGGCGGTCATGCGTCGGCGGCGATGGCCCACAAACAGGGCCGCAGCTTGCGCATCCGTTTTTTGCAGCACTGCCCTTTGGTAGGTATGCGAGTTCAGGATGAGTCGGCATACGTGTTTAATGTCATAGTCATGGCCTACCAGTTCTTGGGCCAGGAATGCCAATAGCTCGGGATGCGTGATGTCCGCGTTTTCCCAATCGTTCGCCGGTTCAACAAATCCCCGGCCGAAGTACCGTTTCCACACCCAGTTAACAATCACCTTCGCAAATCGTGCATTGGCAGGAGAGGTCATGTGCGCCGCCAGCATCTCGCGCGGGTCGTCCCCGTTTCGCATGAGGCTCTCCGGCAGCGGCGATTCGCTAATTTGGTGGAATGGCCAGACGGGGGCTATCGAATCGCCCGGTTTCAGCGATACCGTCACGAGGGCCCTACGCCCAGCCAGTTTGTCGGCCGGTACGATACTGCTCGCCGGGATGTTGATCGGCTTGCGTTCGAGCATCGCCGCTATGTTGAAGAGATCCTCTTGCTTCACCGAATGGAATGGGGCATCGTGACAGCGTGCGCATTTCATTTGGACACCCAGGAAGGCCCCGCCGAGGATATGGGCCTTGGCGGCCATGGGTGCATCATTCTGAGTCGCCATCCCGAACCCGGCTGGACCCACATACCGATCGCCCCGCATCTGAATCAGGTCGGTGACGAACCGGTCCATCGGTTTGTTGTCCAGGAACGATTCATGTATCCACCAGCGAAAGGCGCCGGTGTTGTTCAGGTTGGGTTTGACGATGTTGGGGTTTTCGGCGAGGACGTCCTGCCAGAACGGCACCCAGTGGTCGGCCCAACGCGGGTCACGCAATAGACGGTCGATCACCTTGCTTCGTTTATTCGTAGCGCCGTCCGCTTGAAACGCTGCGATCTCTGTCAGGCCGGGGATCACACCTACGGTGTCCAGTGTCACGCGACGAAGGAAAGCCAGGTCGTCGGTTACCGTCAGCGGCAACAGTTCTGTGACGGTCAATTCAGCGGCAGTCGGATGACGCGAGGCCGCGATCGGGTCTGGATCGGCCACCTCCCATCGCGCGCCTTGCTCGATCCAGCGCGACAGCAAATCCGTTTCCCTCTTGCTCAGTCGCCGGCCTTTGGGTGGCATGTAGATATCCGGATCGTCAGAAGTGACCAGCTTGATCAGGAGACTCTTTTCAGGGTGCCCGGCCACCAACACCGGTCCTGCGGAATCCCCACCCAGTATGGCTCGCTCACGCGAATCCAGACGCAGGTCGCCTTTTTCCTTATCACCATGGCATTTCAAGCAGTTGCTCGCGAGAATCGGTTGTATCTCTGCATCAAAGACAACAAGGCCCTGCGAACGCGCGGCGCGTTCCGCAGCCTCCCGGTCGATGCGGCGCAGCGCTGCGTCTTCGATACGACGCCCGATGAAACGGTCCACAGCATTGCGCACAGGAATAGCGTTGCCGACTAGCGGAGGCGTAATCGCATCCTGTTCGCCGAGCCACTGCTTTGCATAGGCATGCCGCTTCTGCCAGTATCGCGTCTCTTGCAGCGAACGCCCCCGGCGTACCTGGGCATCCATGACAGCGTACCTGGCCTCCTCTGCGTTTACGTAATCGGCCCAACCGTCATTGCTGAAAACACAGTTTTTGTCCGAGCCGAGCAGCGTGAATGCGTCCTCACCGGGTCCGGCAATGGCGACTGCCAGCGTGCCCAGCTCCGGCCTACGGCCGGAACGTCCCACGGTGGTCTCGAGCGTGAAGGTATGCGGACGACCATCGGCAATCAGGGAGATGATTTTCTCGACGTTACCGGGAGCAAAATCCTTGATCATCGGCGAAGCCTGTTCAGCGATATCCCGTACGGGGTTGTGGCCGTCGGCGGTTATCTTTAGTGCCGTGGCGGTCGCGAGAAGATCCCCGTCCATCATGAACTTAGCGTCGTCACGCGTGCGAATCAAAATACGGTGCTCGCCCTTATCGAGTGTCAGCGTCGCCGTGGCCCGAAATAGCATCGGGCCTTTGTGAAGCTCACGCACACCCGTTTCATCGTATTTGAACGGCAGCCGATGAAACCCAAAGGCGCGAGCCCGATACACTTTATCCGGATCTTTCTCTATGGACCCCGCTACGACGACTTGTTCCTCTACCGTCTCGACCGCATCATCATTGTTGGACTCTTGATTCGCGCCGGCCGCATCACTCGCCTTCGTCTCCTCTCCTTTTTTCTCGTCAGCGGGGTCTTTCTTCGCCGACATGTCTTCGAAAAGCTCGACCCGTACGGAGAACAGGGCACCTGAGCCGGCATCGGCGGCAAGCACCGGGCAACCTCCCCCAAGGAGTGTCAAAAGCAGTGCGGCAGCAATCCCATTGGACAAGATGCAAGCCAATGCGCTGCCACGAGCGCCTTGGGGATATTGCCGTGTCGGTTCCATACTGGCCATTAGACTATTCATGATAGTCGAAATCTAGGGCGACTAATAGTTTTTTTATCGCCTCGCAAATCCAAGAATAGGCGTTAATGGGCCAAAAAACAAGATAAATATAATTCAAACCCACCGTGTATGAAGATTATTCTTAGGGCAGGCACGCCGCCGCTTTATTTCTGGAAGACTTTCCCGGGAATTTCGCCCGCAGCCCGCGCCGGCCGAAGTGTTTTTTTCAAAGCTTTAGGGCCCGGTTCAGTCGGTCAGGTTCATGATCGCATCGACGGTCAGATCGTGGCGCCACTGCTTAGGGACCTGCAGGAAATAAATTGGACAGTTTGGGGTCCAAGTGTGCCCCATATTTGGTCGTCCCCGATTGAGCGAAACCACAGGCGCAGGCGTTCTACGTCGCGGATTGCTTGGGATGCTTTTTATGCTGCTATCGCCGCTAGGTTTGACCCCAGGAAGCCGCTGTTTTCGCGATTGAGGAACGGCCAAAGACGACCTGCAAGATGAGATGGAGAAGCGGTGAGTTGTTGTTGTGCGGGTCCTTAACGGGGGAACGGCGTTACCCCGCGGCCTGCTCCAGGCTCACTTTGGGCATCGGGACCTTGGCCAGGGTCTTGAAGACATCGATGTGAACAAAGTCGAGTGTCGCGAGCAGGACACTGGTCGCGGCGCAGTAGATGACGCCCATGACCATCATGGTCAACCACTTTTGGGCATAGGCGATGGAACTGTTGTCCTGCAGGGCCCACAGGCCGACCAAGAATGGAGCCGCTCCCAAGAGGAGGCTGACCAGGGCAATACCCACGGAGGAGACGCCCCGTCGTATGCCCAGGCGTGTCCAGGCGGCCAGCAGGATGATCCCCACGAACACTAGGGTGGGGATGTCCAGGAGGGCCAGGGTCGCCGGCATGATGGGGTAAATGGACCAGAAACTCTTAGATAGCAGGAGGCCATGGATGTTTCCCGTGGCCAGTTGCTGGGTGTCGAGGCCCGTGGCATACTGCCCGTGATCTGATAGGACCGTGACCACTGTGAGCATGACGCTAATGACGAAGGCGGCGACAACGATGACTGCTAGACACAATGCTCTTCTCATGGTGGTACCCCTAAGAGACCGGCAAGAAACAGTTCTTTCTCACTTGGGACGACTATTAGCACGTACGCAAAATGACTCTGCATTCAAACGGCTTATTCTGCGTCTGGACGGTGTCAGGTTCCATCGACCGTCCTCGGACGGCCTGCTTCGCCTTCCTTGCCAGTCGCAGAAACGCTCGTTTTCGGTGCTACGATTCATTTTGATAGGCACTCTAAGATTTGAGTGCCACAAACTTCGGCATTTCTCCGACCAAGGGTTGCAGATAATCCAAAAATGCCTCTGTTACAAAATTACCCTCTGCACTGATATATGAATCGGGCATAGGCTTGGCCTTCACCGCAACATCATTTAAGGGTATGGTCCCGGTCGTACAGACATAATCGCTGCCGGGTTCTCTGACCAGTGTAATCATAACACCGGTCATGCCCTTAGCCGCCAGTTCGACTGCCTTTTGCCCGCATAGGTAAGCCTCATCAATATCGAGTTGAACCGCCCGGTCCGCAGCACACATCGGCAATGACTCGGTGATCTGGAACTCTCCGCGGAAACCAAACTCGTCGGAAATCATCCTGTGCAGGCTCATCGCCACACTGGTTCCACCCATGGCGCCGAATTCAACATTGCCAAACTTATCTTCAGTTTGCGAGGCCGAAACCGGGGTCCCGTCAGCATAGGTAATGCCTTCGCCGCAGACGACGTAAATAAATCCAAATTCATCGTGACACTTTTTGACATCCGCAATGAACTTGTCCTTGTCAAACGAGCGTTCCGGCAGACACATTATGTGCGGGGCATCTTCGGCGTTCTTTTTACCTGCTGCTGTTGCTCCAACGAGCCAGCCTGCTGCGCGACCGATACATTGATATATGACAAACTGATCGACTTTCTGCATGTCCCGAGCCAGAACTCCAGCCTGCATGACCGACAGAGCCATATACCGAGCGGCACTGGCAAAACCCGGAGTGTGGTCCGTCCCGAACAGGTCGTTGTCAACCGTTTTAGGAATGCCCACACCGATCAGTTCGCAATGTTCCTTTTGGGCGTAAGCTTCAAGACGATGAACAGTATCCATCGTATCATTTCCACCGATCAGGAATACATATCGAATGTTAAACTTTTTTAGCAGTTCCAGAATCCTTGGCAGGTCTTCTTCCTGAAGTTTGTGGCGGCAGGAACCCAACGCACTGGAAGGAGTTGTCTTCAGGCCGGCCATGGCCTCCGACGATTCATCACCCAAATTAATGATGTTTTCTGCCATGAAGCCTTCAATGCCGTAACGCATTCCCAGTATTTTTTCGATACCATCAAGCCCTTTAGCAGCTTCGACCACTCCTACCAACGATGCATTGATCACGCTCGTCGGTCCGCCCGACTGGCCGATAATCGCGTTGCCTTTTAGCATCCTGAGTTCCTCATACCGTGATAAGGGATCGGCAAGAAATAAGTTGGACAATTTGGGGTCCAAGTGTGCCCTATATTGGGTCGCGCCCGATTGAGCGAAACCACAGGCGTAGCTGTCCTACGTCGCGGATTTCGCGATTGAGAAGCGATCAAAGATGGGGTGCAATTGGGCATTCAAAAGTCCAAGTTATTTCTTGCCGGTCCCTAACAAACTAATTGTTCATTGACACACCCAATGGACAAGATTTCTAAAAAAACGAATGTACCAGTTGCCGACTTCAACTTCATCTGCTCCAGAGGCCTTCAGCGTAATACGCTTATCCCCCCAGTCCACAAAACCGCCAGCCCAATGAGGCGCGACATCGCTGGCATAGGCTAAAACCCTCCCCTTTCCATGTTCTGACGCGATCAAAAGTGGATCAACTTGCTCACGCTCAAAAACAAATTCTGCCCCTGCTTCTGTAATCCGGTACTTCTGAACGGATAGAATGATCTGGACATTCGTTTTAGCTTCCAGACGATTGTAACCGGCTATGCACGCCGGATGCTGCTTAAAGGGAACAGAGTCAACAATGGGGTGAGATGCGTTCTGTCTGATAACACAGGGAGCATAATAATTAACGCGATCATCCCGTTCGCTCATTTTGACGGGCAGGACATCGGCAAGAACCGTCTCGTTGTAACCGCCGGCACAGCCGGTAAACGATTCCCAGCCACCGATCATGATTAATCCCATTCCTCCGTTTACCCGCTTCGCAATATTCGCCCCTTGCAATTTAGTAAGATTGTGTGATGGATAATCACTGATAACAACGGCGCTAACCTCCGGGGCCAACAACGCATCCGGAAATTTCCGATCCGAAGGCACATAATCAAAAACAACCTGTTCATGATCAAGGATACCTGCCAGATAGGAGGCCGCCCGCCCCAACGCTGTATCACCAAGATAGAGTATTTTCCGCTCGATAACGACACCTATCTTACAAAGCGAATATAATGCTTTTTCTCAAAGGTGTCATAGTATTTCTGCGGCTGATAGAGGTGGAAGTTCAGCGAGCGCATATATTCATAAGGACCTGAAGCACGAACGCCTTCAATAAGCGAAGCGATTTGCTTTTGAGATTTGAAGGCACAAATGGCCTCCAGTTTCTTGTCGAGGAATTCATCTGGCGTACTGATACGAAGAGTGGGAGGCTCAGGAAAATCACAGTATATTGCCATTTCATGGACATAGGGTGTTTTTTCGATCGGCGATCCAAGTTCCGGCCAAATGGCCCCACCTGCATGGAACAAGCTGATCAGAAGTTCTTCGTAGGTTATTTTATGATCTGGATGCAAATCATTGAACGTCGGCACAAAACATTGCGTCGGACATATCTTTCGCATGACAGACGTAAATGCATTCTGCAAACCTGTATAACCAGCGATCTGTCCTCGGTCAGTTGGCAGCGCCAATCGGCGTCCTCGATAAGCGTTTAGGCCGGAATCCGGAAAGCCCAGCCAATGAATATTCTCTTGCGGGATACCAAGCGATTGATAGCACTCATAGGTTTCTTTTTTCCGAGTTTCTGAAATGGTTTCTTTTTCTGCAGCGCTGCAATACCCCATACTGCCGTCAGTAACGATAATAACATGAGTAGGAATACCTTCACGCTGAGCAAGCTGCATAAATAAACCTGCCCCAAGAATAACGTCATCGTCATGGGGACTGATGAGTGCATAACATTCCTTCTCTTCTTGCCAGTGACGTGACACATCCTTAAGCGTTTCTCCTCTTCGTCGTTCATCTCCAACTATGCGAACATATTCGATTTCTTGAGTTATCTCTTTCTTCATTTCGCAATTCCTTCAGATCCTTCAGACCATTTTCGCTGAGTCTCATAAGGATACTTATAATGCGCGGACATAAAACCACCTGCTACTCATAACTTCGAACGTGATTAATTTCAACGGCTTATCTAAGGGATCGGCAAGAAATAAATTGGACAATTTGGGGTCCAAGTTATTTCTTGCCGGTCCCTAAGCTCCCTGGATAACGAATAGGGACTAATTCTAATGCAGTATTCGAGAGCAAGCAACCTTGTAATTCCTCGTGTCCGGACGATGAAAGAGAAACGGTGGCTCCCGCTCGTCACTCCTCTGGCCTACTGCAGCGACTTTGAGTCGGACAGGTATGTCTACGCTCTTTCCCGGGGATAGAAAGATTCATGAGAAAAGGGCCTGTGTCATTCGAGACACAGGCCCAGAGGTTATCGATGGTCTGTTTCTAGGGTTCGTTATGGCCTGTCAAAGGGTTGAGTCAGACCGACCATTCCGGCAACTTCAGCATCCGACAAGGCACGATTGTAGACTTGCACGTCGTCGATCAGCCCGTCGAAGAAGTCGTTCTGCCATCCATAAACCCCAATCTGGAAGGGATTGGTGTCCGGCGTGTCCAGCGTTCTGGGAACGTCTACGATCAGCAGACCATCGGCGTATAGCTTGGTGTCGGTCCCGTCATGTATCAGACCGAAGTGTACCCACTCGTTAAGAGTCGGATACGTGAAGTCTTGATCAAAGGCACCGCCCCAGTACTGGATACGCCATAGGTTGTCAGTGGTCAGCGTTCTGAGGCAGAAATCCTGCCCATTTGAGCGATTGCCCACATCGAAGATACCGCCGTTGTTGAAGCTGCGTGTCAGAACCCAGGCCGCGATCGTCCGGGGATCATTTCCTCCGATCCCCAGCGATGAGGCGGTCTTGCCGGTCTCCACAAAGTCATCCACACCGTCGAGATCTATGGCTTGACCGATTTGGCCCGCAGCAAAGAGGGGATCGCCTACCGCCGTACCGTGGTTTGAACCGGCGCTGTCGTTGGTCGTGCCCTCAAATTCATAGTGCGCTACCAAACCCTCGGAACTGGGTGTCACCGGCGTGATGAGTTCACGGGCATCGGCGGTTAGGAAAATATCATCCACATGGAGACGTGGCAGTTTATGACTCCATGGTGGGTATGGCACAAGAATTTTCTTATCGTTATCCACTTATCTGGGGTCAAGGTAATTTTGGTTCAATTGATGGAGACAATGCTGCGTCTATGCGTTACACTGAAGCTAAAATGTCTAAAATTGCCAGTTTGCTTTTACAAGATCTTCAAAAGGATACGGTTGATTTTCGTTTAAATTATGACCAAACTCGAAAGGAACCAGTAGTATTGCCTTCATTAGTGACTGCATTACTTGTAAATGGGACATTGGGTATTGCTGTTGGCATGGCTACCAATATACCGTCACACAACCTAGGAGAAGTACTAGATGAAACTAATTATTTAATTGAAAAAGAAAGAAGACATAATCTTTTAAGAAAGGAATATAAAATTGTTGAAAAAAAACGAAAAAAATGAAAGGCGTTTTTCAACCTCCACTTTTTGCAAATGACAAAATCACATACGTCTCAAGTTGTGTAGAATATAATCTAAAAAAAGAAAAATCAAAATCAAATGGTAGAACCGATAATTTGTTTAAAGCAATATTATCCGTTACTAAAGCTACACGTAGTCTTTGTGATCAAGACGAAGAATTGCAAAAATATATGGAAAAGATAAAAGCTACTATAGGTCCTTTGATAGTCTATTCAGTATACCAACCCTTAATCATTTTCAGGGGTAGAATGTATGTAGCAGAAGGTGAGGGAGAAAATATGGAACTAAACTCAGTTCCTTTTGTACAAATTCAAAAACAATACGTTTCAGGAAATTACAATGAAAAACATGGAGTAATTCATTACTGTGTCACAAACATGCCAGGTGCTTATCCAAGAACTTCTACTATTGCATTAACTACAGCTACACTGCCTTACGCATTAGAGCTTGCAGAGAAAGGTTTAGATGCTTTAAAAGAAGATGAAGGTTTTGGTAAAGGCGTTAATACTTATAATGGTTATATAACATATAAGCCTGTAGCTGAGGCTTTGGAGATGATGGATAAATTTAAAGAATTAAAGGAATTGATTTAAAAAATAATTATAAAATAAAATTAATTTCTGTTTTTATTTACTCTTCTCAAACAATTCATTAACCTTATTCCAATTAACAACATTAAACCAAGCAGC
>JADFMM010000418.1 GCA_022563885.1 Planctomycetota bacterium | reverse complement strand
AATGGGCGTGAATAACAAGAACCGAGGTGCTGATCTATAATTGCCCGTGTGGTGTAAAAAAGGCATCGATGTAACTGATGTCTTCACAATTGTTTACGGTTGGTCCGGATGAACCTGATTTGCTGTCGGCCGAGTAATTACACACCTATGATGTGGCGGACTTCACCAGCGCTACTCATGGGACGAGGCCGCGTGTGCTTGTCAACCGACAATCGGACCACCCTGGGATCTGCTCCAACGCCTCCGTACAGCTTTCATAAGCCGTTGCAATCAAACAAGTTGGAATTAATGCATAGGACAGGCATTTTGAGGCGATAAAGCGGTCCCATCTTGCCTCAACAAGTGAAGACTGCTCCTTTTCTCATATTTCTTGCAACGGATAACGAAGATGCGCATTTATATCTGTGACGATGGAAGATACAGCGCAGGCATCAATGCAAGATGACGCGGCCGCCAGTCTTGCCCCGAAGGAAGATGATTCGCTAGTACAGCTGGCGAAGGAGGACTCTGATGCCTTTGTCGAGTTGTACCGTCGGCACTACGATATGATTTTTCGTTACTGTGTCCACCGCTTGCTCTCTCGGGAGTTGGCGGAGGACATGAGCTCACAGGTGTTTCTCAAGGTCGTCGACAGGATTTCCGATTTCGAAGGAAACAGTAGGCAATTCAGAGCTTGGCTGTATGCCATTGCGACCAACGAGATCAACGGCCATTTCCGTAAGACGATACGTCGGACCAGGCTGATTCGACGGGTGGATCCGCACTCGAATGGCCATGCTGCAGAGTGTCCCTCCGCTGTCATGGATTTGGCCAACCGACAGGCGGTGATCAGAGAGGCGCTGCGGAGCCTAAAGCCGAATGATCAGACCATCATCACATTGAGATTCACGGAAGACCTCTCGACGGCAGATATTGCCGGAGTATTGGGCATCAAAGAGGGGTCCGTTCGAGCTCGGCTAAGCCGGGCCTTAAAGAAACTTCGAGACACACTTGAACCTGTATGGCAGGCGCTCTAGCGATGGACGAACAAAAGCTGAAAGATCTCATTGCTTCACTCACGCATGAGGATGCTCCCAATCCTGAGCATCAAGACAAGCTTGAACAAACCCTCCGTCTGTCTCTGGCGAACCCCGAGAGACGACGGCAATCCATACGGAGGACAACAATGTTTAGAAGAATCAGACAATTGAGTGCGGCGGCAGCAGCCGTCATCCTATTGATCGCAGGGTTTACCGTGCTTCATCAGACAGCGACACCGGTCTACGGTGCGATCGAGGCCCTGGCACTATACGAAAACGTTAGGAGCATTCATATGAAGGGTGTGTGTACCTATGATCCCAGTGTACGCTACCCTGAGCAGGATTCCGCTGAGATAGCGATTGAGTTTTGGTATGACCTCGAGAAGGGACGCGTCAGAACGCGGCAAGTTGGATTTGGATTTGGGTCATACGAATACGGCTATACCGTTTCAGAGTTTGTGGACAATGGGTATCATACGATGAGGGTCAATCACGGCAAGCAGACAGTTGTGTTCAACAAGCGTAAGGACTCTGAGTTCCGAAGGCAGCTGTTTATTCGTCGTCATAAACTTGCCATGCTCCAAAAAATTTATAGTGACCTTGATCAGGTTGATGGATATGTGCCCGTCGGTCAGGAGGAAATTGGTGGCGAGGCTTATACCATTTGGGAAAAAACAGGGTCGAAGAAAACGCAAATCTGGATTTCGCCAGTTTCCGGCGACATCGCTCGCTACAAGACCTGGTCCTCCAAGCAGGACGGTGAATGGAGGATGCGTTACGACATGCACACGGTCGAGCGAAACCTAGAGATCTCGGATGATGTCTTCAAGATTACTCCGCCGGACGACTATACCTTCGTCAATACCCTAGCAACGGCGGACGAGCCAGAATTGCTGAGCGAATCCAGCGCGACAGTCGAGAATGAAAACGGCACCTTGACCCTGACGACACACATTCTTTTTGCCTTGGCGGATGGGTGCCTCATCCTAGGTTGGAGCAGCGAGGAGAGCAGCTCCCCGGGTTCCCAGGAAGCCTTATTTATGACACTTGAACCAGGCGGGCCCCTACCGAAGCTTCCTGCGGAAATCTATGCGTTAAACCCCACCAGCCTGAGCCATGGTGATCTGGGAGAGCATCCGGGTTATCACCTGGCCCATTCCCAGAAAGAGGGCCGGTTCTACGAATGGAGCGTCTATGTCGCGGATTCTGGGGAGCCCGCCCGACGTATAGATGGCGTCAGGTTGGTCACGCGAAGCCACGCAGCGGACAACAAGAGAGCCGGTGGCTCCATTAGGGCGGGGATCGAAATTGCATCCAGCGAGGACTTTGACCTCTTGGTTCGCGGCGCCATGTCCGAATTCAGCGATGACGATACGGCTGCGGACCATATCACTTATGACTATGTCACGCAATTGACTCAACAGATTCGAGCGTCACGGGAGCCTTAAGCATCAAGGGGGTATTCAACTCATTGACTGCCCCTATTGATGGCCACTTCTATTGAATGTTTTCAATGATCTCTAGCCATTGAAATCAGCGATGCTCGGGTCCTCTAAGGGAATAGCTTGAGCGAGGGAGCATTAGGGTCGAGGGAGCATTAGAGGGAGCATTAGGGGAGCATTAGGGTCGACCCTTAAGAACTTAAGTTCTGTGTTGCCAAAACCTGAATCCTATGGTAATGTCTGGGTATGGCTAGGCCGCTGCGTATCGTCTATGAGGGTGCCGTCTACCACGTTACCATTCGTGGCAACAATCGCTGCAATGTCTTCAAGACTGACCGAGACCGAGACCGTTTTATCACCAAGCTCGCGGAGAGCTGTCGGCTTTACGGCGTTCGCCTGTATCTGTATTGCCTGATGACGAACCATATTCACCTGGTGGTGGAGACACCTCAGGGGAATGTGAGCCGTTTTATGCATCGACTCCAGACGGCCTACACGGTCTACTTCAATCGAAAGAATAACCACAGTGGTCACCTGTTCCAGGGACGGTTCGGAGCGTCTCTTGTTGAAGAGGATGAGTACATTGTGAAACTGAGCCGCTATGTTCATCTAAATCCCGTCTTTTTGCGGGCCTACCGGAATAAGTCAGACCGTGAACGCGTGGAAATCTTGAGAAAGTACCCCTGGAGTAGCTACCGCAGCTACATTGGCAAATGCAAGCGCTTGGACTTTGTGGACCATGGCCCCATCTTAGCGCTGATGGGAAGATCAACAAAGAAACAGCCAAGGGTCTACCGTCAGTTCGTCGAAGGCGGGATCCGAGAGATTGACGCCGCCTTTATTGAAACCAAGCAGCAGGCACGTTTCTGCATTGGATCTGCCTCGTCTCAAGAGGGTGTAGATGATCGCTATGAGCGTCTGGTCCAGGCCTATGATCGGAAAGAGGATGTTTCCTTTCGTCGGGAGGATTGCCTTGAGTCCGCTGAATCGATATTAGAGCATGTCTTTGAGGTTCTGAATGTGCAACCGGACTCCCTCCAGAAGCGGGGGATGAATTCTTTGGTTCGCCCGGTAGCAGCGTACGCGTTATGTCACTATGGCGGGCTTACCCAACGGGAGGCAGCCGCACTGATGGGGCTTCGCAGTGGCGTGGCGGTTTCTCTTCAACTCAAGAAGGTGCACGATCAGATGCAATCGAGTCGAAAGTTAAAGGGCATTCTGAGAGACCTGGACGGTCGGCTAGGACAGGTTGCGCGAGGAACTTAAGTTCTTAAGGCTCGACCCCTATCTCTAGACCCGGAAGGTGTCCGGTACTTTATCTGAAAGAGTCTTTTGATCAAAGCAATTGAATATCCTACCAGAACCTGGCAGAATCATCTCAGTTGGCTACGTCTATTAGATTCAA
>JADFMM010000151.1 GCA_022563885.1 Planctomycetota bacterium | reverse complement strand
CGGTGGCGGAGCCAACACAAGCCCTACACCCATATACCGGAGCCTCTTTGGTCGTTGGCAACCGAACGGGCACGGGAGTTTGGCCTCAACCGGACCGCGAGCATGATGAGGCTCGACTACTACGGGCCTAAGAAGCGTCTTGAGCGACCGGTGGTAGACGATACGTCTCCTGCTACAGCTGGACCTTCATTTCTGGAACTACTACCGGTGCAGGCGACGCCTGCCGTCGAACGTATACTCTTTCCGGGTCAAATCTCAACAAATAGTGGCTTCGTCAAATACTTGAAAATTGGGAGCCAGCAGTGTTGCCAGTTCTTATTTACGTTTGGCGGATCTGTCGTTAAGGATACCCGTAAAAGAGGTGCAGATTAGCTCGAACTTTTCAATCGCGCGACAACGAAACAGTTTACCCTTCATGTATTTCCAGTAACGTTCAATGAGGATCAGATCGATGAGTACGAAGGAAGAAAAAGTAATTCAATCTCAAGAGATTCGGCCAAGTATTGAACCAGGCGGCACCGTTGATAGTGAGCATTATCCAGTACAAGTGTGACCGCGTGTTTGAAACCAGCTTTTTGATTTTCCTGAGGCGTGTCTTCCAAGCCAAGGTCCTTTATGTGCTATTCGAAATCATTGCTGAATATCTTCCCGTTGTCACGGATAACATATTTGGTTGCTTCGTCTAAAGCAAATGTTTCACGAAGTTGTTAAATGCCCACTGCAAATGAGGATTAGTAGTGACCGCAAAATGTAGTAGTTTGCGTCAGTCGTGCGATATGGCAACAAATACGTGTATTGGTTTAAAGAAGACTGTTCGGACGACCAGTAAGCCAATGCCGACGGTATACTTGGCATGGTTACTCAGGAATGTTAACCATCGTTGTTGCTTTGAATTATCATCGTCCTTGTTCTTGATAATTATTTTACCACGGTATTGTCACAAACGTCAAGGCCAAGCAGTTTGAGTTCGCCTTGGATGCGCTGGGCAGACCATAGCATGTTCTCCTTTTGCAGCTCGCGTATAAACTGATCAACTCCCAGTCAATCGTGGGCCTGCCGATTCTTCGAGATTTCCACCACCAGTAAGACTGAAAGCCTCTTTTGTTCGAGCCGATGACAGTGGGGGGCTTGACGATAGTTAGGGATGATTTCCAGTTGCTCCAGATCCTTGAGAGCCAGACCCGGAAGAGGCGGTAAATGTTTTTGATTTTCGGCCTTTTAATGCTACGCTGTTGAACAGCCAATTGCGGGCGGAGAGCTTGGTTTTCAAGCGCTATTTCATGTTTGCTCCTGAATATGAGCTTTAGGCACTCAAAGATGAGCGAGGTGAGGATCTTCAATGTTGCTTGCCTCCGAATATTGCGATAGACTTCATACCAAATCGATGTCTGGAGAGCTTACATAAGCCGTTGGAATCAAATAAGTTCGAATTATTGAGTAGGACACAGGTCTCGAACAAGGCTCACCGATCAACTTCGCCAAGCAGTTGCAAGGCACCCTGCTACTGATTCACGAGACCGGTGACGGCAACTGTCACTATCAGACCATGGGAATGCTGATTGATGAGTTGATCGCGCACAACAAACCATTCAGCATGATGGCGTATTCCAATCGTAGGCAGGCAATCAAGGAAGAGAAAAACACGACGCGGTATCTGCGTGTGCTGTGACGCGCTTCCTGTTGCAAAAACTAAATCCAGAGGAGTAAAAAATGCCCGAAGAGCAAATCGCGAATATCTGTGGCGGCGTGCCGGCAACGAACGACACGCTCTATTGGCGGATTCGGTTTATGGTCGGAGATCCGGTGGCACTGATTGAGCTACCGGATTCCGGCAAAACTCGATCTGTCTTGATCCTGCGTGATATCGAGATGCAGCGTGCGAGAACATCGGCGCGCGTCGATCAGGTCGGCTGCCCTGCGGACTTTACGCCGGAGGGCGGATTATCCGGAGACCGCGAAACGGCGACGGCACAGGCGGCAGCCGAATGTTTGCGTCGCGCAGGTGTGACCAAGGTCGTGGGCGAGCGCTCCTTGCCGCTGATCTTTGCCGAATTCCTGCAACGCGCGGGCATCTCTGTGAAATGTGAGACGAATCTCTGGGTCGCCGAGCGCCGGCAGAAGAGTGAGGAAGAAATCGAACACCTGCGCGCGGCTCAGGACGTGACCGAGCAGGTCATACGCTTCGCCTGCGAGAGGATCGCCCAGGCCGAGGCGCGGTCCGGCGGTGTGCTGTACCATGAGAACGAGCCGCTGACGTCGGAACGCGTTCGTATGGCGGTCGATCATCGCTTGATGGATTATGGGTTTACCAATCCGACCTCCATCATCGCCGGTGGGCCCACGGGGGCCGACTGCCATGATGTCGGTTTGGGCGCATTGCTGACGGGACAACCTGTCATTGTCGACATCTTCCCCCGCAGTCGAGATACTCTCTATTGGGGTGACTGCACGCGTACCGTGGTCCATGGTGACATCCCCGATGCCATCGAGGCCATGAACCAAACGGTTCGCAAAGCCAAAGCCGCCGGGGTCAGCGCCGCAGCGCCGGATGTGACCGGCGAAGATGTCCATCGCGCCACCACCCAGGTCATCAAGGAAGAGGGTTACGCCGTCGGCCTGCCCGCCGAAGATGCGCCGGACACTTACTGTGCGATGACGCACGGCACCGGCCACGGCGTAGGCCTTAATATCCACGAACCGCCGCTACTCGACATGAAGGGCCCCGAGCTACTCGTCGGCGACGTACTCACCGTTGAGCCGGGTCTGTATCGCCGCGACATGGGCGGCGTACGCGTCGAGGACATGGTCGTAGTGACCAAAGATGGGTGCATCAATCTGAATAAACTGCCGGAAGGGCTAACCTGGAAGTAATGCCAGGTACAAGAATTTATATCTCCGGCCAAACATCAATGGTACAGTGACCAGGCTTGAAAACCATGTTTTTCCGGTAGTGAGTCCAGCCTTTGTCGGCGCCATCCCCAGGAGCGCTAAACCACCCCTGGTAGCCCGTCGTAATCAATTGTTTGTATGAGTCGCAGCGGTTGCTGTCTCCAATACCATCGGGGGCATCATCATGAATTGACGCGTTTTCCTCCGTTGGAGTGTCCTCAACAATGATTCTCCCTGCCAAACTGCTGGACACGGGAATGCCGTGGGGTGCAAATAATAGCTCCACGTAGCTCCTTTTACTCCAAGGGGCTGGGGCCCACGCGACTGAAAGTGCTGGCGGGTTAGATGAGGATTTCGTAGCGTGCCCAAACTATGAAACAGACGCTATGGCTTCCGCTCGTCACTTGTTTGGCCTATTGCACCGGAAGGAACTCTACGCAGCAATTTTCAGGAGAGACGACGGTCATTTCCTGCCTCTGTCGGTAGCTACCTGCTCGCGAGCACATTGTGTGTAACAATCCGAGCAACTTCTCGAAAGAGAGAAAGAAATGAACCGTGTTATTCTAAAAAGATGGAGGTTGTGAAGATGAAACGCATCAATATTTTGACCGTTTTGTTGCTGGCGTTGGCTGGCCCCGGGACAGTCCGGTCGCAGCAACCCGACAACTCGGGGGGTGGGACGACGCTGATGAGCTTTCGCGTGATGGGCGACGTGCCCTATAACGAGGCAGAGTACAGCCAAATAGAAACTCACATTGCCAGTCTTGGGACTCCGGACGCTTTTGCCGTTCACCTCGGCGACATCAAATCCAGCTCTACGTCCTGCTCGGAGGCAGTGTACCAGCGGGTGGCGGGCGTGCTGCTCGCATCGGAATTGCCAGTGTTCATTATTCCTGGTGACAATGAATGGAATGATTGCCCTAACCCAGGCGAAGCGTGGGGGCACTGGGTGACTCACTTCGAGCGATTCGACGAAAACTGGGCACACGGTTTCAACGTCGCACGCCAGGCAGGCCGCAAGGACAATTTCTCGTTCGTGCATAGCGAGGTGTTATTTGTCGGAATAAACCTCGTGGGGGGGAGAGTTCACGACGCCAGTGAGTGGACGCAGCGCATGAGCGACGACGCGGAGTGGGTCCGCAGTAACTTCAGCCAGTTTGGCAACCAGGTGAGCCACGCAGTTGTCTTTTCCCATGCGTTTCCAGGAGGTTCCCGGCAACAGTTCGCGGACGAGTTTATCCCTGCTGCGGCACAATTTGGTAAGCCAGTTCTCTTATTGCAAGGCGACACACATAGTTGGGTTCAAGACAAGCCGTACACTCAAGCACCTAATGTGACCCGCATCGTAGTGGATTCCGGAGGTGTCCCACCGATCCGGGTCATTGTCACCGACGACCCTAAGAATTTCTTCCTGTTTGACAGAGACCCCTTCCCTTTTCCTGTCACAATCGACGGCAGCGGTACGACCTACGTGCAGAACTTTGACGCCGCCTTAGGCAGTGAGGGCGGCGCCGTGGGCACGACACTGCCAACGGGTTGGACGACTAAGAATAACGGCACCACCAATAACACGATCACCGACCCCTTTCCTCCCAATCCGGCCGTCGTCAGCGGTACGTATAATGCCGGCCAGGGCGGCGACCGCACGCTCGCCATCGGGCAAGCGCGGAAATACCAGGAGGCTGAAATTCAGTTTCTGGCCGCGGTCATTAACAACCCCGTCAGGGCCATTCGCGTGCTCTACGACGTGGAGGCCTGGGCGGCGGACCCCAGCGCGGTCAACCCAGGTGAAGCCGCGTTCGACGTGCGATTGGATGTTCGCTTAGGTGGCCCGCTCAGCACAGTAGATTTCGGCTGGACGAGCACGGCTCTGCTTAGTCCACCGCCCGGTGGCGGCCTAATCGACGGCAATGACCCGGCCCATCGGGCGTCCTTCGACAGCGGAGTGGTGGAGGTGGACATGCCGACCGTCGCCACTGTGCGCCTCGACTTCGTCGTCCCCACAGGTCGTGCGGCGCCTGCCACCACCGGTTGGCTTTTCGGCGTGGATAACGTCATCCTCCGTGCTGTGGCTACCGGCGACACCGACGGCGACGGCGACGTGGACCTGGACGACGCCTTGACGCTGATCGGGAATCTCGGTCTGGTTGACAGCCCCCAGTGGACCGACGCCAATTTTGACCGAGATAATGACGTGGACTTTGACGACGCGTTGTCGCTGATTGGCACCTTCGGCTTGGCCTACGCCAGCCAGCCTGGGGCGCCAGGGGATGGCACCCTGTCGGTCCACTACAACCCGCTCTCCGGTGAGATCGAGATCGACGGGGCCCCCGGTGCAGTGTACACCGGCGTGAACATTAAAGTCGAAGACGATACGGCAGGCAACCCGGCCGGCTTCGACTTCAAGACCGGCAAGGCCAGCTGGCTGAGCCAGAGCACTACCTTTACCAACGACACGGCCACGCAGCAGGGCTTTGGCTCACTGCAGGCCCTGGAGGCCACATTCACGGTGGCTGATGTTTTTGCGATTGGCAGCATCCTGCCGCCGGGTCTTACGGAGGCGGACCTGTTGGATCACCTGACCGTCGACTTTACCCAGCAGGGGGTGTTTGGCAAGCAAACAGGGGACGTGATCTTCTTCATCCCCTAGCCTTACGAACAATCATCAAGAAAAGACGACGGTCTTTTCATAGCATGTGTAGGCCCAGCCCCCTACTGTTATTGGCTCGTGCAATAAGGGATCGGCAATAAATAAGTTGGACAATTTGGGGTCCAAGTGTGCCCCATATTGGGTCGCGCCCGATTGAGCGAATCCGCAGGCGTAGCTGTTCTACGTCGCGGATTTTGCGATTGAGAAGCGATCCAAGATGGGGTGGAATTGGGCATTCAAAAGTCCAAGTTATTTCTTGCCGGTCCCTATGTCAATGTGTACTCGTCAACCTTGAATGGGACCACCTGTGCCTCGCATTTATTCGAACGCCTTGCCACCATTGAATTTACAACCTTGATCCCTTAAGATCTATTGATGCTCAAATGCATCAAAAACTGCTATCGCGGGCATTCGAGGAAGCTCACTATCGTAGCCCACTTTACCGCAGAGAATGTAGCCCGTCGCCAACAAATCATCACACATAGCGATTTCGGAGATTAGAACGATGAAAAGACTCATTCACCTACTGTCGTTGTCTGTTCTATTGTCGTCGCTACTTTCTCAGGCCAATGGAAGTAATGTAGATGTATTCCTGCTCGGTGGACAATCGAATGCCGTGGGCGTAGGTTTCATATCCGAGGTGTCGGATTTATCGGTCTTGTATAACAGGCAGATAATGCTTTACCACTCTTCGAGCTTGAATAGCGGCCAGCCCGCGCGCCAGTGGACGACGCTCAGACCAGCCGCTGGTTCGTTGGGAAATTTCGGGCCTGAAATCGGTTTTGGCAACCGAGTGGCAGAGCTTTTCCCGGGCCATCAAATCGCGATCATCAAACATGCCGTGGGCGGAACCGATCTGGGAGCGGAGTGGAATCCTGGTACTCATAGCGATGATGTCGATCATTTCGGCGTGCAGTTCAAGATATTCGTCGAAACCGTGGATGCGGGCATTGACAGCTTGATTGCTCAAGGCTACACACCGGTGATCAAGGGCATGCTCTGGCAACAAGGCGAGAGAGATGCAAGGAATGACTCATACGGACAGGTATACGATCGGAACCTCTCACACTTCATCGGGCGTGTTCGGGAACAATTCAACGCCCCGAGTATGCCTTTTGTGTACGGGCAGGTGCTGCCTGTGGCTTTGTCGGGGTATGCTTACCGCGACCAGGTCCGTCAGGGACAGTTCAATGTAGACGAGGATTCGGGCCAGGTATTTGCCACCGATCGCGCACGCCTGGTCCTGGCGGACGACCTGCCGATGAATTCGGACAATCTCCACCTAAGTGCAGCGGGCCAGCTTGAGCTTGGAATACGCTTTGCACATGCATTCGCTCCGGTGGTTTCAGCTAAGGCCGTCGATTTCAATGCGGATGGCATAATCGATAAGGCAGACGTCTCGGCCCTGATCGACTACTGGCACCAAGACGAGCCGACCTACGACATTGCCCCGCCGCCTTTCGGTGATGGGATCGTAGATGTCCAGGATCTGATCGTCGTCGCCAACCATTTGTTCCGGGAGGTTCCACCGGCCGATTTGATTGCACACTGGACATTCGACGAGGCAGAGGGCGGCTTCGCTTTTGACAGCATTGGCCTGTCCCACGGCACCCTCAGCGGCGACCCGCAGTGGGAGCCAGCCAACGGCAAGCAGGACGGTGCACTTCGCTTCGATGGGACTGATGATTTTGCGCGCACGCCCTTCGTGTTGGACCCATCGCTTGGCTCGTTCAGCGTCTTTGCGTGGGTCAAAGGTGGCGCACCCGGTCAAGTAATCATCTCCCAGCAAAACGGTGTGAATTGGCTGATGGCCGATACTGTTGACGGAGCCCTCAGAACAGATCTCGAGCAAGCCGGGACGCCGGGTCGCCGGGGTAGTCCGCCGGGACCTCCGTTGGTCTCTTCAGCCACTGTCACCGATGGGGATTGGCACCGGATAGGGTTTGTCACAGATGGAAGCAGCAGGAGTCTCTACGTGGATGGCGTTGAGGTCGCTGGCGACATGGCCACCGACCTGGAGCCTGGAAGTGGAGGCCTGACTATTGGCGCCGGAGGAAACTTGGAAATTGGGAGCTTTCTCTCCGGCCTGATCGACGACGTTCGAGTTTACGAAACCGCGCTCAGTCCGGAAGAGATAGCGGCCCTCACAGAGTAGAACGGTCAGATGATTCGAAGTAAAATAGCGGTAATATTCGGATTTGCGGTTCTCCTGACCCTGTGTCGCGGGGCGTCCACCTACGCGGAGGCCCCCCAAAAAAACGTGCTTCTCATCATCATCGACGACCTCCGCCCCAACCTCGGCTGCTACGGCGACCCCATCGCCATCACGCCCAACATCGACCGCCTCGCCGCCTCCGGCACGCGCTTCTCCGCCGCCTACTGCCAATACCCCGTCTGCAACCCCTCTCGCATCAGCTTCCTTACGGGCATGCGCCCAGATACCACCGGCGCCTACCGCAACAGCGACATATTCCACAGGCGCTTCGCCGACACGCTCACCATTAACCGCTATGTCCAGCAATTCGGCTACGAAGCCATTGGACTCGGGAAGATCTACCACGCCTCGAACGGCGGCGAAGGCGCGTGGACCCAGCCCTATCTCAACTCGAAATGGCTCGACTACGCCAGCACCGAGAATCGGCGCCGCGTGGGGGAGCGGAGGAGAATGACCTTGCGTGAAGCTGGGCTGCCATACGCGGAGCACGAGGACGTGGCGGACAACATGTACTGCGATGGCGCGATGGCCGACAGCGCCATAGAACGCATGGAGCAACTCGCGCAAGACGACAAACCGTTCCTAATGATCGTCGGCTTTCGCCATCCCCACCTTCCCTGGAACGCGCCAAAGCGGTATTGGGACCTCTATAACGACAAAGACATCCAGCCCGCCGCCAACGACTTCTTCCCGAAAGGCGCGCCCGCGCCGGCCCTCAAGCCCGAGGGCGGCGAACTTTTCGGCTACGCCGGCCTCGCTCCTACGCCCGAAGCGCTCACCGAACAGGAAAAGCGCAAGCTCATCCAGTCCTACTATGCCTGCGTCAGCTACGCCGACGCCCAGGCCGGCCGCTTACTCGATGCCCTCGAATCCAACCAACTCGAAGACAACACCCTCGTCATGCTCTGGGGCGACCACGGCTACCATCTCGGTGAAAACCATGTCTGGGCCAAGGAAGTCAATTGGGAACGCAACCACCACGCACCCCTCATCATCCGCGACCCCGGCCACGGCAACCCAGGCCAACACACCACCGCCCTCACCGAATACGTCGATATCTTTCCCACCGTATGCGATGCCCTCGGCATTCCCGTCCCGTCCCAATGCGAAGGCCAAAGTCTCCTACCCCTCCTCGATAATCCCGCCGCCCCTTGGGACATGATCGCCTTCAGCCAATACCTCCGCGGCAACATCATGGGACGTTCAATCCGCACCAAACGCTACCGCTTCACGCTGTGGGAAAACGAGAATGGCGCATTGGAGGGTGTGGAGCTTTACGATTATCAGAAAGACCCCGAGGGCAACACAAACCTCGCCGCGGAACCAAGAAACGCCCCGCTGGTGGCGACAATGACAAAACGCCATCGGGAATATTGGCCCGCGCCGCACCCGCACAAGACGGAGTAGGCGGCGTCACTTCTGTGCCAGAATTCGCCTAATGTTTTTACCCTTCATTTCGAGCGTTTGTGTTTCAGCAGCCATTTGTATATTTCCGGATTGTTGTATGTCTCGGTCCATGAATCATGTCCGGCTTCCGGATACACCGTGAATTTGACGTTGTTGTTACCCGCCCGTTTCAAAGCGTCAACCATTTCCTGTGATTTACTTATGGGCACAACGCGATCCTTGGCTCCGTGAAACACCCAGATAGGCATATCAGTCAGTTTGCGTACGTCTCTGTGATTCCCACCACCACAGATCGGAATCATTGCTGCAAATCGCTCCGGAAAAGCAGGGCCAAGAGCCCATGAACCCATTCCACCCATACTCAGACCGGTCAGATAAACACGGTCTTCATCAACCGGATATTTTTCGATCAGCTCGTCAAGCAATGCATTGAGCGCAAGAATCTGAGTGTGATCAGACCATCTGCTGTTTCCCGGACATTGCGGTGATGCAACTATGAAAGGTAAATCATCCTTCTTCTCAAGAAGCTTCGGGAGCCCCTGTCGCCTGACCTTTTTCAGATCACTGCCTTTCTCTCCGCCACCATGTAAAAATAGTATAAGCGGCCATTTTTCCTGGGCTTCCGGGTAGTCCCTGTGCACATACAACAGGTATTCGAGCTTTGCAGTTACCTCAACCTTTCGCTCAAAAGAACGATCATACTGCCTGGGTTTGATGCTGGACTGAGCTTTCCCAGGATTTGGATTTCGTTGTTTAAAGAGCCAAGGAATAAGGTCCTCGGTTTCCCAGGCCGGTATCCACGATCCATGGTTAACACCCTTTAATTCAGAATATATGACCTTGCTGTCTTCCTTCTTGAGTGCCGTCACCATGTCACGTGATGCCTTGACCGGTACAACGCCGTCTTTGTCGCCATGGAAGTTCCATATAGGCATATGTGCGATCCTTTTAGCTTCTGACGGGTCTCCGACTCCGCAGACAGGAACAGCTGCCGCAAACATAGTGGGTCTGCGTTGAATGATATCCCACGTTCCCCTACCCCCCATTGACTGACCGGAAACGTAGAGACGTGACGGATCGATACTGAATTCTTTCTGAAGAGAATCGAGTATTTCAAGTACCAGCTTAGTCTCCCTTGACATTGGGTATTCTGTCACAGACTGTTTTCTGTCGGGGCCGCGGAGAGCCCAACTTCCGCTTTGAGGACATTGAGGTGTCACCAGGAACGCAGGATAATCGTTCTGGACTTCGGGATCGGACAATGCAATAAATGCCTGTGTTCCCCGGCTTTTGTTGTCGTTTCCTTTTCCTCCTCCGCCATGTAGGCAGAGAACCAGAGGATACTTTTTGTCGGGATCGTAATTGGCCGGTTTAAAGACACGGTATAGGAGCTTCTCACCATCTTTGCCCGTAAATTCACGGGCATCGATTGTAGCTTCAGTCGGTTCGATTGCCGC
This sequence comes from Planctomycetota bacterium, assembly GCA_022563885.1. GTDB lineage: Bacteria > Planctomycetota > Phycisphaerae > Sedimentisphaerales > Anaerobacaceae > JAIPFM01. Next base: position 3,837 of record JADFMM010000151.1, on the reverse strand, counting down.
GCATAATGTCATAAAACTGGTTAATAATCCCATTGAAATAATCAGTATCAGTCTCTGTTTCTGCATCTCTATTCTCCTTCTTAATCCGACATTTGCAATTTACACGGTTAAAAAGCCTATTTTTCTCTGTATGACATCAATGTCCTACTAAACGCATACATCCGGACACATGGCCTGGACCGTCACCCTCACGGTCGCTGGGCCGCGGGGCGTGCTTCCTCGAGTTTTTCAAGGATCGCTTTGGCGACGTCGGACTTCATGAACATCTTCCACGGAAGCCCGGTACGGTGGTTTTCGATCATGGGGACCATCGGTCCCTGATCGATGGCAAGGTAGCTCGGCGACACCCAGTCGGCGCCCTGGTTGAACGCGTCGTGAAAGCCGAACGGTCCCCAGATGCGCGAGCCCATCTCGTAGTAGAAGTGCTTGAGCGTGGCCGTGGATTCGTTGGGAGTATAGGGGAAAGCGCTGATCGCGGCGGTCGGGGCGATCGTACCATCGTCTCGATTGGAATTGGCGCCAGGCGCGTGCGCCTTGTACCCGCGCGGATTCTGGCTGGCGGTCAGGCCCCAGACAAGCTTGCCGTAGCCCTGATGGTTGTTGGGGTTGTCGATCGCGTAGCGGTGCTGGATCAGTGAGATGGCGCGGTTATTGTCGTAGTAGTTGGTGTATGCGTCGGTGAGCTGATGGGGATCAAGCCCGATGTAGGAGTAGTGCGTGAAGAACAGTGGCCCGCCCAGAGGATTGCCGACCGGTTGTTTTATTGCGTAATAGGTTCTGCCATTGACGTAGCGATCTACGTTGCCGGCCCAGCCCAAGTAGTAGCAGTCAGCGGGAATCGAGTGTGTCGGCGAGGCCATCGCCAGCAGGTACGCGATCATGCACTCGTTGAAGCCGCGAAACTTGTGGTTCTTGGCGAAGCCATAGTCTGTCGACCAGTGCCAGGTGAGCATCTTGTCGCCGGACTGAAGATACCAACTCCACTGGGCCTCCTCCCACAGGCGAGTGATGCGCTCGCGCAGCTCGTTCTCGACTGGATTATCTCTACCGAAGTACTCGCGGATGGTAAGCATGCCCTCCATGAGAAAGGCGGACTCGACGATGTCGCCGCCGTTGTCCTCCTTGCCGGCAAAGGGGATGGTTTCGCCGGTGTCGCCGCGGAGGTGGTGGGCCCAGAGGCCGTGATATCGCTCGGCCTTCTCCTCGAGGAAGGTGACCATCTTGAGCAGACGTTGGGCGGCCTGCGCGCGAGTGACAAAACCACGGTCGGCGCCGACCATGATAGTGACCATGCCAAAGCCGGTTCCGCCCGTGGTCGTGATTGATCGCCTGTGCAGGAATCCCTCGCGGGCCAGACCACTGACCGGATGACCGAAGTCCCAGAAGTACCGGAAGCACGCTTTCTGCATCGAGTCGAGGAATTCCTCGTCATTCATTTCATGCGTCGTCGCACTGGCACTTTCGGACGGGGCGGACTCGGTTCCGCGCACCTGCTGGTTGCCCCTGGTGCGTCTATTCACGCGGTGCTTGCGGAAGTCAGTCTCGTCGTCGATCCACCGCGCAACACGGTAGTGGTAGGTTCTGCCGTTCTTCCCGATGAAGTCGCTGTAAACATGAATCGTATGCGGGTACACGTTGAGCTTCTTCCATGGACCGTCTGCCTGCTCGGCCCGGTAGATATTGAAAAGGTCCTGATCGGTATCGGAAATGCGATCCCAGACCAGGTCGATGCGGCTGTCGTGGCCCTCGGCGATCAGGCCTGTGGGCTGTGTGTCGGCACTCGCGGTGTCGACGAATACCGGCACACTGTCTGATTCGATAACGTCCCTTGCGCCACCGTCGGCCTCACGCCCTGGCGCATGCGTTTCCCTCGGCGGCATGAAATCATCTGTCATGAATGATGAGGCGGGCAGGCCTTCGGCATTTATGAGACTGATTTCTGCATTTGGCTCTGGCTTCCTGAACAGATATCGAACGTAAGCAGGGTCGGTTATATTTTTATTCTGAACAATAACAGCGTCTGCCTGGATCCAGGCGTCGGCCTCGACATATTTTCCGTCTTTGCCTGCGATTTCAAAGAACTTAAGGTTTTTCTCACCGGATTTATTCTTCAAACCGCCGCCAATATGCTCAAAACTCAAGACGGCTCTGTCTTTGTCGATTGTGACTTCGTCGAGTAGAGGACCGCTGTAAACAAGATCCTTGCGTCCATAATCTTTCGCCAGCGCCCAGAGGGCGAGACGTTCTCCAGCGGGTTGCTTGTTCTCCGGATGAAGACTGGGGCCATGATCATAAAAAACAGCCATGCCGGTATTCTCGGTCGCACTCAAAGCCCTCCTCATGGCGTCCCTCAGCCAGGGCCACTCCGCATCAAGCGGAGACTCCTGGGTTGGCACCTGTACGTAATAAAAGGGGAAGTTACGCAGTTCCGTTCCTGCACGAGTTGCCCACAATTCACGCCAGGTCTTGATATGGAAGGGAAGCAGGTCACGGTATTCCCAGCCAGTTTGGGCTTTGGCATTTCTCTCGCCCTGATACCAGATTGCACCACGGAAGGCGAACGGAACGATGGGAGCAATTTTGTCATCGAATTGCACCGCTGGATTTCGAATGCGTTGAGCATCCTTCCAATCGGCCGGGATACCCAGTTTTTTCCGAATGACTTCCGAAGCCTCTTTGGGCATCCAGGCCTGGATAGGCGTGGCAGAATTGTAGCGAAGAATCAACCCAATGGGAATATTCAGTTCTTTGTAAAGCTCGATCCCAAAATAGAAAGACACACGAGAAACAGACCGCTGTGTTACAGGCGTTATTTCATTCCAACCCTGTCTACTGGAAAATCTGAATCTGGAAAGATCCATCTTAAAGTATTCCGGTTCAATGTATCGCTTTTTTTGCGGGTTGAATTTATCAGCCATATTCGATTGACCGCTACAAAGCCATACTTCACCAACCAGGACACCTTCAAACGTGATGGTATTCGAGCCTTTGATGGTCAATCTTCTTTCTGTTCTTGATGTCTCCAGAGGTTTCAGCTTGACCATCCATTTGCCTTTTTTGTCGGCAGTCGTTGCGACGGTTCGGTTAGCGAAGGATACGAGAACTTTCTCCCCCGGCGATGCAGTCCCCCATATTGGAACCCATAATTCTCGTTGCAGAATCATATTGTCACCAAAAATAGAAGGCACCTCAACTTTGGCAAATGTCACCGATGGAAGCACCAAAGCACATATTGCTATAAACATTGTTCTGAAATTATTTTGCATATTTCCTTCCGTCGTTCTTTTTTGGACAGCAGGTGATTTGAATCCTGTGGACCTGTCTAAACAGTTTTTGTTTACTTCACAGCTCCCCGAGAAAAGCCTTAAGCGCCTTGAGCAAACGTGCCTTCTGATCGCGGCGGACATTGTGACGGGCGCCTTCGACATGAACGATCTTGCCGTTCTTCAGCAATTTGACAACTTCCTCGTTTTTCTTCCTGTCGGCGCCCCGAGCGTCGGCTTTGAGGATCAGTGTCGGAGCGGTGATCTTGGCAAACAGCTCACTCATGGCCGGGCGGCCGCTTCGACTTCGCAGCGCGGTGTCGGGGTGATGGAGCCTCTTTGACGGGGCCCAGTATTCACACTCGGATGAACCATGAGCCATCAACAGCACAGGCTTGTTACCTCCAGTACGCCAGTAGTGGGTGCGAATCCCGTTCGCCATCACGTAACCATCGGTCCATCCTGCCGGGGCAGCCGGGGCCGACTGGCTCGAGTCGAATCGTCTGCTGCGCTTGCACTAGTCAACCCAACGCAGGCCAAAACGGCTATTACGATCATTGCCTTCAAAACGTTC
>JADFMM010000150.1 GCA_022563885.1 Planctomycetota bacterium | reverse complement strand
AAGGTCGCAAGGCACTTCTGAAGGATATAGACAACGGGACACTCGAAACAAGAACCGATCTGACGGGTTTTGGAGAGGATTTAGCGGAGATGCTTCTAGAGCAAGGTTTGGCTGCTCTCGGGAAAACATCAGTTGACTTAGCGCTTGGCCGCAAACTCGAGAGTTGGAAGGTTGTCCTGGCTACCTGGATCAAAGAGCATGCCGGGGTGAACAATCGTTGGTTCAGTGAGCGTCTCCACATGGGCACGATCTACAACATCAGCAAGGGCATCCACCAGGAGATCAAGGAAGGCAATAGACGCAAAGGCGACTGGCGGAAGCTCAAGAGAGCTAAATCAAAAGCCTGACCCTCAATCCCTGACCCTCAATCAAAAGCCCTCAATCCCTGACCCTCAATCCTTACTTGTTTAAGTCAAGCAAGGTTGTTTGCCTTGTAGTTGCGGTCAACAGCGTCGACCGGGAACGGGGATCAGTTGTCTATCCTAGGGCCTTGACCACGGCCTTGGGGTTCTCTTCAAAGACGTGGAGCAGGGCCCGGGCCGGCCCGCGGGGGATCCGCCTGCCCTGCTCCCAGTTTTGCACAGTATCGACACTGACGCCGATCATGTGGGCGAACTTCTCCTGGGTTGCCCCGGCCTTGATGCGAAGTTTTTTGACGTCGAGTGCATCGTACTTGAATACACGAGATGGCGACTGCTCGCCACGGGTGATCCTGCCACCCTCTTTCACGCTCTCAATAAGTTCTTCAAACATTTTCGTTTTCATAGCAGTTCCTCCTCAACGATCTGCTTCAGCACCTTGAGTTGGTCCTTACTCAGATCGTCTTGGTGACTCTTCGGGTAAGCGAACAGCATCAGTACATTTCCCTGTTTGATCAGATAATAGTAAATTACACGGATCCCGCCGCGTTTTCCGCGGCCCGATCCACTCCAGCGAAGTTTTCGCAGGCCCCCGGACTTCCTAATCACGGCCCCTCCCTCAGGATTGACCAGTAGGTCACGCTGAAGGTCCTGGTATTGGGCGTCAGTGAGCAGTTCCCCAATCTGCCTGGTGAAGACGCTGGTTTCAATGAATTCCACACTTATAGTATACGCCACTGGCGTAGGCGTGTCAAAGGCTTATTCGACTAGACTCCGCTGCAAGTTCGGTGAAAAACGCCAGAATCTAGCACAATCGCCCCCGCCCCATGAGTATGGCCGGCCGCCGTATCGTTCCCTAGATGGATTCAAGGCCTGAGGGGCCCGCAGAAGCCCAATCGCAAGGCAACCGGCACCAAAGCTCCCAGTCAGGCAGTTGTCATCCCCTGGACCCCGGCGTATATGCCCGGAGGCCAAGAAACACGCGTGTATATCGACCGACCTACAAAGACCGCGAGACTGGAAAATACAGGAAACAAGACAAATACTGCGGCCGGAAACAGCAATCGCATTGCAGGCACATGTCTGCCGCAAGACACCGAACGCCCCCCTGTTCAACTTTCCCGGCAAGGATCGCGTGATAGACATGCTCCGGAAAGACCTGGCGGACGCCGGGATCCCCGACCAGGACGAGCAAGGGAAGGTCATTGACTTCCATAGCTTCCGTCACACAACCGGGACCTGGCTGGCCCAGGCGGGGGTTCATCCCCGGGTGGCCCAAGAGATCATGCGTCACAGCGATATCAACCTGACCATGAGCACCTATACCCACGTCCTGCGCGAGCAACACGTCGAGGCCGTGAAAAAGCTTCCCGATCTGTCCGGCGCCTACTCGCGTGCCGAAAATATGGCCACCGGAACGGAGGGTCGTGACATGTTTGACCTGTTGCGAAACCTGTTGCCGCCGTGCAACCAAGGGCGTATTTCGGCGAACTTGGACGGACAATTGGCACGAACTACAGGGGTGAAAGAATCTCCGGTCATGAGCCAGAAACGCCGTTTTCCGGCCAAAATCGAGGGAAAAGAAGAAACTGGGGAACGAGGATTCGAACCTCGACTAAATGATTCAGAGTCAGTCGTGCTGCCATTACACTATTCCCCACTATTCACTTTTTGGACGGGGGCACTATACCCCCGGCGAGGTAACGCGTCTATAGAAATCGGCGTTTGCCGGGTGGAGTTTTCAGACAGAGCCCAGGTCTTCTCTCGCTTGCAAGCCGCCTAAATTCCACTATATTCATGGCCCAATGAGCAATCGCATTCGCAACCGGGTAGAGACGCTACGCCTGACGATCAGGCAACACGACCGCCTCTACTACGTTCAGAACACGCCGGAGATCTCCGACCCCGCCTATGATCGGCTCTTCGCCGAACTGAAGGACCTGGAGACTGAGCACCCCGAGCTGGTGAGCGAAAACTCACCCACCCAGCGGGTCGCCGGCAGCCCCTCCCGGACGTTCGAGTCCGTGACCCATAGTTCGCCCATGCTCAGTGTCGATAACACCTACAGCGACGACGAACTCAGGGCCTTTGATGATCGGGTCGCGAAGCAACTCGGCGACTCCGATTATGACTATGTCGTTGAACTCAAGATAGACGGATTGGCCATTTGTCTCCGCTATGCCGGGGGCGACCTGTCGCGGGCCGTCACGCGGGGGGACGGGCAGACGGGCGACGACGTGACCGCCAACGTCCGCACGATTCGGTCGGTGCCCCTGACGCTCTTGCCAGGGAAGAAGATGCCCCAGGAACTGGAGATCCGTGGCGAGATCTATATGCCCAAATCCACCTTCGACGAACTCAATCGACTCCGGCAGGAGGCCGAGGAGTCTCTGCTGGCCAATCCCCGCACGGCGGCCGCGGGGTCTCTGAAGCTTCTCGATCCCCGTGTGACTGCTTCCCGCAACTTGGCCTTTTTCGCCTACGCCACGGGGCCGCTCTCCGCTGCCCTGGGGCAAACACACTGGGACACGCTGGCCCGACTGCAGGCCTTGGGGGTCCCGGTCAATCCTCATGTCCAGCGGGCGGCGACCATTGAGGAAGCCATTGCCCTCTGCGATGCCTGGAACGTCCGACGGCGCGAGCTGGACTATCAGATCGATGGCATGGTGATTAAGGTCAACCAGTTGAGCTTACGGGATCAACTGGGCGCAACGGGAAGGGCGCCGCGCTGGTGCATCGCCTACAAGTTTCCCGCCGAACAGGCTGAGACAATCGTCGAATCCATCGATGTGCAGGTCGGCAAGAGCGGCATCTTGACACCGGTCGCCAATCTGACTCCGGTGCAACTGGCCGGCACGACGGTGAAACGGGCCAGTTTACACAATTTCGACGAACTTCAACGTTTGGATGTGCGATGCCACGATCGTGTGGTGATTGAAAAGGCCGGAGAGATCATCCCCAAGGTGATTCGAGTCAAGCACGCGGAGAGACCGGCGCAGACCACCGCCTTTGCCATCCCGCAGGTCTGTCCCAGTTGCGAACAGGCGACGCGAAGGGACAAGGACGGCGTCTACATCCGCTGCGTCAATCCACAATGCCCGGCCCAGCTCAAAGAACGGCTGAGGTATTTCGTGGGCCGCGATCAAATGGACATCGAAAACCTCGGTGCGGCGCTGATCGATCAGTTGGTCGACACCGCTCTGGTTTGCGACTTTTCGGATCTCTATACCCTGGACAAGGCGCAGCTCTTGTCCCTGGAGCGCATGGCGGAGAAGAGTGTCGCCAACATACTGGACGCCATCGAAAGGAGTAAGACGCGTCCCCTGTCGCGATTCATTGCGGCCCTGGGCATTCGGCACATCGGGGGACAGTCGGCGCAAATCCTGGCCAATCACTTTGGGGGCCTGAACGTTTTGATGGCCGCCACCTCCGCAGAGTTCGAGGCCGTTGACCAGATCGGTCCCACCATGGGGGAGAGTTTGGCGGCCTACTTTTGCGATCCCCGGAGCCGGGGTGTCGTTGAACGACTCTTGGCTGCCGGACTGAATCCGGCCGAGCCGACGCGGAGCCGACAGGATCGATCCCTGGAGGGCAAGACCTTCGTGGTCACGGGGACGTTAGAGAAGTACACACGCAAGGGAATCAAAGAAGCCATCCAGGCGAGCGGCGGTAAAGTTGCAGGCAGCGTTAGCAGGAAGACAGACTATCTCGTCGTTGGAAAGAATCCCGGCAGTAAGCATGCGAAGGCTTTAGAATTGGGCGTAGAGGTCTTGAGCGAAAAAGACTTCGAAGAAAAGTGTAACCTGCCCGCTGAGCTTTCGAACCTCGCAGGAAGTCTAGGCCAGCTAGAACTTTGAGCCAAAGCCAAGAAAAACTTATGACCTCTGCCCTCGAGTTGGCCGCGGACGGTATCGGCTCGGTCGAGCCCAACCCCGCGGTCGGGTGCCTCATCGAAAAGTCGGGGCGGATCATCGGTCGGGGAAAGCACGAGCGTTACGGCGGCCCCCACGCAGAAATCAATGCCCTGGCCGATTGCCGCAGCCGGCAGGCCGACCCCGAGGGCGCCACCATCTACGTGACCCTGGAGCCCTGCTGCCACCGGGGCAAGACCGGCCCCTGCTCTGAAGCCATCATTCGGGCCAAGCCTGCAGGGGTGGTGATCGCGGCGCAGGATCCCTCGGCTCATGCCGACGGCGCCGGGATCAGGCAGTTACGGGAGGCCGGCATTCGGGTCACGGTCGGGGTGTGCGAGGCGGAGGCCCGGCGGCTCAACGCGCCCTTTTATCACTTCGTGCAAACGGGGAAGACCTGGATCGTCCTGAAATGGGCGCAGAGCCTGGACGGCAAATTGGCCCGTGTAGATCCCACTCGCAACCCTTGGATATCGGGCGAACAGAGCCGAGCCGATGCGCACCGGCTGCGCAGGCGCACACAGGCCATACTGGTCGGCATCAACACGGTCCTTATCGACAATCCCCTGTTGACTCCGCGACCGTCGGGCGGGCGGCGTCCGCTGCGGATCGTCATGGACAGTGACTTGCGCATACCCTTGAACAGTCAGCTCCTGCAAACGGCCTCTGACCATCCGCTGCTGATTGTGACTGATGCGCAGACGCTCACGAGGGAGGCCGGAAAGGCAAAAGAGATCGAGCGACGTGGCGGGCAGATCCTGACCCGGAAGATGGACATCGAACATGGGAATCTAAGGCCCCTGCAGGACGAACTGAGGACCCGCGGCGTTCAACAGTTGCTCGTCGAGGGAGGTCCCAAGACGCTGGGGGCATTCCTCGAGCAGGGACTCGCAAACGAAGTGTGTGTCTATATCGCGCCCATGGTACTGGGAGTGGAAGGGTGTGCCTCCTTGGGGACGGCGTTGGCGCGAAAAGTCTGTCAGACGCCACTATGTCACCTGGAGACGAAACGCCTGGGTCCCGACCTTCGGCTGCGGGGATTGACGGCGCCCATCACCTGAGCCGCAGGTTACCCGGGACGACCGGGGAAGCGCGACCCGTGCGAGTAGCGGGCAGTGCTTACAATCATGGACGCTTCTCCTTACCCCCGTTGTTGTAATCGTCGTCGGAGTCGACGGCCCTTCTAGCCGCTTCACTGATTCGATTACGATGACGACAACGATCTGGACTCCTACCAGAAGGTGTGGGAACGTCTTGACACGGTCTTGCATCGTTTCGGATACTTACACTGTTGCAAATGCATACGCAGATCAGTCGGTCTCGAGCACAGGCCGCGGCCATGTGCATGATGGCATTTTGCAACAAAGGAGACGGGCCTACAATCTGGTTCTCGAACTAGCCAACGTCTCTTTTTTTGATGCGCCCCGCCGGAAAACATTCCCCTTAAATACCCAGGCTGTTATCGCGTTTTAGATATCCCATAGCCCTTATTGTACGAACTGCACTCCCTGTCGTGCAAAGGAGAAAAATGGTGTCTTGTCCAGCGAACCCTGGCCCGAGCAGCTCGTTACGATCTAGCATCTTCCCGCCCAACAGACCTGTGCGCATCAGACGTCAGTTTGCCCGGAGCAGCCCCCACCGGTGCAGGGTGAAAACGCCGCCGAAAAACGGGGATCCGCGGCTTTGGTTTTTTTTCTTTTCATAGCTTGAGTGATGGCAAGGACTAAGCGCTGAGACAGTGGAGAATGGGGTCTGATTTCTAGATTATTTTCCCGGTTTTGATCTTTACAGTCATTCCCAATCTCAGTAGGCTTTCCTCACTGGTTCACGGGTTCCAAACAATATGTTGTTGTAGCCTGCTGAGATTCTTACCATATATTGTGGTTTCGTTTGCACGGAGGCGTTGCTATGGCCTATAGATTTGATCCCATAAATCCCTTTGAAGTCGAGCCGGCGGACGGTGATGTCAACCAGAAGAAAATGGCCGACAAAAAAGGATTGAAAGTCGAACATCACTTCTCTGAGGAGGGCATCCATCCATTCGAACAGCTGGAGTGGGAGACGCGTTCCGCAAAAATATCCAGCGACAGTGGCGATGCCGTCTTCGAGCAGGACAATATTGAAGTTCCGGCTCAATGGAGTCAGTTGGCCACCAAGGTGGTTGCCAGCAAATACTTCTATGGAGATGTGGAATCGGGTCAACGGGAACATTCTGCCAAGCAACTGATACACCGGGTCTGCCGAACCATCGCCGACCGCGGTCTGAAGGATGGCTACTTCGTCGACCCAGAGACCGCCGAGACCTTCTATTGCGAACTCGTGTGGCTCTGTGTGAATCAGTACGGGGCTTTCAATTCACCCGTGTGGTTCAACGTAGGACTGTTTGATGTCTACGGTGTCAAGGGCAGTCCACACAACTACCACTGGGATCCCCAGAGCGAGGATGCCGTGCCCTGCGAGAACAGTTATGAATACCCCCAGGGTTCAGCCTGCTTTATTCAATCGGTCCAAGACACCATGGACGATATCATGCGTCTGGCCACCAGCGAGGCCATGTTGTTTAAGCAGGGCTCCGGCACCGGAACAGACCTGTCAACATTGCGAAGCAGCAAGGAAAAACTGTCGGGGGGTGGCAATCCCTCGGGGCCGCTGAGTTTCATGCGGGTCTATGACCAAGTTGCGGCGGTCATCAAGTCGGGCGGCAAGACCCGGCGTGCCGCCAAGATGCAGTCTCTGAAAATCGATCACCCCGACATCAAACAGTTCATTACCGCCAAAGGCGATGAGGAAAAGAAGGCGGTGGCCCTCATAGAGGCAGGATACACTGGGGAGCACAACAACGAGGCCTACGACAGTGTCATGTTCCAAAATGCCAATCTATCGGTGCGCGTCTACGATTCGTTTATGGAGGCCGTCGAGAAGGACGGTCCTTGGACCACCAAGGCGGTGACCACCGGCGCCGATGTCGATACCTATTCTGCGCGGGAATTGATGGAACTTATCGCGGAAGGTGCTCGGCTCTGCGGGGACCCCGGCATACAGTACGATACAACCATCAATCGCTGGCACACCTGTCCCGAATCCGGCCCGATTAACGCCTCCAATCCCTGCAGCGAGTACATGTTTCTCGATGACACCGCCTGCAACCTGGCCTCGCTGAATCTGATGAAGTTTCGCGAGGAGGATGGTGCCTTTGACGTAGAAGGGTTCAGAAAGGCTGTGCGGCTCTTTATTGTGGCTCAGGAAATTCTGGTGGACAATGCCAGTTACCCCGACAGACGGATTGCCGTGAATAGTCACCGCTATCGTCCCCTCGGTCTCGGCTATGCCAATCTGGGCGCCTATGTCATGAGCCAGGGCCTGCCCTACGACTCAGATCAAGCCCGGGCATTGGCCGGCGCCATCACCGCTATCCTGACCGGCACGGCCTACGCCGTCAGCGCAGAATTGGCCGAACTCATGGGGCCGTTTGAGGGCTTTGAAAAAAATAAGGACAGCATGCTAAAGGTCATTAACATGCACCGGAAGGTAGCCCACGATCTCCCCGCCACCCATTGTCCGGACTATCTTCTTGATGCCGCCCGGGATGTCTGGGATCAGGCCCTGGACGCCGGCTCCAGACAGGGCTTCCGCAACGCGCAGACCACGGTCCTGGCACCGACAGGGACTATCGGATTCCTGATGGACTGCGACACGACAGGCGTCGAGCCGGATATCGCCTTGGTGAAGTATAAACTACTCGCCGGTGGCGGCATGCTGAAACTGGTCAATGGGACCGTTCCCATGGCTCTGGAGAAGCTGGGGTACGGCGCGGACGATATCAAGCGCATTTGCGATTACGTGGACGAGTACGAGACCATTGAAGGCGCGCCCGGATTGAGCGAAGAGCATCTGCGTGTCTTTGACTGTGCGTTTAAACCGCGTAACGGTAAGCGAAGCATCCACTACAGTGCACACCTCGAAATGATGGCGGCGGTGCAGCCCTTCCTCTCCGGGGCGATCAGCAAGACCATCAACATGCCCAAGGAGAGCACCACCGAGGAGATTGTCAGCGCCTATGTGGACGGATGGAAGTTAGGACTCAAATCGGTGGCAATCTATCGGGATGGGTCCAAACAGTTGCAGCCACTGTCGACCCAGAAGCATGAACAGAAAGGCGCCCGGGCCGAAATCAAGGCCTCAGCCGTCAAACCCTTCCGACGCCGATTGCCGGAGACCCGACAGAGTATTACGCACAAGTTTTCCGTGGGGGGGCACGAGGGGTATCTCACGGTCGGACTGTACGAAGATGGACAGCCCGGAGAGATGTTTGTCACCATGGCCAAGGAGGGCAGCACGGTCGGCGGTCTCATGGATGTGATTGGCACGTGTACTTCCATGTCGCTGCAGTATGGTGTGCCACTCATCACCCTGGTGGACAAATTCAGACACGCTCGTTTTGAGCCGGCCGGCATGACCGCAAATAAAAACATCCCCTTTGCCAAGAGTATTATAGACTACATCTTCTGCTGGTTGGGGTGCCAGTTCATCCCCGGGTACGCGGACAAGAATGTGCCGAACCGTAACGGCGCCCCGGCCCCGGTGGCCCGTCAAAACAGCAACACCACCACGGCCAGGGAACTCGTCGAAAAGACGAAAAACCTCGCTCAAAGTATTGCTGAGGTCAAGTCAACGGCACCCGCCGCGGCGACGGGTGGAACGCCCCAAACCTCGGAACGTATAGCCGGAATCTGGGAGACCGGAGCAGCCCCCGAAAGCGGTCCCCGCCATCGCATCAGCAGCCCTGCCGCCGCACAGCGAGCCGTCGCCTACGCAGGGGTCGCGGCCGGTGACGAGGGAGCACTGCAGAAGAGTGAGAACGTCATGAGGGAATTCAACGCTCAGTTCCAGCACATGCAGTCAGACGCGCCCCTCTGTGACATCTGCGGATCCATCACCGTGCGGAGTGGAACCTGCTATAAGTGCTTCAACTGTGGAAACGCCATGGGCTGTTCTTAGAGCCCATAGGGGAGGCCTGTTCGTGGAGACCATTGGATTTGTCGGCGCCGGCAACATGGCCGAGGCCATTCTCCAAGGGATCATTGCGGCCGGCATCTTTGCCCCGGAGGCCGTGTTCATCAGCGATGTGCGGAGCGAACGACTCGCGCAACTGGCCGGACAGTATAGCGTTCTGCCTCTCCACGATAACGCCTCCCTGGCTGCCAAGGCTGATATTCTCGTCCTGAGTATCGAACCCAAAACGATGCGGGATGCCCTCGACAGCATTAGAGGACACCTGCGGCATGATGCGCTGGTCGTTTCTATCGTTGCCGGCGCGCGCATGGCGGCTATCGCGGCGGTCTTGGGCGATGTGCCCATCATCCGCGTCATGCCCAACGCCCCGGCACTGATCAACGAAGGTGCCAGCGCCCTCTATCCCAACGATCGGGCCAGACCCTCGCTGCAAAAGGTTCGGGACATCTTCGCCTCTGTGGGTGAGGCCGTCGTGGTGGACGACGAATCGCTCATTGACGCCGTGACCGCCGTCAGCGGGAGCGGTCCGGCCTACTACTTCCTGATGATGGAAAAGATGATCGAAGCCGCCGTCTCCCTGGGTCTACCCGAAGAGACGGCCAAAGCGCTCGTGATCCAGACCGCCAAAGGCGCCGCACTGCTGGCGAGTCAGGCCGCTAGAGACAACGAGACACCCGCCGACTTAATCCGCAAGGTCGCGACACCCGGGGGCACAACCGAGGCGGCACTCACCGTGTTCGGTGAGGGTGGATTCGGGGAGTTGGTCGAGAGGGCCATTCGCCAGGCCCACCGGCGCAGCCAGACACTCTCCACGTGAGTAGAAGCCCTCCGGTTTCGCTCAATCGGGCGCGACCCAATATGGGGCACACTCGACCCCAAAATGTCCAACTTATTCCTTGCCGATCCCTAACCGTCCAAACGCCCACCCCCAATCCCCGCCTTGAGCTTTATCTCCTGCACCGCGCAGTAGAGCACGGGCACGATCAACATGGTCATCACTTCGATCGCCATGCCGCCGAACGAAGGAATGGCCATGGGGACCATGACGTCACTGCCTCGCCCCGTACTGGTGAGGACGGGAATCAAGGCCAGGAGGGTGGTGGCCGTGGTCATGAGACAGGCCCTGACCCGCCGTTGTCCCGCCTGGACGGTGGCCGCACGAATCTCTTCGATGGTGGTGGTCTTGCTGTCGCGAAAGGACTGATCCAAATAGGTGCTGATGACGACGCCGTCGTCCGAGGCGATGCCAAAGAGGGCCAGGAAGCCCACCCAGACGGCGACGCTCAGGTTGATGGGATGGATGTGGAACAGGTCACGCATGTTGACCCCCATCAGCGAGAAATCGAGGAACCAGTCCTGTCCATAGCACCAGAGCAAGAGGAAGCCGCCGGACCATGCCACGAGGATACCGGTGAAGACCAAGGAGGTCGTGACGACCGAACGAAACTGGAAATACAGGATCATGAAGATGGCGAAGAGCGCCACGGGCAGAACGAACGCCAGGGTCTTCTGAGAGCGAAGCTGGTTTTCGTAGGTGCCGGCAAAGCTGTAATTCACGCCGGCGGGGATCACCAGTTCGCCGGAGGCTTCCTTGGCCTTCAGGTAGGCCTGGCAGGCTTCGACCACATCCACCTCGGCCTGCCCCGTTTTCTTATCAAACAGGACGTAGCCGATCAGAAAGGTGTCTTCGCTCTTGATGACCTGGGGGCCGCGGACGTAGCGGATCTGGGCAATCTGCTCCAAGGGGATTTGGACGCCAGCGGCGTCGGGGACGAGGATGCGGCCGAGACTCTCTATGTCGGCCCGGAGTTCCCGCTGGTATCGGACCCGCACGGGAAAACGCTTGCGTCCCTCCACCGTGGTCGTGACCTGGCGGCCACCGATGGCGACTTCAACCACGTCCTGAAAGGCACGCATGGTAATGCCGTAGCGGGCCAGCGCTGCACGATCGGGGACGATCTCCAGATAGGGCTTGCCCACGATCCGGTCCGCGAACACCGCGGCCGGTTCGACGCCGGGGACCTGTTTGAGCAGGCGCTCGATTGCCAGTCCCACCCGCTCGATGGTGGCCAGGTCCGGCCCCTTGATCTTGACGCCCATGGGGGCCCGCATGCCGCTTTGCAGCATGACCAAACGGGCGGCGATGGGCTGGAGCTTGGGCGCGGAGGTGGTGCCCGGTATGCGCGTGACTCTGACGATCTCATCCCAGATGTCGTCCGCCGAGCGTATGCTCTCCCGCCACTGGCGATAAGGGCGGCCGTGCGGGTCGGGAATCAACTCGCCCTTCTCGTCTCTGACAAAGGTCTGCTCGAGACGGTCGTAGCGAAACTTCAAACGCCTCCCCGCCGTGTCGGTGACATACTCCGGCTTGTAGTTGATGACCGTCTCGATCATCGAGATCGGTGCCGGGTCCAGCGGGGTCTCGGCCCGGCCGATCTTGCCGACCACGGACTCAACCTCGGGGATGCCCTGTAGGGCCATGTCCTGTTTGGACAGGATGTCGAGGGCCTCGCCCATGGAGGCGTGCACCATGGTGGTCGGCATGAAGAGAAAGGAGCCTTCGTCCAGAGGCGGCATGAACTCTTTGCCCAGGCCCGGAAAGGCCTTGGTGCCCCGCGCCCAAAAGGTGGTGGTCTTGACCGAGTCGGGCAGCGGCGCAAAGACCTTGTCAAAGCCCAACCAGATGGCTGCCCCGGTGATGAGCAAGAGCGTTGGGACCGTCAGGAAGAGGAGTTTATGGGCCAGACACCAGCGTAATATGTGCGGATAGCCCTTTTGAAAGAGACGAAAGAAACCCAGCAACACGGCGATCAGCAGCGCCACGAAGGCGAGATTGCGCAACATTCCCTTTTCGGGTCCTACGGGCGACCAGTGCTCACTCAAAATGTAGCCCACCAGCAGGACCGCCAAGAGATTGGCGACCCAGGGCGCCCAGCGTCGGCAAGGGGCCGGCAAACGATCCGCAGTCAGGTGGTAGACGGCGAACAGGATCAGGGCCAGCCCGGCCCACCAAGTGAGCAGGAATCCCGCCATCACACCGATCAGAACGAGGCCGCCGTGGACCGCCCGTCGCAGGTGTTTACCTGTGATGCGTCCGCAAAACAGGAGATGGGCGGCCGGCGGTATGATGGTCAAGGCGGTGATCAGCGCCGCGACGAGGGCGAAGGTCTTGGTGAAGGCCAGGGGCTTGAAGAGCTTGCCCTCCGCCCCCATCATGGTAAAGACCGGCAGGAAACTGATCACGGTGGTGGCCACCGCGGTGAGGACGGCGCTGCCGACTTCACTGGCGGCCCGGTGGACGACTTCCAGCCGGGACTCTTCCGGTGGGGCCTCGTCGAGATGACGCAGGATGTTCTCACAGATCACGATGCCCATATCGACCATGGTGCCGATGGCAATGACAATGCCGGAGAGGGCCACGATGTTGGCGTCTACGCCGAAGAGCTTCATGCCAATGAAGCACATCAGGACGGCCAGGGGCAAGAGGCCGCTGATCAGCAGACTGCTCCGCAGGTGCATCACCATGAGGATGACCACGATGATGGTGATGAGAATTTCGTCACTCAGCGCGCTGTGCAGCGTCCCCAGGGTCTCATAGATCAGGCCGCTCCGATCGTAGAAGGGAACGATGGCGACCTTGCTGAGGGCAGCCCAGGGGGGCCAGTCAGCCTGTTCCGTGGCCCGCAGGTGGGCCGTCCAGCCCTCTTGGTTGAGCTTGGCCCCCGCATAGGCCTCGAAGCCATGATCGAAGGCATACTGACGCACCTGTTCGGCGGAGACGTTTGAAAAATCGATGTGGACCTTACTCGGCAGACCGGGTGAAATTTCTTCGATCTTTGCCTTGACGTGCTTGATGACGGCCAGGGGATTGGCGCCGTAGCGTGCCACGACCACGCCTCCCACGGCCTGGGCGCCTCCTTTGTCCAGGGCCCCGCGGCGCATGGCAGGGCCCAAGGCCACGCCGGCGACATGCTTGACCAGCACCGGGACATTGTCTACCACCTTCACCACGCTCTGCTCGATGTCTTCGACGCGCTTGATAAAGCCGATGCCGCGGATGAAATACTCCACGCGGTTTAGCTCCAAGGTCTTGGCACCGACGTCGATATTCGAGGCCTTGACCGCGCTGTAGACATCCGCGAAGGTCACGCCATAGGCCCGCATCGCGTCGGGATCCAGATCGACCTGGTACTCACGGACAAACCCGCCCACCGAGGCCACTTCCGAGACCCCCTCGGCACTGAGCAGGCTGTAGCGCACATACCAGTCCTGGACCGTACGCAGCTCTTCCAGGTCCCAGCCACCGCAGGGTTGCCCGTTGGGGTCGTGACCTTCCAGGGTGTACCAAAAGATCTGTCCCAAGGCGGTGGCATCCGGTCCCAGGGCGGGCCGCACGCCATCGGGGAGCGTGCCGGCGGGCAGGCTGTTGAGCTTCTCCAGGATCCTGCTCCGCGACCAGTAGAACTCGATGTTCTCCTTGAAGATGATATAGATGGTGGAGAAACCGAACATGGAATAACTGCGGATGGTCTTGATGCCGGGCACCCCCAGCAGTGACACCGTCAGGGGATAGCTGATCTGGTCTTCCACGTCCTGGGGGGAGCGTCCCATCCACTCGGTGAAGACGATCTGCTGGTTCTCGCCGATATCGGGTATCGCATCGACGGGCACCGGCCGGCGTGGCAGAGGCCCCATCTCCCAATCAAAGGGCGCGACCATGAGCCCCCAGCCAATCGCCAAGATCACGAACAGAAACACGACCAGCTTGTTCGTCAGGCAAAAACGCATGAGTCGGCCGACCCAGGATCGTTGCTCTGCTGTCTGATGGGCGATGTCACTCATAGGTTTTTTCATCGCGCCAAGGCGCGGAGATTAAGAATTACGGATCAAATGGTCCATCGGCAACAGGCGTGACATGCACAAAGCTTCCTTCGCAACTTTCGCGCCTCTGCGAGAGGCCAAAGCTCACTTACCCTCGATGGTGCTCTTGATCGACCCACAGTGCAGCATCGTCGCTCCGAAGTAAGGATTTAGCAGGGCGTCGTTGTCCTGTAGCCAATCGCCTCCCTGATCGTCGAAGGCCATGGGACAGTGCATGACATAAGCGGCATCCGTCCCCAGCGGCCCCCAGGCCTGGGACAAGCCAAGCATCACCTGGGCCACCTGCAGAAAGTGTTCTCGTAGAGACG
>JADFMM010000417.1 GCA_022563885.1 Planctomycetota bacterium | reverse complement strand
GATCCTGAGCGTGATACTCCAAGTGGAAAGTGTATGCGATGTCTGCAAGAAATCCTTTTTAGCGTCACTGCATTTTTGAGCAGCCCCAAATACAGTTGAGTATTTCTCATGGATCGAAATGTATCGTTCTTTGGTTAAAGAGTTTATACCCGGATGAGTATTTACACCCCACGTGGTGAACCTTGTCTCTTAGAAACATGAGTTCCTTCTCTTTGGCACCGGCGTCCATCCTGGCAAGCCGTTTCAGGCTTCGCTTTCGCGCCCTTCCAGAGAATCCCGAGGCCATGATGACCGCCTTGGCGATTAAGGAGACTGCGTAGGTGACAATGTCGAGATTCTTATCCATCACAGTAATTTATCCTCCTCGAATGCTCAGTCATGCCGTGTGCGAGAATGGAATTGTAGCGGCGGGGCGGTGAAAACGCCAATGGTAGCATTGGGCACCTAAACGATTGAAGCCTCAGGCGTTAGAGCAGACGTCAGGGTGGTCCGATTGACGCTTGACAAGCGCATGTGGTCTTGCCCTCGCGCTCTTCCTGCGGCGCTCGAGCCGCTCCTCCCTCTCCCTGATCAGTCTTTGCCTTAGGCTCTCTTCTTCCGGCATACCGAGACCTCCTTTCGTTTTGGCCTGCGCCATCATGCCCCGCGGGGGCGAAACCTGCAACTCACATAAGCATCGGGTCTCTTCGCCGTCTCTGCCTGCCTTCAGCGCCGAGCTTCGAGGTGATTCTGTAATAGGCGATGGTGGTGTTGATCATGGCGGAAGTGTACCCGATCGTCCTGCTGCTGTCAGCCACAGGCGGGCTTCAGGCCGGAATCGCCCTGACAGGCGTCAGGTCTCTCAGTGGTTATCGTAGCCGCCGATGAACCGCTGCTGCTTGGTGGTGAACAGCCTGGCTGGGGAGGCAAAGTCCCCTCTGCCGAGAGCCACACCTTGTTTGGCAGGCATCATCTGCTTACTCATAGAGTTCTGTGACCCCATCTTGCATATCCTCGAAGCTGATGTCGGCGTACATGTTGGCGGTGGTGGCGGGGGAGGCGTGGCCTAGTTGCTTCTGCACCTGGCGGAGGTTGCCCGTTTTGCGGAGCAGGTGCACGGCGATGGTGTGTCTGGCGCAGTGGATGGAGAGATCCGCCGGCAGTCCGGTTCGCTTGATGGCTGCCTTCCAGACCCGCTGCAGCCCTTGGGCCGTCAGGGGACCACGCTTGCCGACAAACAGGGGTCCTTTCTTCTTCCCGGTAATCGCGATGTACTGGCGCAGGTGCTTCACCAGGTCCTTGCCCAGGGCGATCGTCTCGGCGTACTTCTTCTTTCGCTTGAGTCTGGCCGCCTTCATGCAACCGCGCTTGAGATCCACGTCCTGGATCTTTATCGCGGCCATCTCTGAGACCCTCTGCGCTTGTCAAGCGACAATCGGACCACCCTAGCGTCTGCTCTAAGGCTTGAGGATACAAGGGATTAGGTGCGCAATGCGACCAATGGGAATTTCAACCTTCTGCCGCTGCAATTGCGGTCCCACAGACTTTTTTGGTGAGCATTCGAGGAGGATAAATGAGCCTGGTGGACAAGATCCAAGGTACTGATCTATAATTGCCCGTTCGCCATCCATAGTGACGAGTTCTCGTACACATAAGTTCAGGATGTCGTGATCATTACCTCGGGAATGGCTGACTGATGACTTGCCAGGAAAACAACGTGAAAGATATTTAGTCTATAGGAACGAATATGGTTTACCAATGTATACCGCTGGCGACAGATGAATACGACACTACCCTGGCTAGATTATTGGAGACTCCCGCTAAGGCTAAGAAATTCAATAATCTTAGTGACAAACGTAAACACCTCGCTAAGGCGATTAGAGCCTTGGAGGAACTTGAATCGGGAAAACACTTGTCTCCATTCATTAGTGACATGGTAAGGCATCAGGCATTGTGCCAAGAGGGCATGGCAAAAATGATAGATACCGTTTATCGTGCCATACAGCGTGAAAAAAGTAAGAATACTGACTAAGACCAATCTCAGAAAAATGGGACTTCTCCTTATGACACGTGGGGCGGTTGAAATTATTGTTCCCACACAACCTCTGGAACCAGCGGCATAGGGTCGTCACGGATAAAAGTGATTGCCTGTGCGCTTGTCAGGCGTCAATCGGACCACCCTGCCATCTGCTCCAACACCAGAGGATACAAGTGATTAAGAGCCCAACGCTACCATTGGCATTTTCCCCGCCCCGCCGCTACAATTGCGGTCACACAGACAGTTTTAGTGAGCATTCGAGAAGAATAATGGGCGTGAATAACAAGAGCCGAGGTGCTGATCTATAATTGCCCGTGTGGTGTAAAAAAGGCATCGATGTAACTGATGTCTTCACAATTGTTTACGGTTGGTCCGGATGAACCTGATGTGCTGTCAGCCGAGTAATTACACCACACGGCTTCTGAAAAGACAACCCATCAACCAAGGAGACACATCATGAAACGTCGTTCCTTTCTTGCTAGTCTAAGCCTAGCCGCGGTCGCGGCGGCCAAGTCGGCTCTCGGCCAACAGAATGGACCTAGTCCGCAACAGGAAAGCTCTCCGGCACCTGACCGACTACGGATCGTGACTTGGAATGTCGCCTGCGGGCAATGGTGTACACCAAGAGAAGTTGCCAATGCGCTGGTCGATCGCAAGCCCGACCTAGTGCTAACGAACGAGACGCCTAAATTCAATCAAGGCATGGCCGCGCCAGACTGGTCGGGAGAAATCGCGAGACATTTGGGGCTCACTCATGTTTACGTCGGCTCGGTTTCGTCGGCGCACCATCGTGCTCCCCGCTGGGGCGACGTGACCGGTCGATACGGTGGCAAGTTCAAGTCTATCCTCAGCCGTTGGCCAATCTCCAACACACACGACTACACGCTCGAAGGCGAGGGCTGGTCACCCGCCAGCGCAATCCGAGTGCAGGTGCGCATCGGTGAGGCCGACTGGGCCGTTTACTCGCTACATGTTCCCGGTCAGCGCGAATGGGAGCCTTCCAAGCACCGTAGACTGGCCGAAGACGTGCTCGCTCACGAGCCCCTGAAAAACCTCCTGGTAGGCGGCGACTTTAATGTTCGAACTGAGAGCAAAGTACTCTCTAAACTCAAAGAATCTGCTGGTCTCGAAAACGCCATTACTGAACGTGCAATCGACCACATCCTCTATCGGTCGGACCACGGCGCTCGCGTTGTTGGGAGTGGGATTGATCGCGGCCCTGAAGGCAAGGGACCCCGCGGCGGTTTATCCGACCATCCCTATGCCTGGGCAGAGTTGATGTTGAACACGTGATTGGACGTGTAGTTTTTAAGCCAGAGCTGCGAGTAGTTTGCTCTTTATCCGATGAGAGGACTCCAAAATGTTCAAGTTCGCCAGATTGCGCGCTTGTCTGTCCTTGTCAAGCACCAATGAGACCACCTGCGCTTGTCAAGCGCAGAGGTACTGATCTCGACATCCTGGACTTTTGTGTACGAGAATTCGTCGCTTTGGGTGGGGGATCCGTAGTCGCGCATGAAAAAAGCCAGCGGATATAGGGGCCTCCGAAGAGATCCACACGGCATGGAGCCGAGTTTCATCCTGCCAGCTACCCGAATTGTAGCCCGCGTTGAGGTCCAAGGCAAGCGATAAATATCAGATCCCACATTAAAGCAGGAATTGGTTTCAAAACCCCTTATCGAAGAGACTTTCAACCAGAGAGAACACCGAGAGCACTGAGAAAAAAAGAGGATAACCGCGGCGATAGCTTCTCTGTATTACAAGGTCGCAAGAATTGAAACTCTTTCCAGATAATGTCACCGGAGAAAGCATAACTCTACTTCCACTGCAATGGTTTATGGACTCGCGCAAAGGCGCAAAGCCGCAAAGA
>JADFMM010000149.1 GCA_022563885.1 Planctomycetota bacterium | reverse complement strand
CGTTGGGCAGATCTCCCCGGATAAGAGCATGAACTTTCACTACACAACCCCAGCATTTACCGTAGCTCCTGAACTCAGGGCTTCGTTATGTTCCTCGGCCTTATATGCTGTTTCTGTTCGTGGGCTCATAGCTTCGGAGTCTCGCTACGCTCGCTTACCTGCACTCGGGCTTGCATCCCTGCGGGAGCAAGCAGCGGCTTCAGTGATCTTATTCGCGGTTACGCCCTTGCCGTCGGCTAGTACTTGTGCCTATGAAACGAATCGTTAACATAAACAGAGTTCACGTACAGGGGACTTACACCCCACAAGTTCATGCCCATGCCGGGCGTACACCAAGGCATGCACCTGACGGGCACAGCCCGCAGGTGATGCCCACGTTAGGCCGACCGACAACATTTGAAATACAGGCCGATCAGCAGTCTGTGGACGACGTGATCCAAGGCTTTGGAGAGTAAACACAATGAATCACTTTTGCCATTCAACCGCGAAGATAGCTGCGTGGAATCTTGCCGGCTTTTCCGGGATCCCAGACGAACGTCTCAAACTTCAGGTCGAAGGACTCGCGCTTCTTGATGCGGAGGTCGTCGTTCTTGTGGAGATTAATCCACTGAACGTACTTGAGAAACTGAAAGAAGGGCTCGCGAAGAAGGGATGCATTTACGAATCCAGCATCATTCCACAGGCAAACAAGCTCAATATTGGCGTGCTATTTAAGGAGGGCGTCACAGCGAAGAACCCCCGACTGATGGATGGGTCCGATCTCGGTGACAACAAGAAACGCAAAGCCTTTATGGTCGACGTCAAGGTCGGTAAATTCGACTTTCTGCTTATCGCCGTTCATCTTAAGTCCAGTCGCGGCGCCAACCCGCAAGCGATCCGCGATGAACAGGCAAAGGTCATTGGGAAATTTATCACAGATCGCCGGAAACAGAGCCGTGATGACATACTCTTAGTCGGCGATTTCAACATGATTCCCGGTCAAGACGTCAGTAACTTCCACCATCTCGGTGGCGACGACCTGATGGATTTTCTGTCATCGTGGGACCTTCAAGCACGTTTTTCACACATCTTGGAGGCCGGTCGAGCAAACTTGCTGGACGGCTTTGCCATAAGTCGGACATACAGTACCGAGTACATTCGCGGAAGCCTACGCGTGTTTCCAATGCACTGGAGTATGGACATAGGGCGTGAGCGGTTTCGCGAGACCGTGTCGGACCATCTGCCGTTCGTTGCTTCGTTCAGGATTGATCGAGATCGAGACTAGCGGCCTAACAAGACGTTGGATGCCGACGTAGCTCGCTGTTTTGCGATTCGACGATCGCTCGCTTCGGCTACAATGATCGGTGTTTCAAACTGTTTTAAATTGGCCCGCCGGGCGGGTGATCTTAGCCATTAGGGTGCAATTCGAATCTCGGGCTGATGATCGCTAGTTAACAACACCAATACTCGTCCAAACCGACTCGCCAAATGCTCGACCCCGTTATTCTTATCGTTGTTGTTCCGACGGCTATTATCGCCTTCGTGATCACCGCCGTTGTTGTCCGTGCCCTCGCAAAAAGTCCAGAGATTCGCGAAAAGATCGTCATTCCCATAATCGTTTCAAAGTGGCTTCTCGGTGTTCTCTGGGGTCGGACCTGACTAAGTTCTTTACTTGCAGCACTTGCAGCGACATACAGTAGATGTCACGCTGTTTTTGGTGCTTAGAGCCATGATTTCGACCCCGAAATGGGCTGTTTGAGAGAAACACGTTGAAAACCACTACGGGCTTAAACGATCAATTTCGATAGCAGAATGGGACTTCTAAGGGCGTGCAAAACAATAAGTTGCCGAATTATCCGCTCAGATTTAGGTTGGATTTGGTCGTGATCGATTGAGCGAAACCGGCGGCGTAGTGTGCCTACGTTAAGGATTTCGCGATTGAGGAACGGCCAAAGACGACCTGAAGATGAGATGGAGAATCGGTAAGTTATTTTTTTGGGCGTCCTAAGCCCCGAAAACGTACGGTCCAGCAAAGTAAGTCTATGATGTACAAGGACTTGCTCAGGTCCGACCGCAGGAGTCCTTAATCAAACTACTCATCTGCCGGATTGAATGCCGGAATGGGGATATTGACGATGCGCATCTTGCCGACTGCACGGTGGCGACATCCCGGGTGAATGAATGCGGCGGTAAAGGGCTTGACCGGGACCTTGATGCCATCGAGTTCCAGGTACCCCGCGCCCTCCAGGACCAAATAGATCTAAGTCATTGTCTTGCACTCAACATTGTTCTTGGCTGAACCGAACATTGGGCCTTAGTATAGGCATTCAAACTGAAGACTAAGAGCACCTAAGAAAATGACTCTGCATTCAAACGGCTTATTTTGTGTCTGGACGGCGTCAGGCTGTATCGACTATCACCAGATAGCCTGCTTCGCCTTCCTTGCCAGACACAAATACGCCCGTTTTCGGTGCGACGATTCATTTTGATAGGCACTCTAAAGGATGAATCTGACAGAATTCTCGGAGGATTTCAAGATGACATGGTCACACGTCACTCGGCGGACTCTCGTTGGAACGGCTGCATCGGTACTTCTATGCTGCATGGTCGGCTCGATGCCGGCCGCAGAGGGCCGAGTTTTGCCGGAGGGCCGGCGGCCGGACGATGTTCGACTCGGCCCGCTGAAGGACTTGGACGGCTACTTCCCCTTCGAAGTGCCCAACTCGAAGGAGGCCTGGGAGACGCGCGCCGCGGAACTGCGGCAACGCGTTCGTGTGGCGACCGGCTTGTGGCCCATGCCCGAGAGAACACCTCTACACGCCCAGGTGTTCGGACGCGTGGAGCGAGAGGGCTTCACCGTCGAAAAGGTGTACTTCGAGAGCCTCCCCGGGCACTTCGTCACCGGGTCCTTGTTTCGCCCCACGGGCAAATCCGGCCGTCTGCCGGCCGTGTTGAGTCCGCATGGTCACGGAGGACGCACGCAAGAGTATGACACCCGGCGTGTACGCGAGATGATCGTCAAGGGTCAGGAACGATTCGAAGGGTCGGGACGCTTTACAAAACTGGCTCGCTGCGCGCAGTTGGCACGCATGGGGTGTGTCACCTTCATCTACGACATGCTGGGGTACGCCGATAGTGTCCAGATTTCGCGGGCACTCGCCCATGGCTACAAGACACAACGA
Organism: Planctomycetota bacterium; assembly: GCA_022563885.1. Taxonomy (GTDB): domain Bacteria; phylum Planctomycetota; class Phycisphaerae; order Sedimentisphaerales; family Anaerobacaceae; genus JAIPFM01. The sequence goes on along the minus strand of JADFMM010000149.1, from coordinate 11,319 downwards.
CCCGCGTTCGAGACGCCGGAAAGCTGGGGTTTCTTCAGCACGCAGGCCGAACTGCGTCTGCAAACCATCATGGGATTGCAGACCTGGAACGCCATTCGGGCTCTCGACTTTCTCTGCGGCCTGCCGGACGTCGATCCGAAACGAATCGGCGTGACCGGAGGCAGCGGCGGGGGCACGCAGACCATTCTCCTCTGTGCCATCGATTCGCGTCCCATCGTCGCCTTTCCCCAGGGCATGGTCTCGACCGCCATGCAGGGCGGCTGCACCTGCGAGAACTGCAATCTGCTGCGGATCGGGACCGGCAACGTCGAACTGGCCGCCCTGTTCGCTCCCAAACCGCAAGGGATGACGGCGGCGGATGATTGGACCCAGGAAATGATGACCAAGGGCTACCCGGAGCTTCGGCGTCTGTACGCAATGTTGGGTGTGGAAAGGAACGTCCGCTGCGACTCGATGCTGCAGTTCCCGCACAACTACAACTATGTCACACGCGCGGTCATGTACAGTTGGATGAATAAGCACCTGAAGCTCGGCTTGGAGGAGCCCATCGTCGAAGAGGACTACCGGGTCTTATCGGCGCAGGAGTACACCGTGTGGGACGAGGCGCATCCACGGCCGAAAGGAGGCGGAGACTACGAACGCAGCCTGGTACAGTGGATGAACGAACAGTCGCATCGAAGCATTCCCTGGCGGTCGCCGGGAGATGCCCTCGGATGGGCAGGATGGGCCGATTTTCGCGAGGTTGTCGGGGGCGGATTCGCCACGATTCTTGGACGCTCCCTGAGCACGGCGGGCGATACTGCGGCGCTCGATGTGACGGTGAAAGCGTTTGGCGACCTTACGATAACCCGGGAGATGATTCGCAATCGCACTTATCACGAAGAACTACCCACTGTCGTTTTCTCGCCGAAAGGGAAGGACAACACGAAGGATACCGTGATCTGGGTAGACGGAGAGGGCAAGGCCCGTCTCTTCGACGATCGCGGGGAGCCTGCGGCTCACATCGCGCGTTTGGTCGATGCCGGCATGATGGTCTTCGGCGCGGATCTGCTTTATCAAGGTGAATTCCTGGCCGACGGGATCCCCTTGAGCCAAACGCGTGTCGTGGAGAATCCTCGCCCCTACGCCGGGTACACCTTCACCTACAATCATACGCTGTTCGCTCAGCGCGTTCACGACATTCTCTCGGTCATCTCGTTTGTGGGGCAGCAAGGCGGACCTTCGGATCGACTTCACCTGGTGGGTGTCAACGGCGCCGGACCGCTGGTGGCCGCAGCGAAGGCTCAGGCCGGTGATGCGGTCGACAGCGTGGCGGTCGATACGGAGGGCTTTCGCTTTTCCCAGCTAACCCGCTACCGTGATCCGATGTTCCTCCCCGGCAGTGTGAAGTATGGCGACCTTCCCGCGCTGCTGGCGCTGTGCGCACCAGAGCCTCTCTGGCTGGCCGGTGAAAACGGAGAGATTCCCGACGTCACCGCCGCCGCCTATGGCGCCGCAGGATACCGCAACCGAGTGACAAGTCGGCTGGGAAGCCCAACGGAGAGTGTCACCGCAATCACCGACTGGTTATTGGCTTCCCGTTGAGGTATGGGATGGGCGACCTCGTACCTCGTTGCGCCGTAATAGAGAATGAGTTTTTGGGTGCGACAGGCCGGCGGGAGGAAATCCAGCAAAGAAAAACTGTGCACAGTTATCCGAAAGCCCATGGCGAACTGCTTGACGACGTTGAAGAGGGCGTTGAAGAGGGCGTTGAAGGGTCATTCAGGCATCAAACTGAAGGCATCAAACTGAAGGCATCATCGGCTATTGATATCTGACCCCGACTCCCGCAGGAATAAATGTACCCTACGCCATTAAGTCGAACGCCGGCCAGGCCCAGGCGACAGTGCCATCCAACCCGCTGTGGTCTACCATTTCGACGTCACCACGGCCGGTGCCGTTCACGTGATGGGTAACTCTCAAACCAGATTGTCCTCGAATTTTGGATATCTGGGAATCTATCTCTAGTTGCTATCGACGGAAATGGCCTCATTCGCCTCGCGTATGGCTTCAAGAATATAACTTCTGCTATTTGAGGCGATTATATTCCAACCCTGTGTTGCCTCATCATCTGTAACCACCCTGTCGTAGACCCAAATTGCCGCTAGCGGCACACCGTTTTCGACCAGGGCATCCAAAATCTCCTGGATAATTCGAGCGGCTTCTTCAGCACCACCCTGCGTAATGTCATTTGCGCCGAACTCCCCAACGAACAGAGCTTTCCCCTCTTGAACGCTCACTTCCATGGCGAGGGAAATTAGCTCGCTGTACGATGCGTGGTAGCCTGGCTCGAATCGCTCTGCGAGCACCTCTCCCGGATATAGATGAATGGATACCATGTCATGGGGGAATGGAGTTACCAGGGAAATATTGGCCTTAAAATCGGCGCGTGTATCCAATTCAGACCAGCGATTGCCAGATCGTATATCTGCTGCAAAATTCCGGGGAATACTGTTTCCTGTCGTGATGGGCCTTGTTGGATCGATTGAGCGTACAACCGTTGCAAACTCCTTGAAAGCCGTAACGATCCTATCAGTGGTGAGGTCATCCTCTGGTCCTCTGGTCAAGGGGGTGCCTAATTCCGGTACGATAGGCGGTCTCCAATCTGCAGCGTTGGGCAGATCAGCTTGAAGACTATATTCATTACCGAACTCCCACGCCCAAATTGCGGGCGAATCCTTATAACGAGACACAATATCTCGTGTGTATCGACGCATCAGCGCAATGGTTTTGCTATTGGGATTGCCCCACTGGTTGATAGGCTCACCAACCAGATCGGGTACGGCAAAATATGCCCAGAAGAGGCTGGGAATAAGCCCGATCCCATAGTCTTCCGCAGCCTGGATCACGCCATCAAGACGTCGAAAGAAATCCTCTCTGTCATTCTCGTACATTGCCAATTGGCTGGGCCAATAACAAGTCATGAAGCGAGCAAAGGGTATCCTATGAGCCGCAAGCTCGGAAAACCCTTGCCTGTAGCTTGTGTCCATTGGATCCAACAGGACGCGTTCAAACGCGTCGGAATAGTTGACCCCGATGGCTCGAAAAGGTTTTCCATCTTGTAAAAGAATACCCCCTTCTCCAACGCTCAAACCCGCACCTTCTACGCGACGCTCGGGCGGAGGGGGAGCCATACCAACTTCATAGGCGCCCATGTCCACAATACCGTTTTTAATGCGCGGGTCACCGCCGAGGTCCACAATGACTCCTGCCGGAATGGCTGAGTTATCACCTGCGTCAATACAAGGCGAGCTTGCCTGAAGATGATAGTCGCCATTAGCAGCATCGACAAACAATGGGTCGGCGTTTGTGTTGCCAAGACCCCAGGTGACCAAACTGGTAGGATCCACATCTATTCCCGGCAAACCGCCCTGCACATCGCAGTAATTGACGGCCACAGAGCTGTTATCTAACAGTGCTACCTGAAAGCCGCTGCTGGTGGTATTGCCCCAGAGGATACAGTTGGTTAGTGTAGAGGAGCTACTTTTCAAGCTGGCTGTAGCACCGCCGGTTCCGGCGGAGTTACTGCTGAAGGTGCAATTGGTAAGCGTCTGTTCACTGCCATTAAAGTTGGCTATCCCGCCGCCATGCAGAGACGCCGAGTTGCGACTAAAAATACAGTTGGTCAAGTGAGGCGCGGTACCCGCAATGCTGTACATCCCGCCGCCAGCAAAGTTGGCCCGGTTACGGATGAATTTGCAGCCAAAAAGCCTGGGGCTACTACTTAGAGTGTTATAAATACCTGCCCCGGCGCTACTGCCCAGATTTTCGATGAACAGACAATTGATCAGCGTCGGACTTGCAGGATTGTTGACCATAGCGCCGCCGTTTTGGGCTGAGTTGGCCAGAAAAACACAATTGCGTATGGTCAGATTAAAACAATGGTTGTTGCGCATTCCTCCACCGTATCGCTGAGGATGCACATCGGCATTGCCCGCAGTGATAGTGAAACCGTCGAGAACAGACGTGTCATCACCCCGACTGCCCGTCACGACGTGAAAGCTGTTCTCGGCCCTGGTGGGGTCGTCCAGCAAATCTGAAGGATTGGCAACTGCCGTGTCATCGCCATTCAAATCCCCACTAAGAATCGTCACATACGCCTCGATATCTCGGACATCAGGGTCTGGTTCCCCAAAGCCGGCATAGCCACCTTTAAGGGATACGCCATTGATAAGCTGGAACGTTTCTGTTCGATCGCCGGAACTTCTTACTTGGGTCCCCCGCGCCGTTATCATGACCCTTTGGTCGGGCACATAAGTGCCCTGGGCTACTCGAATTTCATCACCGCCTTGGGCAGCAGCCAGAGCATCCTGAAGGAACCAATAGGCATCAGCCCAGCTTGAACCGTCATTTGCACCGGTGGCATCATCATCGACGTAATAGACAATCGGCTCAGGCACGTTAGGGTATTCTGCCAACCGTATGAGGTCATCTATGACGTTGGGTGCACCTTCGCGGTCGAATGTCCGAACAAATCCTCGATACTGATCACCCGGCAGATAATGCTTCACCCACGCCGCTGCACTTCCGCTGCTGATCGTCGCTAAGGCCGTCATATTCTCAGAAATGGTAGGAGAGGTCGGCCGACGTGATTCCCAGGTTTCGGTCAACCCCCAGAGAGTTCCTGCATCTGTGATAGCCACTACCTCGTAAGTGTCATTTGGCCCGCTGGAGGCATTAAATCCCAATACGCTGGCCGCACCGGCACTGCCCCACGTGACCCAGCTGCCGTCCGAGCTGCCCTGGTAATAAAAAGGCCAATCCGAATACCATACCACCTTGCCGCCCGCATCCAGATATGTTCGAATGGTGCAATCGCTTGTCATCGTCTCTGCAACAGTGTCAGGTACGACGTCCCGGCTAAACACGACCACGCTTAATTCTTTGTCGGCGATGTGACCCTCCATCCAGGTCTTGAGCTGGTCCGCGTCGAGAATCGTGTAGCCGGCAGCCTCTAGAGCGTCTCGTACGCCTTCTCCACCTCCTCCCCAGACCGATGGATACCGCCCGTCCCAGAAGACGGCGCGGTCCCAGGTAAAATTTGGGTCAGCGTATGCGGGCGAAAGGACCAGCACCACCATCAAAACGATGGCAAGGCAAACAAGTAACGGTATTGTTACTCTGCCGCTGAAATGGTGAGTTATATTACACACATTTTTCATCCCCCACCCCCATCCTTGCGTATCGGGATCAGTGATTGAGTGATAAAGCGACAAGAACCCTGATTTCCACGGATAGATGGAAGTATACCATTGGGATGTCTAACGAATCAAGGCGAAATGAGCCCAGAGGCCGCCACCCGCCACTCGTCACTAGGCGGCCACTGGGTCCGGGGAATGTCGGCAGTGGGTGTCGAACGGGCCTCCAACGGCCGCCCATCAGAACAAAAATACGGGAAAACAAGGCCTGGTTCAATTCCGGGTTACACGACTCGACGTGGGAATCGCGTTCGTGCTCGTAATCGTAATCGGCTTCTCAGCGTTCTCGATTACGAGTACGAGTACCGCTTCGCTGAGCACGAGCACGAAAAGAGATCAGACGGACTGTTACCCATATGCACGCTCTTGTGAACCAAGCCGAAAACAAGGGTCTACTCTCAAGTGTATTTACGGTAACACTTGATGGAACAGGTCATTAGGAAATTGAAGCGGGGATTGCAATCATTCGTTGTTTTGCGACACGTGTATTTGCAGAGATCCTTTCCTCCTGACGATTGAACTCGAGCCAAAATGAGCATGGCCCAGGCTGCGTCACCCTTGGTCGGCCGGTACGGCATAGTACCGGCGTAGCCGCTGCAGTTCCGCCTTCAACTCCGAGACCCGGTGAACCTGGGCCGGGTCCCAATAGATACTCTTCATCTCATGCGGGTCCGTTTCGCGATCGTAGAGTTCCCATTCCTCGCCATTGGGGACGTCCTGACCGTAGAAGCGGATGAGCTTGTAACGACGGGTGGCTACGCCCTCATGTCGCCGGACCGAATGCACGGCCGGATACTCGTAGTAGTGGTAGTAGAGAGACCGGCGCCAGTCCGGGGGCGTCCGGCCCTTCAAGAGGGGCACCAGGCTTCTGCCCTGCATGTCACTGGGAATGGAGACGCCGGCGATATCGAGGAAGGTCTCCGCGAAGTCGATGTTCTGTACCAGATCACTGTTGCGGGAACCCGGTTTGATCACGCCGGGCCAGCGGGCCAGGAGCGGCATGCGAAAGGACTCTTCGTACATGAAACGCTTGTCGAACCAGCCGTGTTCGCCGAGGTAGAATCCCTGGTCGGCGCAGTACATCACCACGGTGTTCTTCTCCAGGTCATGGTCTTTCAGGTACTTCAAGAGACGTCCGACATTTTGATCGATCCCGGCGATGCAACCGAGATAGTCTTTCATGTAGGCCTGGTATTTCCAACGGATCAGATCGTCCCCCTGGGGATTGGCCAACTCCAATTCCGCCGTGCGATGGGGCCAGCGATTCACTTTCAGGTCGCCCTCCATGCGCATGGTCTTGCTGATACTCATGTCCTGCTGGTGCGCCGCCGTGCCCCTGCCCGAATAATCATCGAAGAGGCTGTCGGGTTCCGGGAAGGTCTTCTTCCGGAACGCCTTGATGTTACGCTCCGCCGGGGTCCAATTGCGATGGGGGGCCTTGTAATGCACCATGACCATGAATGGCTTGCTATCATCCCTGCCGTTTTCCAGCCAGTCCAGGGCCTTGTCGGTGATGATGTCCGTGGAATGGCCTTTGTACTCTGTTCGTCCCTGTTCGGTAATAAAGATGGGATTGACGTAGCGTCCCTGGCCGGGAAGCACCTCCCAGTAGTCGAAGCCCTGCATCTTGCCGGATAGATGGATCTTGCCGATCATCGCCGTCTGATAGCCGGCGCGCTGCAGCACCTTCTGAAACTGTGGCTGATCGTGATTGTATCCACCCCGGTTGTCATACTTGCCGTTGAGGTGACTGTGTTTGCCGGTCAGGAGCGTGGCCCGGCTGGGGGCACAGATCGAGTTGCCCACATAGGCGCGATCGAAGACCATGCCGTCTCGACCCAGGCTGTCGATGTTGGGCGTGAGGTTGAGCGAGCCGAACCTGCCTCCGTAGGCACCCACCGCCTGGAAGGCATGATCATCGGCGAAGATCCAAACGATATTGGGCCTGTCGGCGTTGGCAGCGAAAACCGCGGAAGCGGCCGGCAAGACCGCCAGAACGCCCCATCTCAAAGCTCTAAGAAGTCCACATGTTACCATTTTGACACCCCTCGAAGACAAAGTTCTGCCTGTTGCTGTTTAGAGCCCCTCACATAAAAACCCGCTCGTCTTCGACCCCGAGGCTCAGACCCGAGGGCAAGCCAGAGGCGTTTTTCAGAAAGAGCCACCCAGTGGCATTCATGGTATCAATTCCGGTTATGGATACAAGTCCTAAAGGGGCCGGCGAGAACGGGTTCTTGACGCTTGCCCTCTACCGGCTCCGTTTGACATGTCCAAAAAAACGGGTACTCCCCAGTGCCGTGGCCAACTTCTACATGGAACCCATCCTGCTAAAGATGAGGAGATCTACGGGTCATGAAGGAATCAATCTTGATCACTCAGCCTGTGTATGAGAAAGGGGGACGTCTCTTCACCAAGAACCCAGGTCTGCATCTTCTCTCCGCCCCAGAGGATGAGGCTTCCCTGGCGCGGGCCATTCGAGATCACCGATTGCCTTGTGTTAATCGTGGGACCCCAGCCCCACTATGGGCCATGGTAGGAGGCGTTGAGACAAGGGACAGAGAAACGCGATGCCCTCATCGTTCGCTTCGGCGTGGGCACGACGGGATCGACATGCAACTCACCCAACGTCACGGCATAATGGTTGCGAACACGCCGGCCGTCTTGGACAGCAGTATCGCCGAACACACGATTTTCCTGATGGGATGCCTGGCGCGCCATATTGCCCCCAGCCATTGGGCGATGCAGGAGAATGAATGGCAACCCCGGTGCGGGTCCGAGTTGAGGAGGCAAACACTCGTCGTCCTGGGACTGGGTGGGATCGGCCGGCGCGTGGCTGCCATGGCCCACGTCGGATTCGGCATGCGCGTGGTGGCCGTGGGGCATTCCACGGCCAAAGCAATGGAGGAACGCAATGGCCGAAGTTTGAAAACCCTCTACCGTGAATTCGGGCCTGGTTCACAAGAGTGTGCATATGGGTAACAGTCCGTCTGACCTGTTTTCGTGCTCGTGCTCGGCGAAGCGGTACTCGTACTCGTAATCGAGAATGCTGAGAAGCCGATTACGAGTACGATTACGAGCACGAGTACGAACGCGATTCCTACGTCGAGTCGTGTAACCCAGAATTGAACCAGGCCTGAATTCGGCTTGGCCTTGTATACGACCGATGCGCCCCCAGGCGTTTCGGCAGGCGGATATCTTGAGGGATCGGCAAGAAATGAGTTGGACAATTTGGGGTCCAAGTGTGCCCTATATTGGGTCGCGCCCGATTGAGCGAAACCACAGGCGTAGCTGTTCTAGGTCGAGGAACTCGCGATTGAGAAGCGGTCAAAGATGGGGTGCAATTGGGCAATCAAAAGTCCAAGTTATTTTTTGCCGGTCCCTTAGCTGCTTGATCCTGATACATCGGTACCAAACCTTTCTGCCGTGGTCTTGAAACCCGATCTGTCCTTCCCGGCCAAATTTGCTCATGGCGAGTTTGAACTTGTTCTTCTTGCCATCGAGATTGAGACCATCCCTATTCCACTCGTCGAGATCCATGTGAATGATCCCTTCGCCAGGAAGTCTCTGTTGACAGTCGGGTTAATCTGGTCATGATCATATAGTATGGCTCATGCATCACGACCCAACATCGTCGTCATTGACGGCTATACCATGAATCCCGGCGACCTGGACTGGGGACCGCTTGAAGGCCTGGGCCCCTGTACGATTCATGATCGCACCCCCGCCGAAGAACTCTACGAGCGAAGTCGTGACGCAAATGCTGTGATCACCAACAAGGTCCTCTACGATCGCGAATTGATCGGGCGGCTACCGCGTCTGCGCTATGTCGGTGTCTCGGCGACGGGATACAATGTGGTGGACCTGGATGCAGCACGGGAGCGCGGCATCCCGGTGACGAACGTCCCCGGCTATGGTACCGATTCCGTGGTCCAGGCCACGCTGGCCCACATTCTGGCCCTGGCCCGGCGTGTGGAGTATCACAGCGAGACGGTTCGCGCAGGCAAGTGGTCGCAGGGCGAGGACTTCTGCTACTGGGACTACCCCCAGGTCGAACTGACCGGCCGGACCCTGGGCCTGATGGGATGCGGTCAGATCGGTCGCGGCGTAGCCCGTGTCGCTCTGGCCATGGGTATGCAGGTGATCGCCAACGACCCATCGCCGCAAGCCGATGCCAGCATTCGGTTTGTAGATCTTGAGACCCTGTTCGGACAGGCCGATGTGGTAAGCCTGCACTGTCCCTTGACCGAGCAGAATCGGGAGATTATCAACGCCGAGACCTTGTCCAAGATGAAATCGACTGCCTGGTTGATCAACACGGCCCGGGGGCCCCTGGTCAATGAGGCAGATCTGGCTCGGGCCCTCAACGAAGGGTGGATCGGCGCTGCGGGGCTGGATGTATTGAACGTGGAGCCCCCGGCCGCCGACAATCCCCTCTTTCGGGCCAAAAACTGTCACATCACCCCCCATCTGGCCTGGGCCAGCCGCGATGCCAGACGGCGTGCCCTGAACATCACCGCGGAAAACCTTCGCGCCTTTCTGGAGGGCAACCCCATCAATGTGGTGAATGGATGAGGACATGAGTCATGCGCCCGATGGGGGGATACCGTTCTTGAAGTATTCATCCGGGAGTATCATACCATGAAGGCAATGGTCATCAATCGATTTGGTGGGCCCGAGGAATTCGTCCCGATGGAACGGGCGGTTCCCGAAGTGAGCCCGGGCCAGGTCTTGATCCGAGTGTCCGGATCGAGCGTGAATCCCGTTGACTGGAAGATCCGTAGCGGGCTCATCCCGGCCCTTGCGCCCGAGATGCCGGCCATCTTGCATGGGGACGTGGCGGGGTGGATTGAGGCCGTGGGTCACGGAGTCGATAATCTGCAGCCTGGTGATGAGGTCTACGCCTGCGCGGGCGGATTCAAACGACTCGGCGGCGCCCTGGCCGAGTATATGCTCGCCAGTGCGGATCTGGTGGCGCCCAAACCTGCCACCTTGAGTCTCCAGGAAGCCGCGGTCTTGCCCCTGGTCAGTATCACCGCCTGGGAGTCCTTGATCGATCGGGCTCGGGTAGAGGCGGGCCAGAGGGTCCTGGTCCATGCGGGGACCGGGGGCGTGGGACACATCGGTCTCCAGCTGGCCAAGTGGGCCGGCGCGATCGTGTATACCACGGTATCCAATGAACGTAAGGCGGAAGAGGCCCGAAGCTTGGGCGCAGATGAAGTCATCGACTACCGCGAGCACACCGTTGCGGAATACGTGCAACAGCATACTCACGGCGAGGGCTTTGACGTGGTCTTCGACACGGTCGGCGATGACAACTTGACTGGAAGCTTCGAGGCAGTCAGGCCCGGGGGCACGGTCGTGACCATCGCCGCCCGATCGACCCAGGATTTGACTCCCCTGCACGGCAAGAGCATCACACTTCACTGCGTCTTCATGGGACTGCCACTGATCACGGGTAAGGGCCGAGCTCACCATGGTGACATCCTCATACGCCTTGCCCGGCTGATCGACAGCGGCCGGATCAGACCGTTGATAGACCCCAAGGTCTTCGCCTTCAAGGATGTGGGGAAGGCCCATCAAAAGCTTCAGGACGGCAAAGCCATGGGCAAGATTGCCCTGGAGGCCGCCTTCTGAAGCAAGCGATCGCGCAGGAGTCGATGACGCGGCGCCTCTTTGGGGATTCGTGTTGAAAAAACGGTTCGAAGCAACGAGTGCTTCGTCATACGCCTCATTCCAGTTGCCTGGCAGATCCAGGGGTATCGGGCTCACCTTTTCATTGATAACACTCCCTGTGGTGGTGCAATCGTTTAGAGTGCCTATCAAAATGAATCGTAGCACCGAAAACGAGCATTTCTGCGACTGGCAAGGAAGGCGAAGCAGGCCGTCCGAGGACGGTCGATGGAGCCTGACGCCGTCCAGACGCAGAATAAGCCGTTTGAATGCAGAGTCATTTTGCGTAGGTGCTCTTAGATCAATGGTGTATCCAAACGCCTGTCCAGCATCGGAGACTATGCCGTGAAACGCTCCTGGGTCATTTCAATCACATTCTTCCTGATTGCCGGCGATGTCTTTGCCGCACGGA
>JADFMM010000148.1 GCA_022563885.1 Planctomycetota bacterium | reverse complement strand
ACTCCTCACGCGTGATCTGTGTCTCTCATGCATGGCGTCGACTAAGTTATCTACCTTCGCGGCCGCTTGACCGGGAGCTCCACTGGACTTGTCCAAACCAGGACCGGGCATCAGGAACTTTCGTGAGCGCCGCGCATGATAGATCCGAATGAATGCTTGGTGCAGAGGGGTCGGATACTCCCGTGATTCATTACATCACGACAAATGGGATTGGCAACGCGTGGGTTGCTACCGAGCTGCGAACAATGGAGCGAGAGAGAATTCCCTGGGTGCTGCATTCGCTTCGTTCCTCCGGCAACCACTTCTACCAGTCAGCTGACGTGCGCGATATTGATCGATCGACACGTCTGATCTACCCTCTTTCCCCTACGGCGGCAGCGCTCTCTATCTTTCTAGCTATCGTGCAATATCGACGGCGTTTCGTCTATGCTCTTTTGAATGCTCTATTTGGCGAGCGTGAGGGGTGGCGAGCGCGATTTGCGGGGATCGCACACTTCTTCGTCGCATGCCATTGGGTGCGCACCCTCCGGGACCAAGAAGTAAGTCACATTCATTCACAGTGGATCCATTCGTGCGGCACAATCGGGATGTACGGCGCGTGGCTCCTTAACGTACCGTTCAGCTTCACAGGGCACGCAGTCGATCTGTTTCGAGACCGTGCGGCTTTGAAAGACAAGATCCGCAGGGCCGCCTTCATCGTTTGCATTTCGACGTTCCATCGTGAGTTCTATCTCAGCCACGGTGCACGACCGGAGCAGTTAATTCTCGCCTATTGCGGCGTCGACGTATCACCCTTTCAGCCCAAAGGCAGGCAAGTTCGAGCCGGGAAGCTGGTCCGCATTCTCTCCTCCGGCCGTCTGGTCGAGAAGAAGGGATTTCGCTATCTCATCGAGGCATGCCGATTACTGAGCAATCGTGGTGAGCAGTATGAATGCACTATCGCTGGCAGTGGACCTCTCGAAGAAACTCTGCGCGAACAAGTATCTGAGCTTGGACTCTCGGATCGGATTACGGTAACGGGTAAACCGATAACGCAAGAGACACTTCCCGAGTTCATGCGCAGTGGCGATATCTATTGTCTGCCGTGCGTCTGGGCTTCGGATGGTGATGTGGACGGCCTCCCGCAAATGCTGATGGAGGCGATGGCATGTGGATTACCGGTGATCTCAACTCCCGTAACGGGAATTCCCGACTTGGTGATTGATGGCGAAACAGGCTTGCTCGTTCAATCTAAGAATGCCGAGCAACTGGCAGATGCATGGCTACGGTATCCCCATCTATACGAACATCATCTACCCATTCCCCAAGAACCCTCCCCACATCCCCCACGACAACAACCCCGTCGGTTCCTATCGGAGGACCTTTACGCTGCCCGAGCTATGGACCGGACGGCGGGTAATAATTCACTTTGCCGGGGTCGAGTCTGCCTTTTACCTGTGGATTAATGGCAAGCAGGTGGGCTACAGCCAAGGCAGCCGCACGCCTGCCGAGTTCGATGTCACCGACTATCTGCGGCCCGGCGAGAATCTGGTCGCGGCCGAGGTCTATCGCTGGTGCGATGGCTCCTATTTGGAGGACCAGGACTTCTGGCGTCTGAGCGGGATTTTTCGCGACGTCTACCTGGTTACGCGGCCCGAGGTCCACATCCGTGACTTCTGGGTCCGATGCGAGTTGGACGCGGAGTATAGGGACGCCCAGTTGTTGGTGACTCCCAAGGTTCGCAACGATGGGGCCGAAAGCAGTCCCCCCATGTCCCTGGAGGTCACCCTGTTCGATGTCCGGGGCCAGAGGGTCGAGGCGAATCCGCCCATGCAGTGGCAGATCGCAGCGCTGGCGCGAGCGCAGGAGGCGCAAGAGACCCTTCGCGCCGGCATCGCCAATCCCCTCAAATGGACTGCGGAGACCCCGCATCTCTATCAGGTGCTGTTGACGCTGAGAGACGGGCAGGGCGGCGTGGTCGAAGTCGTTCAATGCCGTTTCGGTTTTCGCGAGGTGGCGATCCTAAATGGGCAACTCTGTGTCAACGGCAGACCGATCTACATCAAGGGCGTCAATCGCCATGAGCACGATCCTGACACCGGCCACACCCTCTCCGAGGCCTCCATGGTGCAGGATATCCTGCTCATGAAACGTCACAACATCAACACCGTGCGTACCAGTCACTATCCCAATGTGCCCCGCTGGTATGAGTTGTGTGATCAATATGGTCTCTATGTGATCGACGAGGCCAACATCGAGTCCCACGGTATCGGCTACCGTCCCAACGAGACCCTGGGCAACAAGCCGCTCTGGCAGCAGGCGCACCTGGACCGAACCCAGCGGATGGTGGAGCGGGACAAGAACCATCCCTCCATCATCATCTGGTCCCTGGGCAACGAGGCCGGTGACGGGGTCAATTTTCAGGCGACGAGCCAGTGGATTCACCAGCGTGACGCGACCCGGCCCGTCCACTACGAACAGGCCCACGAAAAAGCGCATACCGACATCGTCTGTCCCATGTATGCCCGTATCCCGGAACTGATTCGCTATGCCAAAAAGAATCCCGATCGGCCCCTGATCCTCTGCGAGTATGCCCATGCCATGGGCAATAGCGTGGGCAATCTCCAGGACTACTGGGACGCCATAGAACGCTACCCGGCCCTGCAAGGCGGCTCGATCTGGGATTGGGTCGACCAGGGACTGCGGGCCCGGAAGGGGACTAAGACCTACTGGGCCTATGGGGGCGACTACGGTGACAAACCCAACGACGGCAATTTCTGCTGCAACGGACTGGTGTTGCCCGATCGACGACCCAATCCCTCCCTGCTCGAGGTCAAGAAGGTCTATCAAAACGTCAAGGTCCATGCAGACGATCCCCTCGCCGGAAAATTCCGCATTGAGAACAAATTTGCCTTTATCGATCTGGGCTTCCTGGAGATGCGCTGGCAACTGGAAGAAGATGGACGGATCATCCAGAAGGGTCGGCAAGACTGTCCCAACGTGGTCCCCGGCACAACGCAGGAGATCGAGTTGCCATTGAAGGCGCTGTCTTCCAGGCCGGGTTCCGAAACTACCTCACCGTTTCCTTCACCTTGGCCCAGGATGAACCCTGGGCGTCCCAGGGACACGTCGTCGCCTGGGACCAGTTTCCCATGCCCTATGAGGTCCCGGCCTTGGCGCAGGCCGACGCAACGCAGATGGCGACCTTGGCCCTCTCTCAGGACGAAGACAACATTCGCTTCGCGACCCCCGATTTTGCCGTCACCCTCGGCCGCAAGAGTGGCACCCTGGAATCATTCGTGGTCAAGGGCAAGGAGACCTTGGCCGGACCCCTGGTCCCCAATTTCTGGCGGGCGCCCACCGACAACGACCGAGGCAACAAGGCGCCCCGACGGCTGGCCCGCTGGAAAGAGGCGGGCCCCGGCCGGCGTGTCCTGGACATCGAAGTGCGTCGTGTCCATGCGGCCCATGCTCGAGTGACGGTGCGCAGCGAACTGGGCCAAGGCTGCGGCCAGTGGCAAAACACATTCGACATCTTTGGCAACGGGGATGTGGTCGTCAGCAGCCGTTTCGTCCCCGGACCGCAACTGCCCGAACTACCGCGGCTGGGGATGCAGACAGCGCTCCACCGGACACTCGACCGGATCCATTGGTTTGGTCCGGGTCCCCATGAGAGCTACTGGGACCGCAAGACCAGTGCCCCGGTGGGACGCTATCGCAAATCGCTCGCCGACATGGTCCACCCTTATGTCCGACCGCAGGAGAATGGCAATCGCGTCGACGTCCGCTGGATGGCCTTGACCGACGAGGAGGGCCACGGACTATTGGTCCTGGGCCAGCCCCTCTTGAGCATGAGTGCCTGGCCTTACACGCAGGAAGCCCTGGAAACGGCGACGCACCTCTATGACCTCGAAGCCGGTGACGCCATCACCCTCAACATCGATCTCGGCCAGACCGGCGTAGGCGGGGACAACAGTTGGGGCGCTCGACCCCATGACGAGTACACGCTTAAACCTCAGGAGTACCGTTACGCGTTTTGCCTGCGGCCGCTCTTTGGGGACGGTCCCTCCATCGAAGAGCGGGTCCGTGAGCCGAGGGCGCCGATGGTTCATTAAGAAGGGATTGACGATTGATGGCAAGGGTGTTTTGAACCGTAGAATATCCAACAAGGAACTGCAGAATGTCGAAGTGTCGCTAACTTCATCCTTGGACATTCCTTGTTGGATATTCTGCGGTTCATTCCTGCTTGGAGTGATGGTAACCCGTTACAAACTTCCTAAATGAGATTACAGCGCTGTAGGGTGTGCCCCGCACACCAGAAGATTTGTCACGCGTCATCACGTGGTGGGCGGAGCCCACCCTACACGAGGATACAATCCTGCTCCTCGACAATGGCGGCGAGGGTGAGCAGGAGTCGATGACTGATGATGTTGCAACTGCCGCCCTTGCCCGATTTGATGATGATGAGGGCCTGTGACTTCACCCAGGAACTCTCGTCATCGGGGTCGGCGGCCTGTTCCGACTCGTCTCCGGAGATGCCGGTGCACATCACGACCGGGATGTCCTTTAGGTCCGAATTTCGCCGCAGGTACTTGAGTGTCTGGTAGCCGTTCGAGGCCTGAGTGACGGGGTCTAAGAGAATCAGTTGTGGTCTCTCCTCGGTGGCCTTCTGCACGGCCTCTTGGCCGTTGGCGCAGGTGATGACCTGCCAGGAGAACTCTCCCAGCATTTCCTTGAAAGGGGCCAGGCCATCGACATTGTCGTCGACGACCAGGATCTTAGATTGTGTGGCCTTCTTGGGCGAAGATCGTTTTAGCATGGCTTTTACCTGTGAAGCCTTAGGGGTTTGACCAAGGCGCGACGTGGCTTGTATGGTCGTTTCCAATGGCATAAGATCGGCTGTTTTGAGAGGGGACTTGAGCGGTGGCGTGCTCTGAATGGTAGCAGGGAATCGGTTCCCGGATTGGACCCCGGCGCCCTTGTCACAGGGCCTGCCAGTCTTTGTCCTCGTACCGGTAATCGAGGTTAAGTGTTATTGATGGTCACTTTACCGCCTGGGAGGCGATGCTATACGACATTTAGAATCCTTGACCACAGTTTTATTCGGATCCCGGGACAGTCCCCGCTGCGCCAGATGGGCTCAACTTTCAACCATGCCGACGCTAACAAACCCTGGTTATAGAGCTTTAGATCCCTTAGCTGGCCGCTCCACTTAAGGGACAGTCCCGGGGGCTTAGTTTACGCAAGCTACTGCCAGTGTGTGATTTCTGCCAATAGTCGCTGTCGTGACATCACGTTGTGACGCGGTCCGAGACTTTTAAAGACAGTGGCCCTTATTGTGACTGCTCCTTTATTGTGCCTCCACCAGGTGAGTGGCGGTAGGCTGCTCACCTACCTGGGGCCGCAGCAATTACCTTGGACGGTGAAATAGACATCACTATAATGGCTCCACTGTTCCAGGAGTCGAACTGATTGGTGAGAAAAAAAAGCGCAAAAAGAGACTCGCACGTGTCCCCAAGACAAGGGCATCCGTAGACCGATTGGCAACGGCGTTGGCGAAACGTAAGAAGGCCGAGTTGATCGACGTCATCGTGGAAATGGCACGCGACGACCGGGGCATCCTGCGCCGGCTCGAATCGCAATTCGGCGTGGAAGCCCCCGCCGAGGAATTGGTTGCCGCAACCCGTCAAGCCATCGTGGACGCAACAGACTTTGACGAGCGAGAAATCAACTACAACTTCAATTACGACTACGCGGCGTACCGAACCGTTAGACGCAATCTCGGCAGCTTGACCGAACTGGGGCAACTGCCCGAGGCGATGGACTTGTCGCTGGAGTTGATGGAGCAGGGAAGCTATCAAGTCGAAATGAGCGATGAAGGGATGATGACCGATGACATCGAAGAGTGCTTGCAGGTCGTCATCAAGGCCCTGAAGAAGGGCACTCTACCCGCCGCCGACGTGATGGCATGGTGCGCGGCGATGATCAGGAAGGATCGCGTCGGTTTCATTTGCGATCAGTCTCTAAAGGCCCTGCGAAGACAGTTCGAATCGTCGTAAATCCGTCTATCAGGAGGTTTTAGGGTGCCAGATTTTGCATCATCGGTCATCTTGTCGGACAGGGCGGCTAGGGCGATCGCAAGTAACTTTCTCTGACATGAATCGTCCTTTTTTCAGTCACTTCCCCGCGTATCTCACCGCGAGTAATCAGCAGTCAGTAGAAAAGTAATCAGTTTTTGGCACAGACAGCCTACTGTTTACTTCATCGGTGGGAATCCTAATTCGGTGGCATTCTTGCCGAAATGTACACGAATCCGGTATCGACATGCGATAGACCTGACAGGACGGACCTTTGATGTTCGGCCTGATCTTTCCGCCAAAAAACGTTTTGACCGATACCGAAGCGTGATTATGATGTAATTACACCCTATGGTCAATGTATGGAGAGTTAGCCATGGTCGTAAACTTGATCAGAATCGGGAATTCACAGGGCATTCGACTACCCAAGGCGGTGATTGAACAAGCCAACCTGTCTGATGAACTCGACTTGCAAGTCGTCGATGGGGCCGTGATTATTCGATCCTCACGAAAGACGCGGATGGGTTGGGCGGTCGCTGCTGCTGCGTGTCATCAAGACGGACAAGACCAGTTAGGCGAATGGGATGTCACCCTCAATGACATGGAGAGTCAGTGGGAATGAAGCGCTTCGAGGTTTGGTGGGTCAATCTGGACCCAACGGTAGGCAGTGAAATCAAGAAGACCCGGCCGGCTGTCATCGTTTCGCCGGATGAACTCAATGAACACCTAAACACGGTGGTTCTAGTGCCGTTGACGACCGGAAAGATCTACCCCTTTCGTGTCCCCACGCGCATTCAAGGCAAGGCGGGGGTCGCTGCCGTAGATAAGATCCGAACGGTTGACAAGCGCCGATTGGTGAAACGAATCGCGAAAATATCCTCAAGGACGCAGTCCAAGCTACTCAAAGAAAAGCATAAAGGGTCAGCCTTTTGAGAAAAGCATAAAGGGTCAGCCTTTTGATTTAGCTGTCATAGACATTGAAGTTCAATACCCGACTTCCCGACCCGCATATTTCTCAGCCTTTCTTGTCCCTTCTTTCAGCCTCCCATGCTTCCCGGCTCGGCTCAGGAAACCAAGGCTAAACGATTTCGCCACGGAGTCTGCGAGGGATTGGGGCCGAACGTACCACATTCTCCCGTAACTCCAAGGTGATTCTCCCCATGTCTAAGGGTTGTGTCAAGGCAAACCTAAGGGGTCAGACTCAGTCGACGATCCAAGCCGGTCTGCGGTCGTGATTCGAGTTAATTTGTCGGCATTTGAGGCGTAAGGGGGCCAGCCCTGCAACTAGTTGTTAAGGTGTGGCTCCATCGCTGACCCCAGGTGCTCCCGTAAAGACTAACTCCAGAGCTGACTCCTAATGCTTCACAAATGCTTCAAGTGCTTACCATGAACCGTCTTTTTTTCAGTCGCTTTCCCGCATATTTCACCGCTAGTAATCAGTAACCAGTGGAAAAGTATTCAGTTTTTGCCACAGACAATCCTCTGATTACTGATTACTTGAACGGTAGGCATCCTGGCCAATCGGCATTTCTGCCGCACTTCCTACGGACTGGAATCTACATGCGATCTCCCTGGGACATTAGTCTGGAAGCCGGCAAACTATTCAGGCAGGATTAATCCTGGAAGAAGCCAACAATCGCTTCCCGGCCTCTCGGTTTCCAGCCTCTTCAGATTGCTCCAGGATCCCCCCCCGGCCCCTTGGCTTTCCACGAACTTCGTTCCTAAGGGATCGTCAAGGAATAAGTTCTGCAATTTGAGGTCCAAGTGTGCCCCATATTGGGTCGCGCCCGATTGAGCGAAACCACAGGCGTAGTTCTTCTACGTCGCGGATATCGCGATTGAGAAGCGGTCAAAGATGGGGTGCAATTGGGCATTCAAATGCGGGAGTTATTTCTTGACGGTTCCTTACTCTGTTTGAAGCCAGTCACCTGATCACTGCTGAGTTATTGCACCGAACGAGGTTGAACTTTCATGGTAGGTAGCAAACTACGGGAAATTGCGACATCAATTCTATTGTTTTCCTTACCACTCCACGGGCAGCCCATCCCAGATGGGGCACTCAGGAATCATTGGGATCAGATTGATGATGTCGTGCGCGAAGAAATAGCACAGGGCAGCATTCCGGGAGCGGTGGTTCTGGTGGGCCACGCCGATAAGGTTCTCTACCACAAGGCCTTCGGCCATGCGGTGGTCGAACCTTACCGCAAGAAAATGACCAAGCATACAGTCTTTGACCTGGCGTCGCTGACCAAACCCGTTGCGACCGCCCCATCCGTGCTGATACTCAAGAGTCAGGGAAAGCTTAGCCTGGAGGATCGAGTGAGCACCTACCTGCCGGCCTTTGCCTGTCTCGGCAAGGGAGAGACGCGAATAAGGCAGCTCCTCACGCATACCTCTGGATTGCCCGCTTATATGAATGCCGCCGAATTCGAGACAGCGTGGGGCCCGGTATGCCCCGAGAAGCTGCTTGAGAAAATATGCGGCCTGCAGGCCTTGAGCCAACCCGGTGAGACATTTCGCTATAGCTGCCTGGGTTACATTACGGCGGCCAGGATCGTCGAAATTGTCAGCGGGAAAAGCGTCGCGGAATTTAGCCAAGAATTTGTTTTCCAGCGGCTCGCCATGGAGCATACGGGCTTTAAGCCCATTAACGCTTTGCGGGAAGAGATCGCGGCCACCGAGCTTGCCGACCATCAATTGCACCTGGGCCGAGTTCATGATCCATTGGCACAGCGCATGGGGGGCATCAGCGGCAACGCGGGTCTGTTCTCCACCGCCGGTGATCTATCCCTCTTCTGCCGTATGCTCTTGAATGACGGTGCCTGGAAAGGCAAGCGTATTCTTAACTCCGAGGACGTGACACTCTTGACCGTGCAGCAGTCACATGGCCGCGCCTGTGGATTTGACGTCGGATCCAGCTATGCGTGGGTCAAGGGGGCCTTTGGCGGCGAATCGGCGTTCTGCCATACGGGCTACACGGGCACCAGTCTCGTCTGTGATCCCATTAGCAAGAGGTTTTTGATCATCCTCACCAACAGGGCCCATCCCCATGATGGTGGAACCTGCAAGCCACTACGCAAGAGAATTGCCGAAATTGTATTTCAACCACAAGAGAGCGCTGGACGCATGACTGAGACATCATTCGGGATTGGGCCGGTCGGCCAGGGTCACGAATGGCAAGGTGAGGGCAAACAAGGCCTCGTCGCTATTGAACTCGCCTTTTTTTAAATATCGAACACCGAACACCGATTAACGAATGTCGAAGGAACGGCAAGCCCAATCAAACCGTTCTCGATTTTCCTTCAAGAATCATTATTCGTTAATCGATATTCGATATTCCTAGATATACCTTTTGGCACGTTTCCTGTATTGGTTGGCCGGTACGGTTCACTTGTACTTGCTGCAGCGGCTCGAGGATTAAGGGATCGGCAAGAAATAAATTGGACATTTTGGGGTTCAAGTGTGCCGTAGATTTGGTTGCGCCGATTGAGCCAAGCCGGAGGGGTAGTGGGCTACAGTGAGGATTTGGCGATTGAGAAGCGGCCAAAGATGCGGTGCAATTGGGCATCCAAAAGTCCAAGTTATTTCTTGCCGGTTCCTAACGTCCCTTCTCATGGGCGGCGCTCTTCTTCAGGTCCGCCATCAGCCCGGCAAGCTTAGCCCGCGCCACTTTCGCATCGGCGTCGCCGGCGCCTTTCTTGATCGGCTTTTTCTCGGCTGCGTCTGCTTTCATGTGATAGAGCCGGCCGTCGGCGTAGAGCTTCCAGTACTTGTCGCGTAGCCATTCCTTACCGCTCCACCAGGTGTAGACCCACTGACGCGGCTTCGGGTTGTTCCCTCTCAGGGCCGCCACGAAGCTCTGACCATCCATCACCCGGTCCTTCGGCACGGTCGTCCCCGCCAGCTCCGCCAGGGTCGGCATGAAGTCCGTGAAATCGACCAGGTCATTGTTGACGGAGCCTGCTTTGATCGTCCCCGGCCAGCTCGCGAGCAAAGGGACACGGGTGCCGGCATCCGTCAGCTTGGCCTTGCCGCCTTTAATCTTCTTACCATTCATGATAGAGGTCACATTCGTCGGCGTCCCGTTGTCGCCGGTAAATAGAATCACCGTGTCCTCACGCAGCCCCAGGCGGTCGAGGGCCGCTGTCAGCTTGCCAACCTGACGATCCATCTCTTCCACCATCCCCTTAAATTTCAGGTGTTTGCCATTGGGCCCGGGCGGCTCGTCCTTCTTGGGCCAGTGGGTCAGGGCCATGGGGTAGTAGGCCAAGAAGGGCTTGTCCTTGTTGGTCTCGATAAAGTCGATGAGAAAATCGCAGTACAGATCCGGACCGTACTTATCCTTTGTGTTCGCCATGACCGTGTCGTTGTGGTAGAGCATCGGTTTGTAGTAGCGCGCGCCCTCGTGCCAGGCCCAGACCGCGCTCTCCTGGAAACCGAAGTGGCGCACATGCCCTGGGTCCTTCTTGAGAAGAACCATTTGCCACTTTCCCGCCAGCGCCGTGGCGTAGCCTGCGTCGCGCAGCACATGACCGAAGGTGATCTCGTTCTTGGGCAGCTGCCCCCAGGTCGTGGTCGTGCGCAGGGTGTAGCGCCCACTCATGATCGTCACCCGCGACGGACTGCATTTCGGGGTGGAGAAACAATTGGTGAATCGCATCCCCGAGGCGGCCAGCGCGTCGAGGTTCGGGGTCCTGTAGGAAGTACCGCCATAGCTGCCCAGGCATTCGTAGCCCAGGTCGTCGGCCATGATCAGCACGATGTTTATCCGCCGTGGCGGGTCAGGCTTGCGCTCCGCGGCCAATGCATCGCCTGCGGCGGCAATGCAAAATACAAAATGTAAAATCCAAATGGCGAAAGTGTTGAGGCGCATTGAAATCATTTCATTGGGTTCTCGTAATTGATAATTGATAGGAAATCTGATTTCCA
This sequence comes from Planctomycetota bacterium, assembly GCA_022563885.1. GTDB lineage: Bacteria > Planctomycetota > Phycisphaerae > Sedimentisphaerales > Anaerobacaceae > JAIPFM01. Next base: position 3,501 of record JADFMM010000148.1, on the reverse strand, counting down.
TTGGTAAAGATGATTATACAGACGAACGGTGCAGTGGTGCAACATGCGCTTGTCAAGGGCCAATCGGACCACCCTGCCATCTGCAAAAGCCTCGTTGCACCATCAGAGAACGCTTGTGCCATTGGAAAGACGCAATGCTGCGTGGATCATTAATGCCCTGGAGACAGCAATAGAAAAACATGGAGCACCCAGACAAATAATCTCTGATCAGGGCAGTGTTTTCATAGGCGAGGTCTTTGCCGACTTGATGGACTTCGTCGACGAAGCAATAACCCTACAAAAGTCTGCATGCTCCGGCTTCGTTGGTCGGACATCGAGACTATAAAGCAACCGATGCGGTCCCATTCACGAAGATTTCAAAGAGCTTTGATGGTGTATTCTTCCGTCCTGCAGTGGTCTCATTGACGCTTGACAAGCACACTTGGATGCATATTTAGGGATCGGCAAGAAATAAGTTGGACAATTTGGGGTCCAAGTGTGCCCCATATTTGGTCGCGCCCGATTGAGCGAAACCACAGGCGTAGCCGTTCTACTGCGAGGATTTTGCGATTGAGAAGCGATCAAAGATGGAGTGCAATTGGGCATTCAAAAGTCCAAGTTATTTCTTGCCGGTCCTTAAGGCCGCACCTTGAAAGACCAGATCGGACCCGACACCTGACCCGCGGCCGAATGCGTGACCACCTGCCAGTAGTAGGTTTGACCGGGCGTCAGGCCTGACAGGCGACAGGTCGGGCCCGGGCAATTGCGCCGGACAACGGATAGGTTCTGCGGTGTCGTCCCCAGCAAGACATCGTAGCTGGGAATCAGGCCGCTCATGAGCGTGATGCGGGTGATCACTTCCAAATCCGGACAACCCGCGTCGGGACAGTTCCCAATGCGCCTACAGGGCACGGGGAACCCCAAGATGTCGTAGGGAAGGAAGTCCACCAGGGCGCCGGCCACGAGCATGCCCTCCACCTCCAGCGTGTCCCCGTTAAACACAGCCGAACCGGAACTGCCCCCGGAGGTGTCCAGATTGGCGCCAAAGGAGTTGTCCAGCCAATTGTCCTGAACGGTTCCCCCCGAGTCGTATTTGCGGGGCAAACCCAGCGGATGCCCAATCACGACCAAGGGTTGTCTCTCGGCCACGCGTCCCGCCCTGCGCAGGGGCAGGGGTAGATGGTTGGGGACGGTGCGATCCAGACGAAGGAGTCCCCAGTCCGGATCACCCCGTTGACTGGCAACCACTTCATCAATGAAGTAGACTTCGGTAGCAGGGATGGCCAGGGTGGGGGTTTCTGCATCCACCATCACAAAGCCGAAGACCACTGCCATCTGACGGAGATCCTCGTCACAACCGGTACAGTGTCCGGCCGTAGCGATCAGGTCCGGGGCCACCAGGAAACCGGAACAGAACCCGGGCGTCGGCTGATTGAAGTAGGGCTCGTCCGGACAGAGATCTCCCACCCTCTCGTGCAATGCGGGACCGATCAATTGATAGTGAAGACCATCCGGGTCGAGACTCAGATCCGCGACATCGACGAGAACCGCCGTGGCATCGCCCAAGCGCAGGTGATCGAGATCCTCGACTTCGTACTCCTCTCGACGATCGTCATACCCATACACCTTCTTGAGCCTATACTCTCCACCAGCCCTGGCAGGCGCCTTGCCGAGGGGTGACGTCTGTACTCCCTTACCACCGTCGAACCAGGACAATTGGATCTCGGGCTGCGCCGCGACCTCGCCCCCTTGTGGGGGTTGCGGTGCCGCAGGGAGCTGCGGAGCCCCCCCGCCCAGTTGACGTAGGGTCATGGTGAAATTCCCGGTGGTCAGGTGATACCCGGCCACACGGATCAAGTATTCTCGACCCCCCGTTACCTGAGACACCACTGTCGGATCGAAAGTGCAGAAGGTTCTGTCTTCACAGCATGCCAATTCCCGACCTTCTTGGGTGTCGAACAGGGCCAGCGTCGGGTCGAAATCCTTGCCCTCGACGCCGATTTCGATAAACCCTGTCTCTGTCGGAACGAAGGCATACCATACGTCGAGGCTGTCAAAGAAGCCGCACCTGCTCATTGCCAGGGTGCTGGTGGCGCCATCCGTAGAGCCGGTGGTCACAACATCCAGACGGGCAGTTAGCGGAGTGGCCACGGTATCGTGGGGCGGAGACTCGATGGGAGTCAATTGGAGACTGTAGGGCCCCGTCTCTCCTCCCCAGCCGGCGACGACAATGAGATAGGTCTGCCCCGCCGTCATGTGCATGCTCAAGCGCGACTGTGCGAACAAGGAATCGTCGTTGAACCCCAAGAGAAACCGGTCAGACTCGTCGCGGACCCGGAGGACGGTATCGAAATCGCTCCCCAGCAGGCTGATGACCACCGGGCCCGTGGTTGACGGCGTATACTGGTACCACGCTTGTCCCTCCAGGAGGGTGGTGGTATCTCCCCTGTAGACCCGACCGCGCCGCGGTTCCACCGGAATGGCCAGTTGGCGGAACTCTCCCGGAACGGCCGTATAGGCAGTCGCTGCCAGGCTATAGTCCCCGGTGGAGCCGAAAAAACCCGAGATTCGCACATAGTAGGTTTCTCCGCCGGTCGCATAGAAAGCCAGCGCCGAAGTGCTTTCCTGCCCTTCATCATCGTTCTCCGCGAGCACGGCGCCCCCGCACCGATCGTAGGCCCGCAGCAGCGTATCGTAGTCACTGCCCGCCGTACTGAATCGATAGAAACCATCCGTTTCGGCCGTGTAGGAAAACCACGCTTGCTCCATCTCGCTGCTCGTCTTGCCCGTGAGGGTCTCCCCCAGGCCAATGGGAATGGCCACGACACAGGATTGACCCGGGGCGCCGGGACCGGCCGCGCTGATCCGTAGCGAGTACTGGCCCGTCGTCCCCAGGAACCCGGTAATCTTGATGTAGTAGGTCTCACCGGCCTCCAAGTCCATCACCAGCGCGGAGGTGGACCCGGGACCGCCGTCGTCATCGGAATCCAAGAGGGCGCCTCTACACCCGCCAAAGTACACGAAGAGGATCGTGTCGAATAAGCTGGCCCCCAAGTCGATCAGATAGGGACCGGAGGTCGGGGGACTAAAGGCATACCAGACATCTGCATCGACCGCCTCATCGGTGGTCCCCTCGTAGGTTATATCCACCTCCGCAGGGGCGGCATCCGCGCAGTGATCATTGGCAGGGACCGCGCGGGGAACCGGGGCCGCGGCCGTGGGCATGGGCGTCACGGTCACGCCGCGTTGAACCAGGGCCTTGGCCGCCAGAATCGACATGCGTGTCTCGATGGCGTGGCCCCCGCCGGCCACCGGCGCTGGCGCCCCCACGTAGCGGGCAAGAATGCCCACATCCTTCTGGGCCAGGGCATCCGCAGGGAGTAAAACGTCGACGACGGGACCTTCGGTCAGCGCCGCCAATCCGAGCTTTGCCTCCCAATACGCCGATCGCTCGGGGAGAGCCTTCTTTGCGGCCTTGCAGTCCTTGCAGCCAATCGCGGCCTCGGCGCCGCCGGATAAGCC
>JADFMM010000147.1:13828-14490 GCA_022563885.1 Planctomycetota bacterium | reverse complement strand
ATCTCGGTATTGCTGAATCCCATAAATTTCGCCATGGGAATTTGATAAATATAACGTAAATAAGCCAGGTCGAAACTAACGCCGCCGCTAAAACTAATTATCGCGAGGGTTATCCAACGGCGATATGAGTTGTGTTGCATATCGTATTCCCATTTGTAATAGACAAAAAAAAGAGAAAAGTAAGCCGCCCTTTCAGGTGGATTACTTTTCTCAGGTCTCTAGTAATTGAAATAATAAATAACATGGAAAGCAGAGGTGTTGTGTGAGAGTAATCACGCTTCTGCTTTTTAAAATTATTTGACAATACGAATATCACACTGTGATTACGATCACATTAGCAGTTATGCCCTTATGCTAAAAATTATCTCCAGTTACCAGAGATAATGAGAAAGGTAACTTCCCTCTCGCGGGGGAAGTTACCTTTCTTTTTTTTTGCCTTACGGAAATTGGAGCTAACTATGTCAATCGAATCTCTCAATGCGTTCTCAATGGATTTTTTCTCCCTGAAAGGTAAAACCGCAATTGTTACCGGTGGGAATAGCGGTTTAGGCCAGGCATTTGCCATGGCGTTGGCCAAAGCTGGCAACTGTTCAACAACAGATCGCAGTTCGTCGCCCGTCAGAGCGCCAGCGGCAAGACCCTGACTGAACTGGATCAATGCA
>JADFMM010000147.1:12790-13818 GCA_022563885.1 Planctomycetota bacterium | reverse complement strand
ATTCCTAGTTTCGTCAAAGATAACGGCGAAACAAAGGAAATGATTGAAAAACAGGGTGTTGAGGTTGACTTCATGCAGGTGGGTATCACCGCAGAAGGCGCGCCGCAGAAGATTATCGCTGCTTGCTGTGAGCGTTTCGGTACAGTTGATATTCTGGTTAACAATGCCGGTATTTGTAAGCTGAATAAGGTGCTGGACTTCGGTCGTGCCGACTGGGATCCGATGATTGATGTGAACCTGACCGCCGCATTCGAGTTAAGCTATGAAGCTGCAAAAATTATGATCCCGCAGAAAAGCGGCAAAATTATTAATATCTGTTCATTGTTCTCTTACTTAGGTGGACAATGGTCACCTGCATATTCTGCCACTAAACATGCTCTTGCCGGGTTCACCAAAGCTTATTGTGATGAACTAGGTCAATATAATATTCAGGTAAATGGTATCGCCCCTGGCTATTATGCAACAGATATTACGCTGGCGACACGCAGTAATCCAGAAACCAATCAGCGCGTTCTTGATCATATTCCGGCAAACCGTTGGGGCGATACTCAGGATTTAATGGGCGCAGCCGTATTCCTCGCAAGTCCGGCATCGAATTATGTCAACGGGCATTTATTAGTGGTTGATGGCGGTTATTTAGTGCGCTAACCCATAACGGTGGTTTCTGTTTTCTCTTATTAATGATTATTCCATTTTTATTATTTATAAATCAAATAATTATGCCTCTTATTTATTTCACTCTCTCATTAACACCCTGCTTTAGCTGGGTGTGTTGACCACCCAACACCACTAACCGTTTCAACGGTTTATTCCTGCTTCCTTTACATCTGTGGAATGAGAGAAAACTGTTAAAACAGTTTCAGTCAGGGATGCTTCTCAAACACCTCGATAAATCGAGGTGTTAATGAGATATGCAAATCTAATGCAAATTCTAAATTGTTTTTTTAGTTCGCCCGATAGGGCGCCATGTTCTGCTGTTTTAAAGCCTGAGTAAGGTTTACCCCCGTTAGAAATTTCAGATGTGATTG
>JADFMM010000147.1:0-12780 GCA_022563885.1 Planctomycetota bacterium | reverse complement strand
GTCTTTATCTCGCGCAGCGATTGTCGACCAGCTAAAGGAAATTGTTGGTGCAGATCGCGTAATTACCGATGAAACAGTATTAAAGAAAAACAGTATTGACCGTTTTCGTAAATTTCCGGATATTCATGGCATTTATACTTTGCCGATTCCGGCAGCGGTCGTAAAACTCGGTTCCACAGAGCAAGTATCCCGTGTGCTGAATTTTATGAATGCGCACAAAATTAACGGTGTGCCGCGTACCGGTGCTTCCGCCACCGAAGGTGGGCTGGAAACTGTTGTAGAAAACTCGGTGGTGCTCGACGGCTCCGCCATGAATCAAATCATTAATATTGATATTGAGAATATGCAGGCGACGGCGCAATGTGGTGTTCCGCTGGAAGTGCTGGAAAACGCGTTGCGTGAAAAAGGTTACACCACGGGGCATTCTCCGCAGTCAAAGCCGCTGGCGCAGATGGGCGGCCTGGTAGCAACCCGAAGTATCGGGCAGTTCTCCACACTCTACGGCGCAATCGAAGATATGGTCGTTGGTCTGGAAGCAGTATTGGCTGATGGCACCGTCACACGCATTAAAAACGTGCCACGCCGCGCGGCTGGCCCGGACATTCGTCACATCATCATCGGCAACGAAGGTGCATTGTGCTATATCACTGAAGTAACAGTGAAAATCTTTAAATTCACCCCGGAAAACAACCTCTTCTACGGCTATATCCTGGAAGACATGAAAACCGGCTTCAACATCCTGCGTGAAATCATGGTGGAAGGGTATCGTCCGTCAATCGCTCGTTTGTATGACGCTGAAGATGGCACCCAACACTTCACCCATTTTGCCGACGGAAAATGCGTGCTGATCTTTATGGCTGAAGGTAACCCTCGCATTGCGAAGGTGACGGGCGAAGGGATTGCGGAAATCGTTGCCCGCTACCCGCAATGCCAGCGCGTGGACAGCAAGCTGATCGAAACCTGGTTTAACAACCTGAACTGGGGACCGGATAAAGTGGCTGCCGAACGTGTGCAGATCCTCAAAACCGGCAACATGGGCTTTACCACCGAAGTATCCGGCTGCTGGAGCTGCATCCACGAAATCTACGAAAGCGTTATTAACCGTATTCGTACTGAGTTCCCGCACGCCGACGACATCACCATGCTGGGCGGTCATTCCTCTCATAGCTATCAGAACGGCACCAACATGTACTTCGTCTACGATTACAACGTCGTTGACTGTAAGCCGGAAGAGGAAATCGACAAGTACCACAATCCGCTCAACAAGATCATCTGTGAAGAAACCATTCGCCTCGGCGGTTCGATGGTGCACCACCACGGTATCGGTAAACATCGCGTTCACTGGAGCAAACTGGAACACGGCAGCGCGTGGGCGTTGCTGGAAGGGCTGAAAAAGCAGTTCGATCCTAATGGCATTATGAATACGGGTACTATCTATCCGATTGAAAAATAATGTGTCAGGCAGCGTTCCGCGATGACGGGGCGTTGCCTTTTCGGCTTCTCAGGCGAGAAGCCGTTCTTATTACCGGACAATGAAGGGGTAAAGATGAACACTTCACCGGTGCGAATGGATGATTTACCGCTTAACCGTTTTCACTGCCGCATTGCTGCGCTCACTTTCGGCGCACACCTGACCGACGGTTATGTTCTCGGCGTCATTGGTTACGCCATTATTCAGCTTACGCCCGCCATGCAACTGACGCCGTTTATGGCGGGAATGATCGGCGGCTCGGCGCTCCTTGGTTTGTTCCTTGGCTTTCTATCTACAGGAACCGCCGACGAATATGAGGAAGCACGCCGGTATTGGGCGTTTCAGCCGCCGCGAAAAGCCCAACCCCCCGCGGTGAAAGACTCCGATTGGCCGGCGAACTGGATCGATGTGTTTGTTTTGGCGAAACTCGAAGAGAGGGGTTTGAGTCCCTCGGCCGCCGCCAGCAAGGAAGACCTGGTCAGACGCGCCACCTTCGATCTGCTGGGACTGCCCCCTACACCGGATGAAGTCGATGCCTTCGTGAACGACGATGCCCCCGATGCATACGAGCGTCTAGTTGACCGGTTGCTCGAGAGCCCCCACTATGGAGAGAAATGGGGGCAGATGTGGCTGGATGTCGTTCGCTATGCGGAGTCCGAGGGATTCGAATATGACCGTGAACTACCGGGCGTATGGCGCTTTCGGGACTATGTCATCCGCTCCTTCAATGAAGACAAGCCCTTCGATCGGTTTATTCGGGAGCAACTCGCCGGGGACGAAATTGAGCCCGTGGAATATGATCAATTGATTGCCGCGGGATTTCATCGCCTGGGCCCGGTGCGGCGCAATGCCGGCAATCCGGAAGTTGCGGTGAGTCGCAACGAAGTCTTGATCGAACGCACGGATATCATAGGTTCCGCATTTCTCGGTCTGACGATAGGTTGTGCCCGCTGCCATGACCACAAGTTCGATCCCATCACCCAGGAAGATTACTATTCTCTGCAAGCCTATCTGGGTGCCTCCAGAGAGCACAACGAAACGATCGCGCCGCAGGACAAGAGAGATCAGTGGCACAAGGCGACCGAAGCGCTGAGCGGTCAGATTGCAGAACTGCGCCGACAGCTAGAGGAGCTGAAGGAGTCAGACGGTGACAAGGCGGAACAGGGTCCGTTGCGAGACAAGATCGGCGCGCTTCAAAGGCTACTGCCACCGCCTCTGCCAACCGTCACGACGATTGAGAATAATATTGAAACCCGCACGGACATTCATGTTCTCGAACGAGGCGTCTGGGAGCGCAAAGGAAATCTCGTTCAGATGCGTCCTCCGCGCGTGTTGACTGCGGACGAACGTTTGATTCGAGCGCAGGATTACCCTGCCCCCAGAACCGCGCTGGCGAAGTGGATCACGCACTCCAAGAACCCGCTCACCGCTCGCGTGCTGGTCAATCGTCTCTGGCTCAACCACTTTGGCAATGGCCTCGTCAATACCCCCAACGATTTCGGCAAAAATGGGGAGTCGCCCAGCCATCCCGAATTGCTGGACACCCTGGCGCTTCGACTGATCGAGTCCGGTTGGCGATTGAAACCCCTGCATCGCCTGATGATGCTGAGTAACACCTATCGTCAGTCCTCCCGGACGCAGCCGTCCGAACACGCTCTGCAAATCGACCCGATGAATCGGCTGCTGTGGCGCTTCAATCGTCGTCGTCTGCGGGCCGAGGAGATTCGCGATGCACTGTTGGTGGCCGCAGGCCGTTTGAACAGGCAGATGTATGGCAAGAGCGTGACGGTGCCGGTGGAGGCGGAGATGGTCAAGCTACTCTATAAACCCAGCCAGTGGACGGTGACGGAGGATATTCGGCAGCATGACCGGCGCTCCGTCTACTTGATCGCGAAACGCAATCTGAGAATACCCTTCTTGGAAGTCTTCGATCAACCGACCTTGCAGAATAGCTGCCCCAAAAGAGAATCCAGCACCCATGCGCCGCAGGCATTGGAGCTTTTGAATGGCCGTCTGTCCAACGAGTTGGCCGAGGTCCTTGCGGACCGGCTGAGAGAAGAAGTCGGCGACGATTCTCAGCAGCAAATCGAGAGGGCCTGGCGGCTGATCGCCGGTCGAAAACCCTCTGGCCAAGAATCCGAATTGGCCCTCGAGTTTCTGCGCGAACAGTCCTTGCGCGAATTCACCCTGGCACTCTTTAACCTGAACGCCTTTCTCTATGTACTCTGAACGACCCTTCCCCCATAGCCGCCCGACCCGAACCCGTCGGGAGTTCATTCGCGATGCCTTCTGTGGCTTCGGCGGACTGGCGCTGGCTTCCCTGCTTCACGCCGAAGAGGGTCGCAATCCCCCCCATGCTTTAGCACCCCGAGCCCCTCATTTGCCGGCGAAGGCGCGGTCCGTCATTTTTCTCTACATGGCGGGGGGGCCGAGTCACCTCGAATCCTTCGACCCCAAGCCCTTGCTGAACAAGTTGAGTGGACAAAAAAGACCCGCGGAGTTCGGCGAGGCAAAGTATCAGTTCGTCAAAAAGGACGCAAAACTGCTTGGGACCCACCGTACCTTCCGCAAGTATGGACAGAGCGGGATCGAAGTGTCTGATCTGTTTCCCCATATCGCCACCTGCGTGGATGACCTGGCCGTTATTCGCTCCTGCTACGGTGACAGCGTGGTCCACTCCGCGGCACAGTATGAACTCTTCACCGGTCGCATCGTGCCCGGGGCGCCCAGCATGGGATCCTGGCTCACCTATGGGCTGGGTTCGGAGTCGGATTCCCTGCCCGCCTACGTCGTCATGCCCGATCCGGATGGGGCCTTGCCGGCCGGTCAGCCCATGTACGCTCAGGGGTTTTTGCCGGCCAACTATCAGCCCACCATGTTTCGCTCCGGCGAAAAACCGGTGTTGAATCTGGACTTGCCCGAGGGCATCTCGATGCAGGAGCGCAAACGGACGCTGAGACTGATCCGCGATCTGAACACCGCGAATCTCGGCGCCGAGGATCACGAGTTTTCCGCCAGAATCAACGCCTACGATCTGGCCTTCAAGATGCAGACCGAGGCGCCCGGTGTACTGGACCTCTCAACCGAGCCACAGGAGACCCTGGACCTCTACGGCGTCGGGAACGAACCTACCCACGACTATGGCCGTCGCTGTCTCATGGCTCGCCGGCTGGTTGAAAATGGCGTGCGCTTCATCTGCGTCGTGTCCGGCGGGGGATCGGGGAAGCTGACCTGGGATGCTCACGATGACATCGAAGAGAACCACCTGCGTATGGCAAGGCAAACGGATCAACCCGTGGCCGGGCTATTGAAGGATCTCAAACGGCGGGGGCTCCTGGATTCGACCCTGGTCCTCTGGGGAGGCGAATTCGGGCGATCTCCCGAGGCGCAATCCGGCCGAGGCCGAGATCACCACAACCTTGGCTTTACCATGTGGATGGCCGGAGGTGGCATTAGAGGCGGTCAAGTCGTGGGGGCCACGGACGCCATCGGATTGCGGGCCGTGGAAAGACCCTATCATTTCCGCGACGTGCACACCACGATCCTGCATCAACTGGGGCTCGATCAGCACAAACTGACCTACCCCCATCTGGGACGGGATGAGCGACTCACCTTTGTCGAAGGAATGCCAATTAGGGAGATCATCTAGGAACCGACCCGATCTCGGGATGACCAGTCGCCACAGCCCAATGTGCCCATCAGGCAACCGGCTACTGATTACTGTCTGTTAGCAGTTAGCTATCGGCTACTGATCACTGATTACTGCTTACTGACCACTGGCTGTTCCGGCACATCACTCGGCAAGACGCGCATCCACTCCATGGCATTCCACAAGAGCTTCTCGAAGGCCGGCTGCTGGAAATCGCTCTCATGACCCAGCGAGGTGTAAAACACCTTGCTTTCACCGAAACTATGGGTCCAGGCGACCGGCTCGGAGCGGTCACCTTCGATGGTACCCATCAGCAGAGGCGTGGCGTTCTGAGCCAGCGGATGGTTCTTATACAAGCTGCCTTTGGACGAGAAGGGTAGTGTGACGCCGGCCAGGATCGGATGCTCGGTCGCTCCTTCGACCGCGGTGATTTCAGACGGATCATGGTTCCCGTAATGGCCGTGGTAATTTCCACCGAGTACCTGCGGATCGAATTCGGGCCATTCGACGTGATTCTTCGGACCCTTGCCCCGCGCGGCGAAGGCATGGCTCGATGTGCGGATCCCGAGCAAGGGCTTACCCGCTGCCAGATAGTCGCGAATCGCCTGCACCTGGTCCTTGGGCAAGGCCTGTCTGCGTGCGCTCAACACCAGCACATCCGCATCCTTCAAGGCCTCGGCGAGCCCGGGAATATCGTGCTTCTCGGCGTCGCCTATGACAACTGTCACTTCATAGCCGCGCTGCCGGGTCCAGATCTTCTTGGCCAGCGCCGGCAGCGTCTCCCAGGTCTGGTATTCCGCCTCGGCGATCGCGATGACCACTTTTGTCGGCACATCCCACTTGAACGCAAAGGGCTCCCCACCGATGATCTGGTCACTGGTGATCGTTGGGGCAACATACTTCTCGATGTGTTCGACGATCAGGTCCGTGCCTCGATAGTGGGCGACGTAGGGTCTGCGTGCCGGGTTATACATGGTGTCGGTCATGTCACGCATCAGGGCGACGTTGCGGCCGTTCTTCGACATCTGACGCAGTCCGAAGGGGCGTCCCAGGACGCACATGTTCGTGTGTACCCCTACCAGTACGACGTTCTTGATGCCACGTTGCTCCATCACGTTCCATATCTCGTCACCCTGGTCGCTGATGATGTCACGATCAGGGTCGACCGTGAGGGTATCGATCTGGCGCTTCCACGGTGCCCCCGCCCGTCGTCCGATGGAGGTCAAGTAGGCGGCCCACTGCTCGTGAAGCAGGGGGGCGTCATCTTCCCCGCCGTCGCTTTGATCGATTGGATAGAGGTCCATCTCCTCGCCTGGGATATCGTTACACCAGCGATTGATGTCTTCTGGCTTGTTCTGCGCGGCCGGTGCCGCCTGGGCTCGTAAGCGGGCGGGATGATCTTGATAGAACTCCATGCAACTGCTCGGCGCATGGACGACCAGCGCGCCCTGCCTGCGCATCGCCGCGACGACCCGGTCCATGCGCGGGGCCATCTCGCCCACGCGCAGCGTCGCATTGCGGCAGTGGTGGTAATCCCACATGTCGCAGATGACGACCGCCGTCTCTTTCGCTTGCCACTGTTCTCTACTGACTGTCCGTTGCCAAGACCCGTCCGCCGTTTGGGCTAAGCCGCGCAAGGTGAGATCAAAGGCAGCACTCACAATGGAGTTGGAGGCACTCGTGAGGATGCCCAATGTCAGCGCGAGCGCCGGGAGGCATCTGGCCAGGGGAATGCGACGAGAGGGAAAAGCGTTCATATTTATGACCTCAACTCAAGATTTCTTTGATCACACGACTCTCCTCTACACCGGTCAGCCGTTGATCCAGTCCTTGGTAGGGGAAGGCCAGGCGATTGTGATCGATGCCGAGCTGATGCAGCATGGTGGCGTGAAAGTCGCGGATGTGGACCGGGTCTTTGGCAATGTTATAACAGAAGTCGTCGGTCTCACCGTAGCTGATGCCACCCTTGATGCCGCCGCCCGCCATCCAGGTCGTGAAGCAGCGGGGGTGATGGTCACGCCCGTAGTTCTCGCGGTCCCTCGATCCCTGGGCATAGGTGGTGCGTCCGAATTCTCCGGCGAATACGACGAGGGTCTCATTTAGCAGGCCGCGTTGCTTGAGGTCTTTCAGCAGGGCGGCGATGGGCTGGTCCACATCCCTGGCCTGTCCCCGCAAGTGCTTGGGCAGCGCGGTGTGGTGATCCCAACCGCGATGAAAGAGCTGAATGAAGCGCACGTCACGCTCGGCCATGCGCCGCGCCAGCAGGCAGTTGCGGGCAAAGGAGCCGGTCTTGTGGACCTCGGGACCATACATGTCCATGATGGCCTGGGGTTCAGTGCTCAAGTCCGTGAGTTCGGGCACAGACATCTGCATGCGGAAGGCCATCTCCTGCTGAGCGATGGAGGTCTGGATCTCGGGGTCCCCGGTGAGGACCTGTTGCTCCTGGTTGATCTTCGCCACGAAGTCGAGCATCTGGTGGCGGGCCTTGCGGTTGACGCCCGCGGGGTTGGAGAGAAAGGGCACGGGGTCGCCCACCGACTGAAAGGCGACGCCCTGATGTTGCGAAGGAAGAAAGCCGGAGCCCCAGAGACGACTGTAGAGCGCCTGGACGTTGACCTTCCCCGACCAGAAGGCCGATGTCAGCACGATGAACTCCGGCAGGTCTCTGTTCATCGTACCCAGCCCATAGCTCAGCCAGGCGCCCATGCTGGCCTTGCCGGGTATTTCGGCACCGGTACAGAAAAAAGTCTTGGCCGGATCGTGATTGATCGCCTCGGTATGGGTGGACTTGATCAGGCAGATGTCATCCGCCATGGAAGAGATATGGGGCAACAACTCACTCCAGTAGATACCGTTCTTGCCCTTGCGGTAGAATTTGAAGATCGAAGCACAGATCACCTGTTCCTTGCCCCGTGTCATGGTGGTGACACGTTGGCCACGGCTTATTTCTTTGGGGAGAGGTTGGCCGTGCAGTTTTTCCAGGTCCGGCTTGTAGTCAAACAGGTCCAGTTGGCTCGGTGCACCGGCCATAAAAAGGAAGATGACCCGCTTGGCCTTGGGTGCATGATGCAGGCCACGCGGCGGTGCGGCCGACAGGGGGCCCGTCATGCTGCTGACCACCGCGGCGCCTAGGCCGATACTCGCGTTCTTTATGAACTGGCGACGGTTTTGAACATCGCAAAACTGTTGAAAGGGGTTTATCATCATCGTTTCACCTTTGCGAGCTCGAGATTGAATAGACCGTGAGTCACCATGGTCCATGCGGCCAAGTTCGCCCCTGGTTCGAGATCGGCCTTTTTGAGTTCGGGAACCAGAGACTCCGTCAGGGCCCTGTCGTTTCTGTAGAGTTCACGAAATCCCTCTAACGTGTCTTCCAGGAGCCGGAGTCGCTCCTGATCGGGCCTATGAGACGTGACCTTCTCGTACAGGAGACTCAAGCCCCTGCTGGGATCGCCCTGGGCTTCCTTGAGCGTGTTCTCTGCGCAGGCCTTGGCCGCCTTGAAGAATTCCGGCTCATTCATGAGCAACAGCGCCTGCAGAGGCGTGTTGGTCCGCTCGCGTCGGGCCAGGCAAAACTCGCGAGAGGGTGCGTTCATGATCGTCATCTGCGGCGGCGGCATGCCGCGGCGCCAGTAGGTGTAGAAGCTTCGCCTGTAAATCTTGTCCCCTGTGTCCGGGACATAGGTCAACGGGGCAGCCATACTCACGGCTTTCCATAATCCAGGCGGTTGAGGTGGCTTGACGCTCTTGCCGTACATCGTCGTATTGAGTCTGCCGCTCAGGAAGAGAATCTGATCGCGGATCATTTCGGCGTCCATGCGATAACGGGATCCGCGGGCCAGATCGCGATTCTCGGGGTCGCGCAGGAATTCTTCAGGCGTCCCGTCGGAAATCTGGCGATAGGTCTTCGAAAGCACGATCGTCCGGACCAGCTTCTTCACGTTCCAGCCGGATTCCATGAACCCAAAAGAGAGAGCGTCCAGCAACTCGGGATGGCTGGGCCATTCTCCCTGGGCGCCAAAGTCCTCGGAGGTCTTGACCAGCCCGACGCCGAAGAATTGCTGCCAGAAGCGATTCACGGCCACCCGCGCCGTGAGGGGGTGATCCTCGGCAACCAGCCACTCGGCCAAGTCCATCCGTGTATAGAAACCCTCCTTCTTCTTTAAAGCAGGCAGGAAGGCAGGCGTGTTGCGTTGAACCTGCTCGCCCGGCGCGTCGTAGGCGCCTCGAATCAATACGTGTGTGCGCTTGGGTTTGGCTCTATCCCGCATGACCATCGCGGCGGGGATCTTGGCGAGTAGGTTGTCCCTGCTCTTCTTGGCCTGTGCCAGCTGTGCCTCCAAGTCCATTATTTTCGGTGATTTTGTTCTTTCAGACCAGCCCTCCTTGTGCTTGGCGTTGTGAACCTCCAGTGCGGGCTGCCACGGTTCACCCTTGTCACTCTTGTCACCCCTGGCCTGCCATGCGGGACCCGACGCCAGCGTGAACTCCTGGCCGGCGACTTTGTACTGTAGCTCAAAGGCAAAACCCCTTGCCCCTTTTGCCCTGGCATGGATCTGGTTGTCACCCGGTTTCAACAGCGCGCTCAGCTCAACTTTCAAACCGCGATCCCACGCGAACGCTCGGCCCAGCGTCTTACCGTTGACCGTCACCTCAACTTCACCCATGGAGGCGTAACGCACGAGGGCCCACTCGGGTTTCTGTTTGAGGGTAAGCGTCTTGCTGAACTCCACCGTTTTAGAATTCAAGTCCTTGTCATTCCAGATCCAGGGAACCGATGCTTTTTCGAGTTTGGGCCAGGTCTGAGCTTGTTTTTCCGCTGCCCGCATCTTCTTGACTTCGGCACTCGCGGCATCCTCGTCCGCTCTCAGCGCTGCCAGCGTCTCGTCCTGCTCCGGCGTCGTGAGCATGATGAAGGGTGCCTGCCGCCAGCCCTTGTCGACCTTGCCGGTCTCCGGCTCGCCATCGAAGTTGTTAAAGAACGCGTACAATTGGTAGTACTCTTTTTGACTTATGGGATCATACTTATGGTCGTGACATTGGGCGCACTGAAGCGTCAAGCCCAGGAAGGTCGTGCCAAATGCCGCCACCCGATCCAGCACGTTCTTGTGGTGACTTTCCTCGGGAAGTGCGGTGCCTCTGTCGATAATGAGGTGGAGCCGGTTGAATCCCGATGCGATCATCTGGTCCCGGCTTGCCTCCGGGTAGAGGTCACCTGCTACCTGATACTTGACGAACTCATCGAACCTCAAGTTGTCATTGAAGGCTCGAATCAGCCAGGAGCGGTAAGTCGAAAAATCACGAGGAAAGTCCTTGTGCATGCCATTGGTGTCGGCGAATCGCACCAGGTCGGCCCAATAGCGGGCCATGTGTTCACCATAGGACTGTTTGCCGAGGAGGCGATCCACCAAAGCGACAGTGGCCCCCGCAGAGGAATCCTCAAGAAATGCCTCGATCTCCTTCAGCGAAGGCGGCAGTCCCGTCAGGTCAAAGGTGAGGCGGCGGATCAGCGTGCGTTTGTCTGCCTCGCCCTTGGGCGTGAGCCCCTTCTTTTCGAGGTGGGCCATCACGCGAGGATCGATGATCCCCTCTCTCCACGACGCGTCTTTCACCTGGGGTGGAGGGGAGGGTTGCGGTGGAATGAATGCCCAGAAATCCTGGTATTGGGCACCTTCGAGGATCCATTGCTTGAAGCGTTGCTTCTCTGCGCCGCTGAGTGCCTTTTTGTGCGATTCGGCAGGAGGCATGGCGTCATCTTGGTTTTCAGTCGTGATGCGATACCAGAGTTCGCTGTCCTCGAGGTTTCTCGGCTTCAGGGCCGTTGTCCCTTTATGGGTACGATAGGCTCCCTCTTCACCCTCGGCTTGATCAAGCCGCAAGTGGCTCTTACGATCCTTCTCATTGGGACCATGACATCGAAAACAGCGATCGGCGAGAATCGGGCGGATGTCCCGATGGAATTCAATGCGTTCCCCGCCAGCGACACCGGCAGAGGCGAGCAGGGCAATAAAGAGGATCAATCGGATCATTATCTGACACTTTCTTCAAGGAACACCGCTCAATCGTGTGGGGAAACGGATCCTGCGACTACGTCTGTCTGTAGCGTATTATAAAGAGGATACCACTGGGAATATAGTGAATCAAGATAAAACAAGCCTGAAGGGCAATCAGAATCAGTAAGCAGTAATCGGTAATCAGTAAGCAAGTAGTCGAGTGGCGGCCCAAACCGAATACTACCTGCCGATCACTGATTACTGATCACTGGTTTCGGCATCTTGGCGCCGGTTTCTCGAAGCCATCGGTCGAGCTGAGTTTTCATCTCTCGGGCCAGGTGTGGCTTTTGCTTGGACAGGTCGTTTCGCTCGCCAATGTCCTCTGCCAGATTGTAGAGTTCCACCGATCCGTCCTCATACCATTCAATAAGCTTGTAGTCACCTTTCCGTATGGCCCCGCCCAGACGGTTGCCGCGGTGAAAGGCGTAATTGGGATAGTGGAAGTAAAGGGCCGTTCGCCGCAGAGGTCCTGTCTGTTTGAACAAGGGCAGCAGGCTCTCACCGTCGAGCGGTTCGTGGGGTTGCCTTTGAATACCGGCGACCTCCAACAGGGTCGGGTAGAAATCCATGCTGATCACCGGTGTCCTACAGATCGAGCCAGGTTCAATGCGGCCGGGCCATCGGACGATCAGCGGCACGCGGATGCCGCCCTCGTACAGGTATCCTTTCGCGGCGCGCAGCGGCGTCAGATCGGTCACGCCGCCGAAGGCACCGTTGTCGGAGGTAAAGACAACGAGCGTCTCTTCCGCGAGTTCAAGTTCGTCCAAGGCCTTCAATATGCGACCTACGGCCCCGTCCATGGCCTCGATCATGGCGGCGTAGCGAGTATCCTTGAGCCCGGTACGAGAGCTGTACTTATCGATCAGGGGCTGCGGCGCCTGCATGGGCCAATGCACCGTATAGTTCCACAGGGCGATGAAGAAGGGTCGGTCCCGATGTTTGCGGATGAAGTCGATGGTTTCATCCGCCAAACGATCGGTCAGGTATGCGCCGTCTTGTCGGGCCTCGATGCTGGGAATGCCATAGGGCTCGAAATAGCTGGGCGGCCCCCCATAGCAGCACCCGCCAACATTACGATCGAATCCCTGGAACTCGGGACGCCGCTTGGGCTCGGCAGTTTTCATTTCGCTCCGCGTGCCCGAAAGATGCCACTTGCCGATAAACGCATTGGCATAACCGGCCCGCTTAAGATGCTCGGCGATGGTGACATAGTCCAACGCCAGAAAGTTGACCGTCTCGGCCGACCGCAGCGTTGCGTTGTCCGGTTGGAATCGCTTCTGGTCGGGGATATGATTGGTGATCGCGAGTCGCGCCGGTGAAAGGCCGGTCATGATCGCTGCCCGTGTCGGGGAACACACCGGTGCAGCCGCATAGGCGTCGGTGAAGCGCATGCCTTGCGTGGCCAGACGATCGATGTTCGGGGTCTCCAGTAGAGCGTTGCCCTGGCAGTGGAGATCGGTCCAGCCCAGATCGTCGATCATGATGAACAAGATGTTGGGGGGACGGGGGGTCGCCTCGGCCTGGGCACGCGCCGACCCCAACATGCAGAGGCCGATCACCGGCATTGCGAAGAACATCCACAGGGTGGGACGTACGAATTGTATATT
>JADFMM010000416.1 GCA_022563885.1 Planctomycetota bacterium | reverse complement strand
CGGCCTATACCGCCTTTGTGAAAGAATACTCCGCTTGTGTCTTTGGAGTCTGTTTCGGCATGCTTGGAAATAGACACGACGCAGAAGATTTAGCGCAACAGACGCTTCTTAAAGGATTTTCAGATAGCCATAGACTGAAGCGTGTCGAGTGTTTTGGCCCCTGGATCATTCGGATCGCAAAGAATCTGTGCCTGGACTTTATGCGTGACGAAAAGCGGAAGAGAAGGATTCTTGACAACAAAACAAGAGAGCTTGTAACTGACGATGCTGTTTGTCGGGACAACGATAGCAGCTTATTCAAACTCCAATCTGCCCTAAGGCAACTCGACAAAGAGTATAGGCTTCCGCTCATGCTTTATTATTTCGACGGGCAAAGCGCTAAAGGTGTCGCAGAAAAACTAAATATCAGTACTGCAGCAGCGTTTGCCAGAATCAGCAGAGCTAGGAAGAAGTTGCGTACCATCATTGGCACCCCAGGAGGTGCATCATGAACAAGCACTGTGAAACCAAGCAGGATAGAATTGCAGAATTAGTGACGGAACATTCTGATCCCTATAGTGACCGTGAAACGGCGAGCCACCTGAGAGAATGTTCCAATTGCCGCCAATATGTCAGCGATTTGAAGATTGATGCGCAACGGTTGAGTGACTTTTTGGATTCCATGAGGCCTGTGATTGCTCGAATCGAAAGTACTGTAAGCGAAAAACTTGGGTGTGACTCGACGACTCAGATGGCAAAGCCGAATTCGATTTGGAGATCTATCATGAACAATAGAATGGCGAGAGTTTCCTCGGTAGCAATGGTGGTGGTGGCAGCGTTATTCTTAATCATCACTATGGACAAATCAGTGACGCCTGCCTTTGGTTTAACTGAAGCCATTAACCGGTACAAGAATGCCAGAACGATTCATACTCACGGATGGGTTTATATGCCGGCTAACGGTAAAGCCAAACCAGAGTTTGTTAAAGTGCCCATAGAACACTGGTTCGATTTGGAGCATGGATGTTATAAGATGATCAAGCCAGGTTCGATAGATGAAAGGACCGGTCAGCCTAGATATTTTTTTACGACGGTATCTGACGGGCAATATGTTATGAGGGATTCTTATAGGCGTTCCCTTAAGGGAGAGTCGACGAGATTGATTCGTTTCGAGAGACTGACAGATTTTCATGCCCGATTTCAGGCTCATAACTCTGCATATAGGTTTTTGGCTCAGGTATTTGGCGGAGTTGATAGCGTGAATGGTTTTGTCAAGGTCGGTGACGAAGTCATTCAAGGAGTGGAATGTGGGATATGGGAAGGAGAACTTAGCTTTCCTGGATCCAATGGTGGTATGCAAACGAAAGTCAAAAGCTGGCTTTCTTCAATGACAGGTGAGCTAACGAGAGTTCAAATGTGGCAAAAACCCCCAAATGCTGATGAGTTGATGCTCCTGCTCGAGATCGACCAGATTGAATTTGATGTAGAGTTTCCCAAGGATCTATTTCGAACAGAACCGCCTGAAGAGTGTCGCTTGGAAAATACCAAAGAAACGGCACCTATGGCTGAGCTTGGTAGTTTTGGTAGTGACCGCTTTCGTAGCCTTACTGTACATGTGGCCTTTACCATGCCGGATGGTAGTGTGATTGTCTGTTGGCGAAGTGCTGATGATGGGAATCCTGATCAAGACCAGTTGTTTGAGGATTTGACATTTGGAGGGCGATTACCCAAGCTACCCGTAGCAATTCATGCGTTAAAACCGATTGCAAGCCTGGATGTCGAGTACAAAGGATATCACTTAATAAAGACTCAGAAAGGTGATAAATTCTTTGAGTGGAGTCTGTATGTGCCTGATCATGCCGTGCCCAAACGAAGCAGTATCGTGGGTTATAAAATTGTTCATCAATACAACACCCTGAAGCAAGATGATGCCAGAACTGTTGCAGGATCCATCACGGAAGATATTCAAATAAACACACGGGATGATTATGATACTTGGATTCTAGGAGCAGTGAAAGAACTCAGCGACCTTGAGCAAGCCCCTGATGATATATCCTATGAGAATATACAGGAATTAGTGAGAAGCAGATCGAAGTAACGCTCTATCACAAGTACGACTGTTACACAGCACTAGTCTTCGGTTGAAGGCAAGCTTCCCCACCAAGTTTTGTCGGGTTGCCAGTCGACGCGGACGTAATCGGCGTGTCGTTTTTCAAGGTTCTGCAGGGTCCTGGTGCGCATGGTGACGGCTTGGCGCTCGGCCCGCCGGGCATCATAGAGCGGATTCAAGGTCGGCAGGTTCGCCCCGACCTCTTCCAGCCAGCGGTCCAGTTTTTGTCGCAGGGTGTCCCGTCTCTCCGGATGCTGGGCGGCCAGGTCATTCTGCTCTCCGATGTCACGGCCAATGTGATACAGTTCGTCACGGCCGTCTTCCCAGTAGTGAATCAGCTTCCACGGCCCCGAACAGATAATCGAGGAGGGCTCTCCCCCTTGATTGCCGTAGTGTGGATAGTGCCAGAAGAGGTCACGCTCGTCGATGTTGTGGCCTTGGAGGAGCGGCACCAGACTCACCCCGTCTCGGTGCTGCTGCGGGTTCAATGGCAATCCGGCCAGCTCCAGGATCGTGGGGTAAAAATCTGTCCCCGTCACCGGGACATCACACACGGAACCCGGCGTCGTCATACCCGGCACACGAATGTAATAGGGCTCCCGAATCCCGCCTTCCCATTGTCGCCCCTTGCCACCTCGATAGGGTAGCATGCTGCTGGAAAAGGCATCGCCGGAGGAGACGCCACCATTGTCCGACGTGAAGCAGACCACGGTGTTTTGGCTGAGGCCCAGGGCCTCGAGTTTGTCCAGCACCATGCCCACCGCCTCATCCATGGCCTCGATCATGCCGGCATAGATGGGACAATCCTGCACCTGGCGCACGGGTAGGCGACGGTCCACGAGAAACCGTGCGCCGTCATGGGGATTCCGCGCCGCTTTCTGTTGATACTTGCGCCATTTTTTCTGAGTCGTTTGAATAGGCCCATGTACCGAATAGAAGGACAGGTAGGCCAGAAAGGGCTCGTCTCTATGGTCTTCGATGAAGCGGACGGTTTCGCGTCCCAGGCGCAGCGGCAGTGATTCGCCATCGGGTCCGCTTTCCAGACGCGGATTGACGTAGGGCGCGAAATAACCGCCCGCCGGGGAACCGCGGTCCCAGCCTCCTTTATTGATTTCAAAGCCGTGGTCTTCCGGCCAGGAGCCTTCGTCGCCCAGGTGCCACTTGCCGGCAAAAAAAGTGCGATAGCCCGCGGCACGCAAGGCCTCCGCCAGCGTGGTCTCCCCATGATCCAAGCGCCGTGTGTAGGCCGCCGGCAAGAGTTTCGTGTTTCGTTTCCAATCTCGCCCGGCCCGGTCGCCGATCCAGGTGGTAATGCCCAGGCGAGTTGGGTATTTGCCGGTCATGATACTGGCACGCGAGGGACTGCATACCTGGCAGGTGGCGTATCCGCGTCGAAAGCGCATGCCCGACCGAGCCAGACTGTCGATGTGGGGACTCTCGTAAAAGGTGCTCCCCTCGACGCCTAGATCCGTGATCCCCAGGTCGTCAGCCAGGATGAACACGAAATTACGCCGTTCCGTTTCGGCAACTCCGCTGCTTGCCCAAATCGAGAGGCAGATAACAAAAAAACAATGAACAGTTTTCATTTGACATGACTCCCAACCATCGCTGACCAGCGTCAACTATTCTTTCCCTCAGCGACAATTGGTTTTACCGGTTACGATTCTCATTGGGTTTCCCCCTGGGAGGGACCCCCTAGGGGGTCGAAAAATTATCGGACCTTTCGCTGGCTTTTCTGGGCTGCTTCCATGCGATAGCTTTTGAGGTTCAATTCCAAGATCACACTGTGGTGAATAAGACGGTCTAT
>JADFMM010000146.1 GCA_022563885.1 Planctomycetota bacterium | reverse complement strand
GCGAGCGTTTCGTGCCTCTGGCAAGGAAGGCGAAGCAGGCCATCCGAGGATGGTCGATGGAGCCTGACGCCGTCCAGAGGGAAAATAAGCCGCTCGAATGCAGACTCATTTTGCGTAGGTGCTCTTAGGTCCCTTATACCATATCGGCGTGTTGGGAGCCATGATTAACTGTGCCCAGGCAGTTGCTCCCTCAGACCCGCTTTTTGCTCGCAGAGTCGGTCCACTTGGGATAAACTAGTTTATGGAGTGTCCCGAATCTTCGCTGACAGCAAATTTAATCCACGGGGCCTTGGGGACCGATTCATGAAAACACTGCAAACTTGGACGGCCCACTGTGGCCTGCTTTGGGCGCTGTCCGCCTACGCGGCATCGGCGACGCCTCTCCAGACATATACCGAGGCCATCCCGGTGCAAGGTGGCAAGTCTCTCGCGATAAAGATGGTCCAGGTACCGGGGGGAACTTTCTCAATGGGCAGTCCGTCCGATGAAGCCGGTCGCGAGAAACACGAGAGTCCCCAGCACCAGGTGCGTGTGAGTCCCTATTACCTTTGCACCACCGAAATCACCATCGAACTCTTTCTGGCCTACTATGAGGAAACACACACGGCCAAGAAAGCCTTCGAAAGGGCTCAGGCGGCTCAAAAAAACCCCAGCGCCGCCGGTGGCGAGGTAGATGCCATCACAGGTCCTACACCCGTCTTCGGGGACATGACCATGGGCTATGACCACCAACACCCGGCGATTGGCATGACCTGGCACAACGCCATGACCTTTTGCCGCTGGCTCGCACAGAAGACCGGCAAGCCCTATCGATTGCCCACCGAGGCGGAGTGGGAGTATGCCTACCGTGCCGGCAGCCAGGAAGCCTACGGCAGCGTCGGTGACACAGAGGCCCTGCCCGACCATGCCTGGTTTGCGGACAACGCCGATGGGACAAATCCGGTCGCACGGAAAAAACCAAACGCCTGGGGCCTGTACGACATGGGAGGCAACGTGTCTGAGTGGGTGCTAGACTTCTACAGTGCCAAGACCTACGCCGAGAGGACTCCCCCCAGCCCCGTCGTCGATCCCCAGGGACCCAAGACCGGCCGCGTACACGTCGCGCGAGGGGGAGACTTCGCGTCTCCGGCCAGAAATCTGCGCTGTGCCGCCCGAGGGTTCGAAGAGGATTTTTGGCGTTTCGGCGATCCGCAGATCCCCAAGAGCAAATGGTGGCTGCCGGATCTCGATATCATCGGCATCCGGGTGGCCATGTCCGCGAACGAAGATTCGCAGGAGTAGCCCAGACAGGCTGCAGCGAAGCTTCGACGTGATTCCATTAGAAGACGACCTTGAGTGAGCCCTCATCCTCCACGTAGGGGATCAGCAACAAAAAAGTTGGCCAATTTGGGGTCCAAGTCATTTCTCGCCGGTCCCTAGATACTCGTCGACATTCTCCGCCGTGACCAGTTCGAAGGGAATGAACACCGCCTCCTCGTAGGGCTCCCCCCTGATGATCTGCAGGGCTGTTTCAACGGCCCTGCTGCCCTGGCCCTTGGCGTTCTGGAAGACCGTGGCATCCAAGCGTCCATCCTTCACCGCCTTGAGGGCATCTGCGATGGCGTCAACGCCGACCAGCACGATCCGGTCTTTAACGCCTGCTGATTCCAGGGCCTGCAGTGCTCCCATCCCCATCTCATCATTCTGGGCAAAAACCCCGTCTATTTCATCTTTGTAAGCCTGCAGCCAATTCTCCATCAGGGCCATTCCCTCCTCCCGGCTCCAATTGGCCGTCTGCTCGGCAATCAACTGTAGGCCCGCATGTTTCTTCAGAGTAGATTTCGCGCCTTGGGACCTCTTGATCTCGGCGGCCTGCCCCGGATAGCCCGAGAGCATCACGATTCTTCCCTTGCCCTCGAGTCGTTCGGCCAGGAAGTTGATGGCAATCTCCGCCGATTGTTCATCCCTTGAACCTACAAAGGCCGTCGGTACCGAGCGCGTCTCGGAGTTGACGTTGACAATGGGGATCTGGGCTTGAATCGCCTTGTCGACCGCCGGCGAACTGGCCTCGACCTCGCAGGGATTCAGGATTATAGCGTCGACGCGTTGAGCGATGAAGCTCTCTATCTGTTGTATCTGTTTCTCAGCGCTTCTCTCCGCATCGTTGATGATGAGCCTGACACCGAGTTCCTGGGCCCTGATTACCATGGCCTCTTTAATGTTGACGATAAACTCGTAGGAGACATTAAGCAAACTGACGCCGATGACGACGCCATCCCGTTCGCTCGATCTGCGTTTCTGTACTACGAAGACGAGCAACACGGCGGATATCAGAAGAACAAAAGGAAGAGCTTTACGCATGGCAGGTGCCTCCGTTTAATTCAACGCGTTTCATCGAGAACCCCTCATTTCGAGCCCTGTTCCCTATCAAGAATGACGGCTCCAATAATGATAAGCCCCTTCACGACCTGTTGATAATAGGATGGAACGTTCAATAAATCCAAACCATTATTGATCACGCCGATGATCAAGGCGCCCAAGACCGTCCCTGCGACACTGCCGATGCCTCCGGCAAGGCTCGTGCCACCGATGACGACGGCGGCAATCGCGTCCAACTCGTAGGAAATCCCGGCATTAGGCTGTCCCGTGGTAATACGCGAGGCCTGAATGATGCCCGCCAGACCGGCCAAGCCGGAGCAAATGGCATAAGCCGTAATCCTTGTCTTAGTCACATTGATGCCCGAAGCCCGGGCTGCCTCTTCGTTGCCGCCGACCGCATAGATATATCTGCCCAGTGTCGTATTCTTCAGAATAAAGTAGGAGAAGAAAAAGACCCCTGCCAGGATCAGGATCGGCAGGGGACAACCAAAGAGATCCCCACCGCCGATGAAGTTGAATGAATCGGTCAGATTCGAGACGGGCCTGCCGCCGCTAATGATCAACGCCCCGCCTCGGGCAATCGTCATCATGCCCAGGGTGGCGATGAAGGGCGCTACCTTGAATCGTGTAATCACCATGCCGTTGAAGATGCCGATGAGAATCCCACCGGAAATGCCGATGAGGAGGGGCACGATCAGCGGATGGGTATTGGGATGGGCAAACGTGGCAGCCAACACGCCGGTGATCGCCACGATGGAACCCAGTGACAGATCGATGCCCCCGGTGAGTATGACGTAGGTGACTCCGATGGCCAGGATGGCGTTGATCGATATCTGACGGAGGACGTTGACAATGTTCGGTACGGTCAGAAAGGCAGGCGAGAGCAACGAAATCACCGCGCAGATGATGAGGAACGCTACGATCAAGCCATATTTCTGTAATAGATCTGCAAAACTATGGTCATTCCCTTGGATCATGGTTCTGACTCCCAGGATCTGTGTGCAAAGTGGAAATGCAAATTGAGAATTGAGAATTGAAAACTTACAATAGTTGGGACATCGCCAATTCTCAATTTGCAGTTCTCAATTCTCAATTTTAGATCTACTTCTTTTGCAACCAAATCCAGCCTGAATCTGAGCGGATAAAATGTTAACTTATTGTCTTGTGCTCCCAAGTGCATATTTCATAATCTTTTCCTGACTGGCTTCCTCTTGCCGCAGTCGGCCGGATATCGTACCCTTGTGCAGCACGATGATGCGATCACTCATGCCCAGGATTTCGCCCAGATCGGAAGACACCATGATGATGGCTTTTCCCGCGTCGGCCAGCGCGCGGATCAATTTGTAAATTTCCGATTTTGCACCAACATCTATACCACGCGTCGGTTCATCGAGAATAAGAATGTCGGGCTGGCCTAGCAGGGCCTTGCCCAGTACGACTTTCTGTTGATTGCCCCCGCTTAGGGTGCTGACTCTCTGGTCTCCGTTGGTGGTCTTGATCGACAGGTCCGCGATCGTTTGATCGGCGAGCTGTCTCTCTCTGTTCGGTACAATCACTGGGCCCCAGGCACATCGGTTCAGGTTTGATAACGTAATGTTTTTGCGAACAGACAGACAGGGTATGAGTCCCGTGATTGCCCTGTCCTCGCTCACAAATCCCAATCCCAGCCTGATGGCATCGGCCGGGCTCTTGATAGTCACCTCTCTATTCCTGATAAAGATCCGGCCCTGATCGTAGGGGTCAAGGCCGAAGAGACAGCGTACGACTTCGGTACGGCCGGCCGCCATCAGCCCGGCGATCCCCAGGACTTCCCCCCTCCGCAGGGAAAAGGAAATATCTCGAAATACGCCTTTCCTGCCCAGGTTTTTTACCGCCAAGATCTCCGGGCCTGGGTCTTGCGTTCGTTTGGGAAAGATGTCCTTCAACTGGCGTCCGACCATCATGGCGACTAACTGTTCGGTATCGGTCTCCTCAACCTTACATGTTTCAACCAAGTGTCCATCTCGTAGCACCGTCACCTCATCGGCAAGCCGGAAGACCTCGTCGAGCTTGTGAGTGATATAGAGCACGGTGGATCCGCTGGACTTGATGTCGGCGACCATGGAGAACAGTCGCTGCGCCTCTCGCTCGGAAATCGCAGAGGTCGGTTCGTCCATGATGATGACCCTGGAGTCGTAGGAAATGGCCTTGGCAATTTCCACCATCTGCCTCTCCGCGACACTCAAGTCTCTCATACGACGTCCGGGATCGAGGTCCATGCCTGCCTGGTGGAGCAGCGCCTCTGTTCTCGCATGCAGGTCCCGGCCTTTAATCCATTTGAGCAGTTTGTAGCAGGGCTCCTTTCCCAGGAAGATGTTCTCTGCAACGGTCATGTGGGGCACGTAGGTCAGTTCCTGGTGAATCATGGATATGCCACCATTCAGGGCTTGCTTCACACTCTGATGATCCATCTTTCGACCCTGTAAGCGTATCTCTCCTTGGTATTGGGGATACAGCCCCATGAGGATCTTCATCAAAGTGGATTTGCCGGCGCCGTTTTCGCCGACAATGGCGTGGACGGTGCCGGCGGCAACCTCGAGACTGACGCCATCGAGGGCCATAACGCCCGGAAAGCGTTTGGAAATGCCTCTGAGTTCAAGCATACGTTCCGGCATATGCATCCATCCTAGTCGTCCGGCTGGCGAAATGGGTGTTCCACAAGTGATTCCCTTAGGTGTCCGGCCCGGCGAGATTATGGGCATTCTCATGGCCTAGGCAAGGAGATTATGTCTTAAAGAGGTCTGGGAGGGCGTCAGTAAAATGTGCTATAGCAGGGGACAGTTGGGTGATCAGGCGCATCTAATCGCTAAAACGGGTACTTAAACGGGTGTCGAGGCGGTCCAAAGGTCGGGAGTTGACGCACTAACTTCTTTACTGAACCGCTTCTATTCGCTAAACTGTTGGAAATTGCTATGCGTTCTGATCTATTGTTTTGAAGGCGGCGTCAGCTTTTTACGTGCGCAACTTTTATGCTGTCAACGAAAGTCATTTAGGAGCGTCATCATGAGTGCTGCGAAAAAGGGTTTCACGCTAATCGAATTACTGGTCGTTATCGCCATTATTGCCGTACTCATGGGGATCCTGATGCCGGCCTTGACCAAGGTCAAGGAACAGGCCATGGCCATTGCCTGTCAGGGAAACCTCAAGGGGTACGCCTTGGCTACAGCCATGTACAACCAGGATTCGGATGGCCAATTTGTGGATGCGCGTTTTTCTTATTTTTCCCAAATGCAGCCCTATCCTGGAGAAACGGCCCAGGGCAGTTACAGTATACGTCACCAACGCTGGTATAACAGTCAAGTTAATCTACTCAAACACCCTGAATATGGCAGTGAGTTCTTTAAGCTGCTGGCCGATGCCAAGGCATTAATCTGCCCGAGCTTTAAACGGCTAGCCAGAAGCAAAGGGGCCACAATTTCAGATACCGTGTCCTGGGAAGGCGTTCAGGATGACCAGTTTTATGAGCCATGGCATAACTATACCCAGAATGCGTATTTAGGGCCCAAGGCGGCGCAAGCGCTCGTCGCCAAAGTTTCACAGGTTAAAAATCCCAGCACGGTGTTTGTCTATGCGGATGAGGGACCTTATCGCGAACAGGGATATAACACATCTGGGCTCAATGACACGGTATTGTGGGTAATTGGCGTGGCAAACTATGACTTGCCCAGAAACGCTATCCGTCAATTTGGCCATAAAGATAATGTAAAACCTGGTCCGGGAGCCTACGGTACATTTGTCGATATTATTGCGGGATTCCATAATGCCCCCTCCAGCAGCGTCACCGGAGGGAAAGGCAATTGTGCGTTTGTCGATGGCCATGTCGCCCCGGTCTTGCGTGACGATGCCTTTTCTGTGGCCTGGCCTCAATAGCAGGCTTTGCAGGACGATATCACAGTTTCTGCAATCACGCCGTCTAGTGAGTGACATGACCGCGAAACATAGCTAGAGGGTCGTGGCGTGCAATTATTATTCGAGGTATGGGTCGCGACATCCTGGACTTTTGTGTACGAGTGTAAGATGAAGCCCCAATGTCCCTCGAAATATTAAGGAATACGCCATGAGAGCTGCGAAGAAGGGTTTTACGCTAATTGAGCTGCTGGTGGTCATCGCCATTATCGCCGTGCTGATGGGTATCCTGATGCCGGCCCTGACCAAGGTCAAGGAACAGGCCCAGACCGTGGTCTGTCAGGGAAACCTCAAGGGTTTCGCCCTCGGCTTGATGATGTACGCCCAGGAGCATGAGGAGAGATTTCCCAATTCCCGCAAGCTCTACTTTTATACCGATCAGCAACTGCCAGGTGAAACGGCTCAAGGCACCTTCTCTTACCGGCACCAACGTTGGTACAACAGTCAGGTCAATCTAAAGGATCACCCCGAATTTGGCAGCGAATTCTTCAGATATCTGGCGGAGGCGAAAGCCCTGATCTGCCCCACCTTCAAGTCACTCGCCAAAATGAAGGGAGCCACCGTTTCCAACGATGTGCAGTGGTCTAGCCAGCAGGACGACCGTTTCTATGAGCCATGGCACAACTACACCATGAATTCCTACTTGGGTCCCAAGCACGCCAACGCACGTGTGGGCAAACTCACTCAACTCAAGCGACCCTCCGATGTCTTCGTCTTTGCCGATGAAGGTCCCTATGCCGTGCCCGGCATCAACAGCGTGGGGCTCAATGATACGGACCTCTGGGTCATCATCAATCAGGGCAACGCCGAGAATGCCGTACGGCAGTTTGGCAGCAAGTACAATGTTAAGCCAGGACCCGATGGATTCGGCCAATTCACAGACATCATCGCCGGCTTCCACCATGCCCCATCGCGTGACGTCACGGGGGGGAAGGGCAACGTTGTCTTTGCCGACGGTCATATTGCGCCGGTGCTTCGAGACGACAGCTTCGGCGTGGCCTGGCCGCACTAGGGATGACAAACAGATCCCTATTCGCCGGTTTTCGTGTCGCTAGCGCTTCGCTTCTCTTGCTCTGCAGCCTCGCAGTCGCCAGCGAGAAACCCAATGTGGTCTTCATCCTCGTCGACGACTTGGGATGGATGAATCCATTGCTTTCATGGAGAGGTCCAGGAACCAGCCCTTCTTTCTCTTCCTATCTTTCGGCACTGGGTGTCAGCCCAGCGGGAAGCACCTGCGGGGTGCCCGTGACAAGCACGGACCTCTATCCCACCATTCTCGGGTTGGCCGGTTTGCCGGCGATGCCCAGCCAGCACAGTGACGGGGTGGACTTGGCCCCCTTGCTCAAGGGAAAGAAAATGCTGGGTCGAAAGGCGATCTATTGGCATTATCCCCACTACCACGGGAGCACATGGGCCCCCGGCGGCGCCATCCGCGCGGGAGACTGGAAGCTGATCGAGTTTTTCGAAGAAGAGAAACACGAACTCTATCGTCTCGGGAATGATCTTGGCGAGCGGGAGGATCTCTCGAGAAGGTATCCTGAAAAGGCCAAGGAACTCCTCGACATGCTACATCGCTGGCGAGAGGATATTGGAGCCAAGATGCCCGAACGCAATGCGGATTTCTCTGGAGCTTGATCGCCGACCCCTAAAGAGGATGCCCATGGTACCGCTTCTGGAAGGTAGGTGACCGTGAATACGATGACTCGTTCGAAGTTCACATCCCCACATCCCAACGTTGCCTGCCTGCTGGCAAGCACTTCCTAGGGTAGACTCCGGGAGAAAGCGGCACTGGTTCGGGGCCCATGCGGCGGACTTGAAAACGAGTCATTGGTCAATTTGTTAGAGTCTTGATGGTTCTAGCCACAATGCAGGCACGCCGAAGTCGAGTCGGCGGTCGAAGGGCGCCCTGCCAATGTCACAGCAAAGGATTTCACGATGAGTATACGCAACGCAGTCTTGTGGCTCTTCCTGGTTGCGATCACGCCTCCACTGGCCTATGCCGAACATACGCGCTTGAGGGTCAGCGGCGAGCAGATCCTGCTCAACGATAAGGCGACCAAGATCATCGGTCTGCGGTGTTCCAATGCGCTGGTCAGCGATGCCACGGCGGATGATCTGGTCGCGGCGCTGGACTTATTCCGCTCCTATGGTGTCAACACGCTCTCGGTTTTTCTGATGGGGTCAAGATTTGGGGATGTGAAGGGCTATTTGCCGGACAGTTCCCTGAATCCGCTTTATCGGGAGCGGCTGGAGCGGATATTGAGGGCAACCGACCGGCGGGGCATGGTCACGATCGTGGGCTGCCTGTATTGGAGCACCTCGACGGCGAAGGAAGACCTGGCGGAATGGACTCAGAAAGACGCCAAGAGGGCCATCGGCAACACCGCTCGATGGTTGGCCACCGCGGGTTTTGAACATGTGATCCTTGATCCCGACAATGAAGGCATGGCGGTCAAGGCCCGGGGGTGGCAAGTGGAATCGCTGATCCAAGCCGCGAAATCGGCGAATCCCGATTTGGTCGTTGCCAACAACACGAGGCAGGATCCGACCAACGAAGACCTGAACATGCATTTCGGAAAGCCTGAAGCCGGCAAGCCCTGGTTCGACAGTGAGGCCACCCCCGGGAATGCTCCAGGCGGCTATTGGGGCCGCTTCAGCAAGCAGACCCATGTATCGGACAGAGATTTCTACAACTATTCGCGGGTTGGTCGCTACACGGACGAGATGAAGTTGGATCAACTGAAAGAGACCCGTGACGAAATTGAGCGGTTCAATGGCTATGTGTTGGCCAGTACCTGGCTACAGTGTGGCCCCAAGGAAGGTGTAAGAGGGCCTTTTACCCAGCCTGGCGGCGCCTCTAACCTCGGCTCGAGCGAAAACGAGAATGCCGCCTGGAATCGGGACATCGATGCGATCCATCCCGATGCGGGCATTCTCTGGTGGTTGGAGTATGTGAGAGACAACTGCTCTGTCACCAAGTCGGCGTCCAATGCCCATTCACCACAGTGAAATCCGTCATCACGGTTTCATACATGTAACAGGTGTTCTCCTCACGGAGTTCGAGTGTCGCGGGTTGCTCGTACCCATGTCTGCGCAAGTATTCCCATCTCTAGTGATGACGGGAGCGAAACTCTGACACATTGGTAAAAAGATCATTAACTGAGTGATTCCCCGGGGCAAGTACGAATAGTGTCCATGCTGATGATCTGATCGCGCGCTCGCGCAGGGTACGCCTGTCCCCATCTCCGTGGTTTCAACCTAGTTGCATTCAATCGACCCAAGGCCGGGCCTGTTTGATGGCGAGTTGGCCTTCGCTGGTGATCTTGTACTCGATCTCCATGGCGAAGTCACTGTCACGGCGGATGTTGTAGAGGCCGTGGAAGACGCTGTGGATGGTCCCGAGATAACTTTGCAGTTCCCTGATGTGTGTCCGCGACAGGATCTGCTCGCCGTCGGCGACCAAATTGGAAGGACGCACGAGGGTGTAGTTGGGGCCACTTGCGGGCAAGAGGATCTCTTCGGGAATGGAGAGGGCTTCGGGATTGGTGACCAGGTCTTCGCCGATCTGGGTATTGAGGTAGTAAGAACCCTCCGTACCGTAGATCGGGTCCTTGGTAACGCCCACCCCGTTGGCCAGCTCGTCTGAATAGTTCGGATGAACCAGTACTCCCATGGCTGCCGCGAAATGATCGATGCGATAGAACTGCCGCTCATCGAAGGCGCGAAAGTTCCACAGGCCGGCGAAGACCTGCTTGATGGATTTGGAGATGTGTCCCTCGTGGGGATGTTGAGTCTTCGATGTATAGAGGCCGGCGCCGCTGAACCCGGGTAGATCTTCATTATTGGTGCTAGAGCGGCAGCGGATAGACCTGCCCTCGGGGAAGGCGTTCTGCAATTCGGCCAGCGCATCCCACATCCAATCGGGCATGTCACCCGCTCGGATGGTCCGGCGGAAGTCAGACAACAGCGTCTCCTGTACATCGTAGTCCTGTTGGAAGTCGGGATCATCCAGTAGTGCGCCTACTGTTTCGTAGAACCCATTGTGCTTCATGAATTCGTCATAGAAATAAAAGGGGACTCCGAAGCCGTTGGGAATGGTGCCTTCTGGAAAGCCGAGGGTACGCAGCGTGGCCAGGTTGGCCGCCTTGACGCCGAAACTCGAGGATTGCTCGAAGGTCATGGCGTCCAAGGGCGTGATGTCCGTCACCGACAGATCGCGGATGGGGATTTGGGGCTCCGTCGGACGCAGGTCGACATAGTGGGCCTCGACTTCTGCCAAGGTGGCTTCTCGGATCTCGTAGCCGTTCACATCCACCCTGAAATAGACATGTTTACCGATCAATGCGGAGATCGTTTCGTTTTCGAGGGCCCCCCTGATATAGGCATTGGGTACATTGTCCTGGATGGCCCGCAGGTTCACATGCGAGAGGGGTGTCTGTGGGACAGAGGTGATGATGCCACCGACTCGGGGCATCTCGTTGGGCAGAGCCTCATAGATGACGATGTCACGTGAATGGGGCCGTTCGTTTGGCGACATCATCCTCAGCAGCCCGTATCCCTCCGCCAGGTTCAAGGGAAGATAGTTGACGTTGGCGTAGATTGCCTCTTCCAGCAGGATCATGACACGAGACGCGTCGTAGAGTTCCTTTTCCTGCCAATAGCGCGGTAGTGCCGCCTCAGGCATGGGGTAGTAGGCGAAGTTGTTGCGCAAGACCGGCATGTTGGCGGCGAGCAGTTCGTATGCCATCTGCACCGCCGCGAAGGGATAGGCGTCACGGGGTTCGAATTCAAACCGATAGAGGCCTGTCTCACCATTTGGCGCGTCGACGTGGGGATGATAGACGAGTTCGCCCCGCATCTGCCCGGGAACGATGAGTCCTCCGCCGCCTCTTCCGCCCGCTGCGCCACCGCCCCCGACGCGGCCCCCACCGCCCGCGTTCCCACCCCCCACGTTCCCACCGCCCGCGTTTCCGTCAGCCGGGGCTCCGCCTCCTCCATCGAGGCCGACGGCCGTCGCGAAGCTGCGGTGGGCTCGGTGCGTGTTGGTGTTCATGAAATAGACTTGGGGATGGTCGGTGTCCGAATCGATGATGTAGAACTTCACGAATTCCAGATCTTCCAGATGGGCGTCGATCAAGACATCCAAGCCCTGGTAGGAGAGTTCCTTGAAGGTCTCCCTATCGGGAATGGACACCGCTCCGTCTATCAATGCGACCGCGGGGGCAGGATTCAAAGGACTGAGCCGGACAGGCTCCCGCATTTCCGTCATGTCGTCGATACCGTCTCCATCGGTATCCGCGGGATCGTCTTGGCGGTGCTGCACCACGTGGTAGAGTTCGTTGGGGCCATGGGCTCCCAAGGGTTCGGTCAGGGTCGTGGTGCCTTCTTCCCCCAACATGATCGAAACGGCCTGTTCTTCAATTCCAGCCACAGAGAAGCGCCGATGGAGCACGTAGTAGTGCTCAGGACTCGACGTCACCTGAATCTGAATCCGACCGGTGGCGTCGATGTCCACGTCATTGATGGGGACCTCCTCCTGAGCCGGGGTGCGAGAGACCAGCGCCATAAGTAGAACCAAGAGAATAGACTTTCTCACAGGAATCACTGCTCCAACTATTGGCCGATGACAATACCCGCCAGCCGGGAACCCGCGTGCCGGGCGCTTGCCACCACAAATCAACAATGTGACTTCAGCAATCGTGCCAACCTATCTGATAGACAGAGTCTAGCACAAAACCTAGAGATTCGGAGGAAAGTCTTGCGCCCCATGAAGTACGACGAGCACATCGATCTGGTCGGACTTAATGTAATAGATGATTCGATAAGCCCCTTCAATGACCTCCCGAATCTGTTTCATGTCAAATTCAAATACTGTCCGGCCGGAGAAGGGAAACTCACCGATTTGTTGGGAGCGACGGGTGAGCCGATCGACTGTTCGTTCAGCATATGCGGGAGAGTCCTGGGCGATGTACTGATGGATGGCATCAAGATGACGTAGCGCTGTGTCCGTCCAATGGACCCTCATTCCGCCAAACCATATTTCCTTCTGACGTCTTTGACATCCATTGTCCTCCCGGCTCTACTATCAGCAAGGCCCTTTTCAATCACCTGACGCACATAGATTTCACTGATAAGATCATCCCAGGTTGAATCGTCCGGCATCTTGTCAATGAGTTCATGGGCCTGGTCTTTTCTCATTCGTTCAGCCATGAGCGTCTCCAGAAAATGACGAATAGTACGGATAGTCTAACTTGGAGTAGCAGGAATTGCAATTCTTCCCTGGTGTGATTGAATCCGCTCGCGTGCAGCGACATTCTGGTTTTGTACAGTGTGATCGACCCGAGACTTCATCCTGACGGTTTTAGGTCGATTCCAGTACTCGCCACGCAGGCACCTGATCGCCAGTATTCTCCCAGGATGACTTGCAGTGGTGGCAGTGGTCCTGATCGGCACGTCGGCCTTGTCCGCAGTTGTTGCAGGTGATCAGAGGTAGACGCAACCGTGTCAGTTGATAGGTGATGTAGGCGGGCACGCCTAGGATGATTCCGGCTAGCAGCCAACCCTTGCACACGGAAGGTTTCAAGCCTCGATTCCGGGTCTCCCTTCGTAGCCAACTGCCTATCAGCAGGCCCAGAATCAATTGAGGGACAACTCCCAGGAAGAACCCTATTTGTTTCGCCAGCGCATCGTTGTGGGGATCTAGATACGCTTGTATGGCGCCGCTATTGGGCACGATGAAGAGGGCTCTGTAGCCGGCCAGGGCCTCAACCCTTGGGGCCAACCAACGCGAGAGAACACTCAGGCCCAATGGATGCAGGCCCTCCGCGGCCCGCATCATGAGAAAGGGTGACAAGAGCAAGCGATTTTCTGGATGGAAAGTGCGATTTGTAGCCACTATTGTCTCTTTGCCCTGGGCAGTGGCGCGCAAGTGAAACCTCTTGGTGTCCCTGGATGCCGCAGCCACTACAATCCCGGCAAAGTCATGATCGATCGATACGGGCAAAACCGTGTAGGCCAGCAATTCATTTATGGTGTCACCAGATCCGAGCTTGGGCAAGCGGTCTATCGCGGTTTCCAATTGGGCAGTCTGCGGGTCGATTTTGTAGATCTCTCCTGCCGAGGTGAGTACAAGGTGCTGCCCATGGGTCGCTCCCACCCTGACATCGCCTCCCAACCACGCGAAACTCCCGAGATTCCCATCTCGGTCTTGGGGCTCCACGAGAACATCTTTTGGATCGTAATCGTTGACCTCTTCCGGCGAGATGAGTTTCTGCGGCCGAGTCAGGCGTAGGCCGCCGATCAGTTCTGGGTTTTTTTGCAGCGCTGGACCCATTTGCACGACGCTTTCCCCTTCTGGCAAGATGGTCCCCGCTGTCACCGTCCCGGTATTAAAGTCGAGCCGGAATAGCTGTCGTAGTTGTCCGTCATAGAAGACCACTTCCCTACCTGTATACGGATAGTACGATACACTCCGGCCCAACTGAAATCGTCCGAGGTTGGCCGCAGACTGGAGAGACATTCCCTTGGGACCGGCATAGGATGCGACGGTTTTGGTCCAAGACCGTTCTTCGTCTTTGTCACAGGTCAGAAAAACGAGTGTCCAAACACCACGCTCTCTATCAAAGACAAGTTGTTCGCGTCCCGTCCGATCTGTGCCATAATAGCGCCGAGTTTTGGACTCTGTATTCGTATTGAAGAGTCTCTCGTGGCTGTCCCTGTCCCAGAACCCCAGTGCTGTCGTCGGTGACAGTCCATTCAGTCCGCTCTCTAGACGAGAGCGTCGTCGGCTCACGGGTTCATTCTTTTCAAGTTCATCTGGGAAGAGCCCCGTAGGACGCAACTCGACTGTTTGGCGGACATAGGCTTGCGCTATCGTCTGAGGAATGGAACGGATCCAGAAAATAACGATGACCCAGAGAATCGTCACGACGATACCTGTACACCCAATCGTCCAGGTGTGTTTTTGAGCCTTTTGCGTTTTCATGGTTGTCCCCTCACAACGACATGGTTTGAAATCTTGACCAGGTTCCAATCCCCGCGGCGAGGGACAGTATGACCAATACGACACTGATCTGTTGAATCGCAGGAGGAGACATGCCCTTGACAAGGACTAAACTGATGACGGCTGCCGTTATCAAGGCGTCGGCGACTAGCGTTATGGCCGGTCTTCGGGTTAGGCCTAAGAATTGACTCAAGAGATAACAGCTCACCGGAACCAGGACCGTGAGTCCAAGCTGGGCGACCAGTAGGTCAACGTGTTGCACGTCACCCCACTGCGCGG
>JADFMM010000145.1 GCA_022563885.1 Planctomycetota bacterium | reverse complement strand
CGGCTTGTTTTGTGTCTGGACGGCCTCAGGCTGCATCGACTATCTTCAGATAGCCTGCTTCGCCTTCCTTGCCAGACACAAAAACGCTCGTTTTCGGTGCGACGATTCATTTTGATAGGCACTCTTACAATGAATGTTGGTTCATCATGATAGAGTCTTGCATATTATACTGGTAGGTAGCAATCGACTTGTCGGCCTGTATTTCAACAATTCGATAACCAATCCTGTTGCCAAACGATCCGCCGACATGGCTGTCAAAGAAATACGGTTTCTTTTCCGAGACATACCTCCCGACTGAATCATGGTCGTGGCCATGAAAAACAGCCCGCACGTTCTTGTATGACTCCAGCAAGGTCATGACGGCCTCTCCGGCCTTGGCGTGTTCATCGTTATCGAGACCGACGCCGAACTTCGGCCATCCCTGGACGCCTTGCCTCCTTTGGGCGATATGCATAAGAACAAAGATTGCCTCGTCCTGCTTTCGAGCATCCAACTGTTCCTTGAGCCAGTCGATATCGGCTGGCAAGTATTGGCTTGCCTGCTGTTGCGCTGTCGTGTCGGCCAGAATGAAAGTCAGCTTTTTGATGCTAACGACATGATTGCGGGGATAGCCCCAAATCTTTTCCCAGGACTCTCCTGGGGACCCCTTCTTTCCGTCGACATAGTCATGATTCCCTTTGATTGCGTAGTACGTGGTATTCAATTTCGTCAGATAGTTTGTTTTGACGGCTTCATAGGCCGTGCTTGAATCGTGCACGATGTCACCATTGAGGAAAACAGCGTCCAAACCCCTATCGACCTTCTCCCTGTTCAGTCTGGAGATTAGGAGAGGAATGTTCTCGGCGAACGCCGTCTCTTTCTGTCCAAAATGGAGGTCTGACGCAATAGCGAAGCGAAAATTTGGCTTCTCCGGATCGCTTAGTGCTGCTGCGATACTACAAGGTACGGGAGAAAGCGCCGACACACCAGCCGTCACCCCACAGAGTTTTAGTAGATCTCGTCGGGAATAGTCCTGTTTCTTCATGTTTCTCTCCTTGCCGAACGCCTGAGCTAACCGGGCGGCGACTAGCGACCTTCGATTTCAGATTCTGCGTGAACCGCCACCTCGGCTCAGCTTTTGGGGTACGCCCGGCATGGGCGTGAATTGTTCTTGCCGGTCCCTAAGGAACCTTGTGGGGATCCCAAACGGTAGCAGCGATGTAACGTTCCGGGCCGGTTTTTTTGTCCCAGAAGTAATAGGTCGTCACCACGTTCCCACTGGCGGTTTGTAAGCTGCGTGGATAGCCCATGTCTCGTCCGCCACCATCGGTGCGTAAGACGATTTCATTTCCCCACGTTCTCCCCTTGTCTTTGGACACCTTTGCCAGGATTTGGTACGGAGGCGCCCGATAACCGTAGGTAAGGCAGACTCGCCCGTCGGACAGCCGGATCATACTTGGTGGATTCCCCTCACCGGTATCCTTTACGGGCCGATTCAGATGCGTCCACGTCTTGCCATCGTCGAGCGACTCGTAGGCGTCAATCCAGCTCGGACCGGAGTCTGGCGCTCGCACGCGTGTTGTTGTCAGCAGGTGCGTGGGCGACAAACGCACAGTTGACGGCATGATTTCATAGCCATCGATCTCTTCGTTAAACCACGACACAAACTGAAACGTCTGACAGCCGTCCGTCGTGCGGGCACAGAAAACTCGACCTTCCAGACGGTTTGACTTGGCAGCCGTCAGAAAGAACATCGCTTCGCGCTGGCCGTCGACGATGTAGTCCGTCCTTGCGGCCAATCCCGGGGTCCCCATATGGGGAAGCCGGAAGGGGCCTTTCCAGGTCTGGCCGCGATCATGGCTATAGGAGAACCGCGATTGCCCACCGTCCTTATCGTCCATCCGAAGCGTCATCGCGAAATCGGGATGCATGAGGTCGACCGCCGCCGTGCATTGACGCAGCGCCGGAAGTGGCACTCCGGGTAATTCGGTGCCGTGCAGAAAATCCCCTCGAGGAATCAAATACCCCTTAGCATTCGGGAACTCCGTCGTCCACGTCTCCCCACCGTCCGTACTGCGAGAGAGCAGGAATTCCTCCGGTTTTTCACGATCGATGTTGTGGCGCTCTTTCCCAAGGTCCTTGTGGTATCCTCGACTGAATCCGACAAGTAATTCATTGCCCCAGCACCACATGCCATGGTTTGCCGGCCAGGCAGCAAAACGTCCAGGCTCCCGATAGACGACAACCTGCTTCACGATATGATTCTCGCCCGCACTCGCGGTTTGGCCGCATGACCGTTCTGGTGCGACGACCATAAGGCCGAGAGTCAGCACAAACGTTCGCAGATGCACCTTTGTCATGATCCCACCTTATTCTACTCTTGAGCGACAGCCCTTAAGAACTAAGAAGTTGGAAATAGGCCAAGGTCTTGATGTCCGGGAACCTGGTGCCTAAGCATTGGCTCAATGGATCCCTCATAAATCTTCAATCGAAGGGCTGACGCCAAGCCCTCACCCGTCGTCAAACTGAGTCGCGTAGAAGGATGTCGCTTTCAATCCGGCACCCGTCAGAATGACTACCGTTTCTTCGTCCGCGCCTATCTGATTCTCCGCGCCCAATTTAGCGAATGCTGCCGCCGCATGAGCAGAGGTAGGTTCGACATAAAACCCTTGTCGTGCAAGTTTAAGGCTTGCATCGATAATCTCAGATTCTTCGACCGCGACAGTGCTGCCGTTCGTGTCTCGAAGGGCATGTAGCATCTCTTTCAGACGGATGGGGCGTTTGATGGCCGTCCCCTCGGCGATTGTCGGTTGGAAATCAGTCGGGACAAAACAGTCTGCGCCCATTTGAAAACTCGCATGGAGCGGTGCGCAGTTGGCTGGTTGAGAGACAAATAGTCTTGGCATGTGTTCTACTTCGCCGGATGCAATCAATTCCTTGAAGGCGATGTAGCATCCCAATAGGTTACTACCAGCGGACGTCGGAATGATGATGTTATCCGGAACCCGGAAGCCAAGATCTTCCCAAATCTCATATCCAATTGTCTTCGTCCCCTGTAGGAAGAAGGGATGCCAGTTGTGGCTGGCGTAAAAGAAATCGGTGGCCATTTCTATGGCTGCAGCTGCGGTTGCTTCGCGTTGGCCAGGCACAAGGATCACCTCGGCTCCATACGCTCTTATCTGGGCGATCTTAGCGGGCTGAGTCGATGCAGGAACCAGGATCTTGGCCGTCATTCCTGCTGCTATAGCATATGCGGCAACTGCTGCACCACCATTCCCCGAACTGTCTTCGATCACCGAAGAAATCCCTTGCTGCTTCAGGAAGGAAAGCATCACAGACGCCCCACGATCCTTGAACGATCCTGTTGG
This sequence comes from Planctomycetota bacterium, assembly GCA_022563885.1. Classification (GTDB taxonomy): domain Bacteria; phylum Planctomycetota; class Phycisphaerae; order Sedimentisphaerales; family Anaerobacaceae; genus JAIPFM01. The sequence goes on along the minus strand of JADFMM010000145.1, from coordinate 11,253 downwards.
TCCAAACCATTCGAGCTTGAATCGACAGAGTCGCCCTTCGTACTCGCTCGCAATCAGCGGGGTGCACCCCTCGCCCAAGCTCACGGGTTTCTTAATTATCAACGGAAACGATGCTCGATACCTCCATATGGATCGGACACTTTGGTCGATCTCATCACGCCGAATTCCTCCAAGCGGTGTCAGCATCAGTGGCCCGCCAGACGGAGAGCGCCATATTTTTTCTGTAAGTGGGTAGGTGGATTTATTGACTGGATCGATATAAGTGATCATTACTTTTGCCTTGCCGTTTTGCAGTCAAACATGTCGCATATCAAATACATTTCGGCCCACTCTGGACGCACAATGTTTTTCCCGTGATATGGCGAGTCATCAAGGATTATATCGGGACCACGGACCCCATTCTTTTTTGAAAAAAATGCATCTGACTTGAAAGGGTGTATCGATTCCCGCGAGTATCTTTCACGTTGACAGGCGCATATCCCATTGACTTTTCAGGAGCACCCATTGTTGCCGCACGAACATTGGCAGGCATTGCATAGTCTGATACCGATATCTCATGGCTATCACCCAATATTGTTACATCTCGATCGATCGGAAACTTTCCAAAACAATCACCTGTAGTGGCAATTAGGATTGCCTTTTGGACCCGCAGGCCATTTGGGAGCCTAATTCTACACGGGAAATATACATCCTTTTCGTAGTAGTCCGGGGTACCAATAATTTGATTTAGAATTTCCATTTGACGGATCGTCGGGATCTACGACTGCGATTTCCATATTGCGTATAATTCATTTCTGACAACCTTACTGATAAACTGCGCGTTATCCGCAAGAACCCACAGGGTTTCACATTCGTCACATTTATATTCGATGACTGTCTTGGTTTTTGAAATCGCGTTGATACTTCTACAGTGACCAATCAAAGATTTATCAATGCCGTCCACCTCACACGAGCGACACCTGTTTCGCCATTTATTATATCTGTCGAGTATCTTCGAGATCATGTGTCGCCTAACGTTATTGTATGGTTTCCTGATAACACCCAAACGAGATGGCCTTAGGCGCGAGAAACTGACCGATATCTGCCATTTTCTAACTCGAGTCTTAGGCTTTGTCGGAAAACTCCGTCGTCGGCCCGAGAGCGAGCCATTTTTTCGCCTGGCAAAGACGGCGAAGCAGGCGATGTTTGTTCTATCGTCGATGCAGCCGGATGCGGCCAACCCTGTTGCCTTCGTGCAGCCCCAACTGCGATAGCAGCGTCGAACAGCTAAGAAAAAGGGCCGCCCGAAGCCAGATCGATTTTTCCGACACAGACTAAGGGTTGATGAATGGCCTTCCCCGCTTGACGCGATTGTTGGGCGATCTACAGGTCCGCTTTCCTTGCCTCTGGCTTGGGGCCGATCCAGCTGACGCTTTCGGAGTTCATCCAGAGTATCATTGGCATAGGATCCGTCGTGAAGGGCTCGGTGAAACGGAGTTTCAGCCAATGGCCAGAGACTCCAAGAAGTGTGGCCTCGCGAGGATACTGGAAGAGCGCAATATCCTTGCACACCACCATGTACTCCTCGCCGATTTTCAGCTCGCTAGGGAGCTCCCTGGCCCCCGGGCAAACACACCCGACGAGAGCACCACAGAAGAATACGACAAGAACCACGGAAACTGTCCTTCTCATTGTTACGTTCCTTTCTGCCCAACGCATCGGCTCAGTTCAACCCTGACTTGCGGTCGGACGCCTACGGCGACCCACTTTTCCCTTGTCCTAATCCGTTTGGGCCCTAGAGAGGAAAGTCCCGACAGACCCCGGGACAGCCCTATTCGAAGAACACCATCGGCCGCCCACTCAGCGTCCCTTTAGGTAGCGGCAACAGCTGGCCGATGGCAAACTTTCCAGGGCCGGCGACCAGAATCGGTGCCAAAAGCCCAATAAGGGCCAGGTTGTACTCGAACCCACCGGCGCTGAGAAAAAACCCGTTTTTGCCGTGGACCATGGCGATGGCACCGAACATGATCATGATGAGTGAAGCCGCCGAAAAACGACACAGGACGCCTACGACCAAGCCCAGGCCACCGAAAAACTCACCAATAACGACCAAGTAACCAATCGACCCCATCTGCTCCACTGTTGCGGCCAATCCTGTACCGCCAAACGTTCCGAATAGCTTCTGTGCTCCGTGCGCCGCAAAAATAACGCCGACAATGACTCGCGTCACGAGCAAAGCACAGTCCACTGCCCGTCGGTCTGGTAACACACTTGGGTTTGTCTTCATAATTGCATCTCCGTACGACTTCGCAAGGATTCCTGGGCATTGGGCCGAACGCCCGCGCTAACCAGGCGTCGCCCAGCGACTTTTGGCTTCTCATTTCGGCCTAACCGCCGCTCTGTTTGAGCGATTTACTGTGTGCCGGGCATGCCCGGCGACTTGAGACTGATAGTATGGAATATGATGACACCTGTTTCAAACCAAAGCGTCGAGCCAGTCCAACGCAGGCGAAGGCTAGCTAAGGGAACGGCAACAAACAACTTGGACTTTTGAATGCCCAATTGCATCCCACCTTAGATCGCTTCTCAATCGCGAAAACAGCGGCTTCCTTGGGTCAACCCTAGCTGCGATAGTAGCATAAAAAGCATCCCAAGCAATCCGCGACGTAGAACAGCTACGTCTCTGGTTTCGCTCAATCGGGCGCGACTGAATATGAGGCAAATCTGAGCGATAAATGACTCATTTAATTATGCGAGGCTCCTAGGGCCAAGGGAAACGCGGTAACGCTACCTGAAAGAAGCCTAATGCAGGAAAGCGAGCGTAGCGAGACTCGGGGAAACACTACTCTACGTCTCAAAATCGGAGTGACATGTAGCGTAAGGCTCTGTAGAGTAACAACTTGCTCAGGTCCGACCCGAGTCAAGCGGGTATCGTAGCACGAAGCAGGGCACCTGGTAAGCATAAACTTTCACTTAAGGGCTGACTCTAAGGCTCCCTAAGGCTCCGCCCATCCTCTGCATGCGCTAGTTGATCAAAAGCTGAAGCCAAGGTATCCGCGGGATGGGCCCCTGAAATGCTGTATTGGCCATTAATGACGAATAACGGCACGCTCGAAACACCTCGCGCTGCAGACAGATGAATCTGCTCCCTTACCTTGTCTTCATCGTCGCCCGCCGCGAGCTTTGACATCACACTGGCCTTATCCATGCCCGCTTCACCGGCAATTCGTCCGAGTACGCCATGATTCCCGATATTTTCGCATACAACATGGTGCGCAGTAAAGAGCATTTCAGCGAGCGCGTTGATGTCGATGTTTTTGTCTACGGTGGCCCAGAACATCAGCACGTGCGCAGAGAGAGTATTGGGCGCCAGCGCATCCGGTTCATCGCAGAAGACTATTCCCTCCTCGGCTCCCGGCTTCTTCAGAGTCTCGCGGAGATTCACGGCACCTTCATCTCCAAACTTGTTGCGATAGTACTCCCGTCGGCTACGGCCCTCGCGCGGCATGTCTGGGTTGAGCTGGAAGGGCCGCCAATGGAGTGCGGTATCCAAACCAGGTCGCTGCTCGACCGCTTTTTTTAGCCGGCGATACCCTATAAAACACCAGGGACATGCGAAGTCGGACACCAACTCTATAATGATAGTCTTAGACATCTTAGGGCGCGCAAAGCAACAAGTCACCGAATAATCCGCTCAGATTTAAATTGGATTTGGTCGTGATCGATTGAACGAAACCGGACGCGTAGGGGACCTACGTTGAGGATTGCTTGGGATTCTTTCTGTGCTGCTACCGCAGCCACCCTTGACCCAAGGAAGCCGCTGTTTTCGCGATTGAGGAACGGCCAAAGACGACCTGAAGATGAGATGGAAAGGTGGTAAGTTATTGCTTTGCGCATCCTTAGCTGCCCCGTCTTGCTAGCGAGTCGCTAAATTTCTTACACCCGACAAGGTACGAGTCCAAATGAGATTTCTCGAATTCAGACAAGACCCACTCTTCATCGACAATCAAATAAGTGTACTCCGGCGAGAGGACATAGGTAAACGATTCAACAGTATTACCCTCTGCTGTTGATACTGAAACGGGTTTCCTAGCATAAACATCATCCTCGAAAAAATCCAAAGCATCCACCGTCATTGGATCCAAATCGATTACCAGTGATCCAGCTACGAAGCAATCGCTAGTCTTCACGATCCCGGGATAGACTCTATCACGCAATCTCGTCCTCTTGTAGTTCCAGAGGATGGCTCTTTGGTATTTCGGAACGATCCCCGTAACTGCTTGAAACACTTTCCTATTCAGTAAAGAACCGTAAACAAATAAATTGCTGCTACTCAAGAGAATCCACCATGTCTTTGGAACGCAAAAAGTTGGAGCAACATTTCTCTATAAACTCAGTAGTTCTCGCATTAGGCAAAGCCTCAGCCAAATAAAAAAAGGAAATAGAAACTTGGGGGGGGGGATTAAAGGTGCCCGGAATTAAAGGTGTGCCGGACACCTTTGATCCCCCTTTAATCCCCGTATTTGACATCACGTTACCACGCTCGGGTCCAAGCCCCTTTCAGGGGCCATTCAATACCACATCCTCTGCGTGTGAATTTTTATCATTTGGGGTAGGCAATTTCATAGCTATCCTCGGCCAGTGCCGAATCGACATGCCCATCGACGAACACCACGTTTGCCACTCCCGAATTCAGATCGCTGCCCTTCGTCCTGTGATACGTCGCAATGTTATTAAACGGGTTTGTCCGCTGTATCCACAGTATGTTATTGTTTAGCGGCAGACTGCTAACGCCCGGGATCGTCCAGCAGTTTTCCTCGGAAAAGAACAACACGGCGGCCGTATTCTTGACTTCGGTTATCTTCCTTACCACTCCGATATTACCAGACCCGAGATAGGCATTCATACTATAGCTGAACTGCGGGTCGATGGGTATCGATTGATCGTGCCGTAGATGATCGGGTCCTATGCTGCGCGACAGCACATGAAACAGCGGACACATATGAACATCCATATGCCCCAGGTAGGGCCACAGCGAGCCGTCGGCCTGGGAGGTTGCATCATGCCACCTGCAGGGAACGACGGCCTGGCCTCCAATGTCATACAGCCACCGCTGCGCATTGGGGAACCTGGCGTCATTTTCGGCCAGGTATATGCTCCCGGCCAGCCCGTATGACTTAAGGTTTGCCCTGCAAACAGTAAACATCGCCTGTTCCTTGGCACTTTTCAATGCAGGAATAAGGACACTCATCAACACAGCGATGACCGCAATGACGACCAGCAATTCGATAAGTGTAAAAGCTCTTCTATTCACGGTATCATCTCCTACCCGGTAAGACCCCCGGTAAGAATCCCAACCGTCACCGAAGGAAACAACGTTGAAAACCAGTCGGCGAGTGTGCTTCGGTTCATTGCCTAGTTAGGCAGCAAGGGCCAATCTTACGGCTGAGTTCGAGAGAAGAAAGATTGTTGGTTTTCATCTTGCAAAGCGAGGACTGGCTTTTCGCTCCTGTTTGTATCTAGCATCATCGAAATGCGTGTTTTTCCGTTGGTATCGTTGAACCCGAGAAAAGGCTTGCCATCGTCAGTATAGAAAAGGATGATTTGCCCCGCCTTCCCCTTCCCGGCTTCTGCGTAAATGAGTAGGCCAGCGAACTCTTGTTTGCCGGTACCGAGAGACAAGCGGTACTTTCCGTTCTCCTCGACGAACAGCTGTCCGTGAGTCTCTGTCGCCGATAGGCCAACGCAATTCTTCCCATCCGCATCGTAAACAAAAACGCCAGTGCGGGATTCGGACGTATTGGGATTCCTGTCCGGGCCCAAAACGATGCGAGTGTTTCCGTCCTTGTCTTTGATAATGATCTGACTTACTTCGAGAGTTTTTCCATCGCTCACTGTCTTTGCGCCTAGAACGACCACACTCGCAGCAGCGAGGACCACGCACATCACGCACACACGCATCCGACGGTACTGTCGTTCCAGTCGCTCGAGACGAGCCATGAGTGAACTGTGGTCCGGTTTTGCAGAGGTCATAAGTCTGTCCTTTCTATAAGAGTCGGCTGCTATGGTGCTGCCTAACGCACTGGTTTATGAGACCCGAGCTTGCGAGGGGGCTCAATTAAGCCAGATGTTAAGTAGCGCCTACTATGACACTTGTTCCACAATCCTCACAGTAATATGCTGAAGGATTCACGAGTTCTGAAGCGGTTCGTGTTAAGAATCCGCTGGGACTTCGAACAATGATGTCCTTTTTTTCAGTTGCTTCGGACTTGAACCAGCAGTGCTGATGGGAAAAGCCAACAAACAGGAAACCGAGTGTAGTACCACGCAAATATGCTTTTCCTTTTTCCATTTCAGAGGAACATACAGGGCATTTCAAATTCATGATCTCCCAAGGCTGCTGCAGTTAACGAAAAAGATAACCCGCCCAACAGACCAACCGAGTGGGCGTTGAACGGCCAATTGATTGTATCCGACCGAACGGCGTTGGGAAGCGCGTGAACGCGAGTTGGGTCGGGTTCATCGTCTAGTTAGCCGGACAACGGCCATTTCTTTGTCGTCCATATCTGTCTACCCAAGAGAATCACTGAGCGATCAGATGTCAAACTCTGCCCACAGGGGCCGATGATCGGCGATGTGATATTTCACCGCAGCCTTGAAATAGTCGGGACTCGAATTCCAGGCACCCACAAAGAAAGGACTGCGGTCAAAGTCGAAAACCCCAGAATTGTTTGTGTAGGCGTCCTGCATGCCGCCCGCATGGAAGGCCACCTGGTCATAGTGCTTATCGCCCGCAAGGTTGCTGCCCATCGATGTTGAATGTTGAGGCAATATCAAACGCTTGGCCTTCAATGCCCTGTAGACAGTACTTGACTCGTCGCGGATGGGAAGGTTGAAGTCTCCCATGACCAGGATGTTCTGCGAATAGGCTCCCGGTGCCGTATGACGCTGATCGGCCCATCGCGCCAGAGCGTAGGCCTCAAGCGCGCGGCGATCCTCGTTAAAGTAGGCATGGCTTCCAAAAAAGAGATGGACGGAAACCGCAGTAAATTCCAGCGTGCCCGCCCGGAAAGCCACCACATAGGGGTTGCGGTCAAAGCCGTTGAATGCACCCGAGACGCCTGGCATCCGAATATAGCGCTGTTGGCTGGGAGGTATTGCCACCTCCGCGGCTAGTTCCAGCCGTGTCACCTTGCCGCTGTCATACAAAAACCCCGCGCGCTCGTAATTGCCGCCGACGTCCGAAAGGATTACCGCATAGGTTGCAGGCAGATGGTTCATCAGCGATCGCAAATGCCCCAAGTCATCGGCGATTTCCTGGACGGCGACAAGGTCGAACCAGCCAATCACTTCCGCCATCAGTGCGAAATCATCATCCGTACGGCCCTGGAGGCCAAGATTCGTGAGATTCCACGTCGCGGTCAGCAGCTTATTCGCGGCCTTTTGTGGAACGCCACGTAGGGCCTTTGTAGACAAGAGTGCTTGGCGTTCTGTCGCCAACGCGTAAGTGAAGACCGGATTCTCCTGATCATGCGGTACCACGGCTTCCCCTTTATTTGACCGAGATTCTCAGCTTACATATGGACTAACAAGAGTGACAATCGGACTCCTAGCGGGCTGGCTGAGGGGCGGCCTTTAGGCCGTCCCTCTCCAACCAGATGTGTACGCCCGGCATGGGCGTGAACTTGTGGGGTGAAAGTCCCCTGTCCGTGAATCCTGTTTATGTTAACTATTATGTTCATAAGCGAAAGTACTAGCCGACGGCAAGGGCGTAACCGGGAAAAAGATCACTGAAGCCGTTGCTTGCTCCCGCAGGGATGCAAGCCCGAGTGCAGGTAAGCGAGCGTAGCGAGACTCCGAAGCGACGAGCCGACGAACAGAAATGGCATACAAGGCCGAGCCTCCGGGTAAGCTGGCACATCATAGCGACACGATCCAATGAGCCGCGAAGCGGGGCATTGGGCGAGCCTGGGCTCAAACCTCATATGAATAGCTTGCCCAGAAACCCTGATTCAGGAGGTACGGTAAATGCCGCGGTTGCGGAGCGACAGTTCACGTCCTTATCCGGGGAGGCCTGACCGACAGGCGACCCTCTGGGGTAGCGTTTCCGACAGTAATGCCTGATAAAACCATTGTAAGTAAGCAGATTCGATTCATTTGTCTCTCCAAGCTGGCCTCCCTCTCGGAAGGACGCTACGGTTGGTGTGTGGTCGGACCATTTAATCAATTAATCCTGGGCATGGTGGTAGCAACCTGAAGTGTCTCTTATCTAGCCCTACCATCGCACAACTGCGATGGGACAATGCAATTGAGATCATCTTAGCGGTTTGACTGCCCGCTGGACCCTGAGAAAATCCTCGATTTCACCGTCTCCGCGGACCCTCTGGACGGGTTCAACCCATGTTTTGGGTCTCTTCCATTTCCATCGCTCGACATGACCGTCCGCAAACGAGAAGCAGGCTCCCTGTGAGTGCCTGTCTGCGGGGAGGTCCCACCAGCGGGGGTCGTCTGCGCCTGGCCAACCCTTCGGCGGAATGCCGAAGTGCGCATCAAAGATGCCTTCTTCGTGGACACCCACGAAGAAGAGCAATTGGGCTGGGGTTGGATCGTTGATCTCGGACTCCTTGGCAAAGCCCGGCGGGGCACCCGTTTCCGGTGAGTAGGGCAGGCCATTGATCGCCTGGCTCAGGTTGTAGCTCCGTGTTCGCCGAATCGACAGCAGTTCGCCTTCGGGGGTACGTACCCACGAGCGGTCGGAGGGACAGCGATAGATATCCGTCGATCGGTTGTATTGAAACAGCAATCCGTGCTCGATATTCTCCGTGGTGGTGTCAAAAGGCGCCAGCCCGGCACACCATGTCATGTTGTTGCTGAAGCCTGGCGTCTGCTCAAAGGTCCCGGTGTAGGTGTAGACATTGCGGTTCGGCAGCAGGTAATCGCCATTTTCCGCCGAATAGAGTTTGGCACAGATCTGAAGCTGCCTGAGGTTGTTCAGGCAGGTCACTTCTCGGCCTTTGGCCCGAGCGAGCGAGAGCGCCGGCTGAAGCAGGGCGACGAGGAGGGCGACAACCGCAATGACCACCAAAAGTTCAACGAGTGTCAGGGCTTGGGGGTGCCTTCCGAGTTTCCGGAGATCGTTTCTCCCGATGGACATATTCGAAATCTCCTCAGGGACAAGTTGGATGGGTCGAGATCGGACCACGATACGTCTATGGCTTGGAAGCAGTTAGCTTGTTTCAGACGGCCATGTAGGGCCTGGTTCAAACCAGGGTAACAATGTGTCTGGATCGAAATCGAAATCGAAATCGGGATCGAGAAAAACCATTGGTGCTACCATTGTCCTGATGGAGGAAAGACGATTTCGATAGCGATTTTGATTTCGACCCTGAAACGGTAGTTTACTCAGTGTTATTCGGAACCGTATATTTTTGAACCAAGCCAAATGAACTGATAGGTATTTCAGTCCCACAGCGCTCTCGACTTTACTATGGACCGTGCTTGTGTTCCCCTCCCTGCCCTCGCTTCCCCCCCGCTTCCGCGAACCTCATTGTAATCTCTCGGCGTCGGCCAAATCTTGGTGCCGTCCCGCAGCCTTCTTGTTAGCGATAAGGTCAGCTTTGGAGATCAAGGATACGGCGATACCCTCTACATCGACGACATTCCGGCGCGAGTAGCATTCTTCGAAATCAATACCGGAGGCCTCGTTGATGATGCCGATCTGCATGGGCGATTGGCCAATCCGGAAAACCTGCCCGAGCGTCCGGAAGTTATTCATGTCTACTGTCGGTGCACCAAATTCGAGCAATGCCTCGCCGAGCCGTTTCAGGTTTTCATCGTCAATAGCGATCAGGAAATCGATGTCTTTTGTCGCTCTCGGAAATCCGTAAATCCCAACGGCCCAGCCGCCCAAAAGAAGGTATCGTACTTCATGTGAGCTTAGTGAACGTAAAAAGTCTTGAAAGTCTTCCGGAAGTCGCCTCCTCGCCATAGAAACACTCTCTCAAATACGTAATTGCTTCAAGCTTCTCTTGGATCGATGCGTTCTTCCAATATCGCCTTTCTCTCGCGTCATGCTCCTCCCCCGATCCGAAAGAGACCTGTTTCCTGTTCATGCGATCACTCATACCTTTGAGTCCTCTCTGATCTGAGCGCCCTAACCCAACCGTGACTTTAGTCTCGCCAGCAGCCGCTGAAGCTTTTTGTCCTTTCCCAACTGTTGGTCTAGCTTTTTTAGCTGCAAAGAGACCGATACGCCGCTACGGAGGCCCATTGCCTCAGCCGCCGATCGTTGCGTGCATCCAGCATAGCGGCAGAGGGCGTAGGCCACAACCGGCCGTGTCATGGAATCTCTCTGGCGATGTTCAATGGTCTCCCGCTGCACATCCAGAATCTCCAGGGCAGCATTCAGGACTTCATCCACCGAGTGATAGGAGGCATCCCGGCGAAAGGAAATGTCCTCCTTCTTGTCACGGGACTGAACCAACTCTTCGTACATCTGCCTAGCTCGCTCATGGCTTTCCTCCGAACCGATGCTGAATCGAGAGCGACGCTTGGTCTCAATGAAAGCCACATCCATGTTGCGGATGCCGGCCTCAACAAAGCGGCGGTAGGAGGCCGCTTGCTTCTTCTTGGGGCGGCCCATCAGGGCAAGAACAGGATCATAGTCAACGAAGTCCAGCCGCTCGCCACGCCCCACATAGCTGCGATAACTACTCCATCGGTGGTCTCGCAGGACTTGCACGCGTTCTCGATCCGATGTTTTCCTGTGAGCCTTCACGAATACAGGATTCAGATGAACGTAGCGGCTTAGCTTCAGGATGTACTCATCTTCATCCACCAGCGTTGCGCCGAATCGCCCCTGCAAGAGATGGCCACTGCGTCGATGCTTGCGATTGAAATACACCGTGTAGGCCGTCTGGAGGCGCTGCATAAACCTGCTCAAATTCGCCTGCGGCGTCTCGAAGACGAGGTGCACATGGTTTGTCATCAGGCAAAACAGATACAATCGTATGTCGTAAAGCCGAACGCTCTCGCCGAGCTTGGTCAGAAAACGCCCGCGATCGTCATCTGTGAGAAAGATGTTGCGACGATCGTTTCCCCGTACGGTAACGTGGTAAACTGCACCTTCATAGGTAATGCGTAGTGGTCGGGCCATACTAGGGACCGTACCACGGAGTAGGGCATCCGGCAAGAATAAACTTTAACCTAAGGTCTGACCTGAATGGCACTTCCATAAGGCGTAACTCATGGCCCAATAAGAGTATAGAATAACAG
>JADFMM010000144.1 GCA_022563885.1 Planctomycetota bacterium | reverse complement strand
GCAGTGTCCCGCACTGAATCAGTCCCAGGGCGTTGCCCTGGGCTGGTTTAAGACGCCCCTTCGGGGCTGTTCCATGCTCCCGCGGTTCAGACATGCGACGGATAACACTTGCCCGCCGATTCTGTCATGCACCCGGCGGCTTCTCGGATCGCCGCTTGACATCTACTTTAGAGTTCTGAACAATCCAGGGGTGGAAATGCGCGAATTGGAAGGTAGACAACCCATGATGAAGCGGCAGTGTTCGTCCAATAAGTCGGCTGGGGCCGTTCTGGTCTTGGCGAGTGCATGGCTGGGCCTGGGGCAGCCTGGCGTCGCAAATGCTCAAGATCATCACTATGTCCTGAGCAACGGGCGGCACGTTCGCCTGCACGAGTCAGCCAATGAGCTGGGCGTGGTTCTCCACCGTGCCCATGCGGGGCCAACCTGTGCACAACGGCTGGCCGCCTCAGGCCTGGGTGTTCTCGAGGATTTCAACGGAGAGCCCCTTTGCCGCGTGAAAATCCTTCGAGGGACAGACACGTCGGCCAAAGGACGCCTGCTGGTGAATCAGGATACCGCCGTGGCGGAGGTCCACCGCGTTTTTCGTTTTGAGGGCGTGACCAGCCCCGTGGTGACGACCGGAACCCTCGTGGTCAAGGTAGACCCCAACGTAAGCGACGAGCGGCGCAAGCAGCTCTGGTCGGATTTTGGCGTCGTCGTTTTGGAGGCGATCGAAGACCAGCCCGACGTCTACCTGCTGGAGCCGGAACTCGAAAGCGCCGACGAGGTGCTGGCGGCGCAACGTCTCGCCGAGGATCCGCGAACGTTATGGGCGCATCCGAACCTGCGCCGGTGGATCCAGCGTCGCCAGATCGTACCGGCGGACGCGTTCTTCGCTCGGCAGTGGCACCTGAACAACACCGGCCAATTCGGCGGCACGCCGGGTGCCGACATCGATGCCCTGGAGGCCTGGATCATCGCCGAGGGACAGGACGTCCTCATTGGCATGTTTGACGACGCCTGCGACGTGGATCATGAGGATCTGCGCGACGGATACATCGGCGAAGGGCACGATCCATCGTTGCCCACCAACGCCGACGGCTTTGACGACCCGCGTCCGAAGCAGATCTTCGATAACCATGGCACCAGGGTGATGGGGCTGGCCGTCGCTCGCGCCAACGCGCTCGGCGGTCGCGGCGTGGCTTTTCAGGCCCGATTCACCGTCTCGCGCGGACTCAGCGCCGGATTGACCGAGGCGGAAATCGCCAGCGTCTTTCGCTTTGCCCGCCAGAAGGATGTGGACGTGCACATCAACAGTTGGGGTTTGGACGGCCCCAACCCGGCGATCGTGGAGGATGAAATTGCGCTGGCGTTCAACAGCGGGCGAAACAAGGGCGACCTCGACGACGACGGCAACGACGACCGGCTGGGAATGGTGATCGTTTTCGCAACCGGGAATGAAAACGTGCGAAATATTCCCGGGTTCGAACTGTCCACACTTCCGCAGGTCATCGCCGTCGGTGCAAGCACCGATTTGGACGTTCGCTCTTCGTTCAGCAACTTCGGGTCGAGCCTCAACTTTCTGGCCCCGGGTGGTGATTCCGACAGCGCCGGACTGTTCACGACGGATAACACGGATCGCGAGGGGGCGAGCGACCCGGGCGCAAACATCGGCGGGATCAACATCGAGTTCGAGGGCGGCCTGACCGAGCCCGACTCGACCGGCCAGTACACCGCGTTCTTCGGGGGTACGTCGGCCGCTTGCCCGGTGGCCGCCGGGGTGGCCGCTCTTGTCCTGTCGGTCAACCCGCTTCTGACGGCGACGGACGTGCGATTGATCATGGAGCACACGTGTGACAAGATCGATCCTGTCGGCGCCCAGTACGACACCATCACCGATCACAGCGAGACGTACGGCTACGGGCGCATCAACGCACGTACTGCGGCGGAGGCCTCTCAGATTTCGTTGAGCAACGGTGGCCGCACCTGGCCCGATCGCCCCGCCAATGTCAGCGCGGACACCGATCGAGCCCAGATTCGCTGGCGTCAAAACGTGGGCACCGATGAGTTCCTGGTGGTTCAAAGCGATAACTCGTTTGAGTTCATCCCCGAGGATGGCAAGTGTTACGGCGCGGCGCAGTTGGGTTGCGGCAGCGCGCCGATTGAGGCGTTGCCATCCGGCGTCCAGGTTCTCGCGACCGGCTGCCGATTGACCTGCACAGCCGATGACCTCCCCCTGTGCGACTGTAACACCGAACAATGCGTGGAGTTTCTGTTGCCGGCCGGTCGGAAGTTTTTCGCCATCTACGCTCGCAGCAGCGGAGGGCGATACTCATTCGGAGTCGGGTTGGATTCCGACGGCAACGTTCGAGGAGAGGCCACGCTGATCGACCGCGATCACCCCAGTTGCGAGGAGACGGGGGACAACGGGAACGGCGGCTCGACCGGAGGCGGCACGGTGGCACCGGCTGAAGGGCCCGCCCTGACGATCGACCCCTCGATCACGGAAGGCGACTCACCGTTGACCGTCCAATTCAAGGGCAACGCCATCAGCGCGTTGCCGATCGACGATTCGCGAACGGCGTGGGACTTCGACACGAGTGACGGCATTCTGGTGGACGCGTTCACGCGAAACGCATCCCATGTCTACGAAGCTCCGCCCGGTCAAACCGTGACCTTCATCGCCCGATTGACCATGTTCGACACCGCGGGCAACCCCGGATCGGCCCAGGTGGCGATCCGCGTGGATGGGCCTCCGGTACAGGGAACGGAAGGAATCACCAGCAGCGATGTGGAAATTATCGTCAGCCTTCCCGGCAATCCGGGTTCGAGCGTGAGCCAGGGAACCTCTCCGTTTGAGGTTCAGTTGAGGATCGACGCCGGCACGCTGCAAGGTTCCGGGAGCCTGCAGTCCGTCACCGTCAACTGGGATTTGGGCGACGGAGAACGGGCCTCCGGCCTTTCCGTCCTCCATACCTACATCAATGAATCCGACGCGGCGATTCGGATACCGATCACGGCCACGATCTCACTAACTACCGTTGGAGGCACGACGGTCAGCAGTGTTGCAACCAAACTGATCACCGTAGACCCCGGTGCCGTCTCAGGCACCATCGAGCAGCCTCGTCTGCCCGGAACCGGGGCGCAGGGCGAGGGTGGCCCCGCCACACCCTGCGGCGCGATGGGGTTGATTCCGCTGACGGTTATGATGACGTCTCTTATGCTCCTACGCCGCAAGCGGTCGTAACAGGAACCGGCTGCCACGCCTCTTGCCCAGGGGTAAGGTCGGAAGGCCTACGGCGCGCGCAAGCGGTGTTTGCTGAAAGGATGGTCGGCAACATGCTTCCCAAATCCAGTCAGCGCGTAGCCGTGGTCATCAAGCTGGCCAATGAAGTCGCGCGCGAATACGACCGGGATTACGTCGGGACGGAACATGTGCTGCTAGCCATCCTGCGGGAGGGGACCGGCGTCGGGGCGGCGATCCTCACGCGACATGGCATCACCGAAAATCGACTCCGCGACGAAATCGACAAACTCATCAAGAAACAGATGGAGGAGACCTGGGTCTTCGGGCGACTGCCCGGCACGCCGCACTTTCGCAACGTGATTGCCGCCGCCATCGAACAGGCTCAACAACTCGAATCGAAGGAGGTCTGCACCGAGCATTGGCTCCTGGGCTTATTGCGCGAGAAGGGCAGTGTCGCCCATCGGGCGCTGCTCAACCTGGGAATCAAACACCAGGATGCTCGCGAATCGGTGCTCCAATTCTGCAGCGAGGGTTGAGCAACGCCGCCGGCGGTAAGCGAGTCAGCAGCTTTTCCGCCGGCGCGGGAGTCCACGACTGCGCCATTGGTCAACTCGATCCGCACCAGGAACTTGACGTTTGCGCAACTGTCCGCACCCCCGGAATGACAGGGCAGCGCGTCCGGAATCAGGAACCGCACAGGTCCTCCGTACTGCTCTGGCAGCGGCTCGCCGTTCAACTCATAGACCAGCACCGCGTCCATAATCTCGTCGAGCGGCACGCTAGCCGTGAAATCTCCATCACGGCTGGAGAGCGTGGCATGAGTTGCGCCGGGCTTGCGACCGGCGGCGTCAACCAAGCTGCGCAGCCGCACGCCGTGCCCCTCGCGCCCAGCGATCTCTTTACCGATATCGGCCACCTGGCAGGAAAGCGATCGCAACTGGTCGAAGCCGAACGTCTTCTCGAATTCGACTTCGCCGCAGACAATCAGGGTCATGGCAACCTCCGCTTCGCTGTCTTGTCTGCCGCCCGCCGCATCGAGCTCAACCCGTTCTTGCCCATTCCTACCCTAGCAGAGTCCATGAAACGAGTTTACGGCGATTATCCAGTTGGACGCATGCTGTTGAACCCGCATTCGTGGGTAACGCGCGCGAATTCTTGAAGCGCGACGACTTCTCTGTCGATGGGACCAACAAAAGGATCACCGGACTAATTCGAGGAGTCACCTATGGACACACAAGAGAACCGACGGATTGAGGCGCGGTTGCGGTATCACTGGCCGGTTTGGTATGGCGACAGTTGCGGTCAATCGATTTCCCAAGGCCAGATGGTGGACGTCAGCAGTGCGGCAGCAGCCTTTACCTGTTATTCGCATGATTACTGCCCCGACCCCAGTCAGAAGATTACGGCTCGCTTCAGCGTACCTTATTATGGCGACGACGACGCATTCGAGATGAGCAGCTTCACACGGATGGGCAACGTTTCTCGAGTCGAGAGGGTCACCGACCACCTCAACCGGGTGGTCCTACAGTTTTGGGAACCGCTCGACTTCAAGCCCGGCGAACAGCAACAGAGCTTTGACGAACGTCGCAGCATGGTCTCCGTCGTCCAGGCGTAAGGGTCCGGCTGCCGATGAGACAAGGTGAGGACCGGTCATGGGGAGAGCGTGGCCGGCCCTTTTTTGTGCGCCCAAGTCAAACCGTTCGAGTTCCTCGCCTCATACGACTCCCCGAATTGGACCTTCCTTGCGCCCCCAGGGCGATCGCATCTTAGTGGCAAGTTCGTGTGCTTGGCTGCAGATGCGCCATTTATCGAAGATTATTTCCTCACAGATTACATGTTCCCGCCTTGCCCCCGCAGTGTCTTGACTTGATGGGGTCGATGTACTAAACTACTCGCTTCTCGTGATGGCTGGACTCGCCGCGATAGCACGTCAAGGTGTGGCTAGCCTCGGACCTACAGAGGTCATTCTTTTACACGTTAAGGGGTCGGCAATAAAGAAGTTGGACAATTTGGGGTCCAAGTCTGCTCCATATTTGGTCGCGCCCGATTGAGCGAAACCACAGGCGTAGCTGTTCTACGTCGCGGATTTCGCGATTGAGAAGCGATCAAAGATGGGGTGCAATTGGGCAATCAAAAGTCCAAGTTATTTCTTGCCGGTCCCTAAGGGACCCGAGGCGACACCCCAGACACACTCTTGAAAAGGCCTAGAAATGAAAAAAACCAGCTCAATCCTAGTACTACTCCTTACAGCCGTGGCCGGCGCCCAGACGCAGCAAGGCTGGGACCTGCTGCCTGAGATTCTGAGCCGCATCGTGCCGCCGACGTTCCCGGATCGGGATTTCAACGTGACTGATTACGGCGCCAAGGGGGACGGCATCACGGACTGTCACCCGGCCTTCCAGAAGGCCATTGCTGCCTGTACCAAAGCCGGCGGCGGACGCGTTGTCGTCCCGAAAGGCACGTGGCTGACCAACGGCCCCATTCATCTGGACCACAACGTCAACTTCCACGTCAGCAAAGACGCCAAGATCCTGTTCGGCACGACCTTCGATGACTATCTCCCCCACGTCCGCGTGCGCTGGGAAGGCACCGAGTGTTACAGCTATTCACCCTTGGTCTACGCGTACCAAAAGACCAATATTGCCCTCACCGGAAAAGGCTCTCTCAACGGACAGGCGGAAAACTCGTGGGCCCTATGGCCTTCGAAACTCAAGCCCAGAACGACCACCAACGAAGAACTACGCGCGCTGAACCACAAGGATGTCCCGGTGGAAGACATCCGGATTTATGCGAAGCCCACGTTTTTCGAACCCTTCGAGTGTACCAACGTGCTCATCGAAGACGTGACGATTCTCGACTATCCCTTCTGGTGCGTTCATCCCACCTACTGCACGAATGTCACTATTCGCAGACTCGTGATTGACAGTCACAACTCGAACAACGATGGACTCGACCCCGATTCTTGTACCGATGTGCTGATCGAAGACTGTTGGCTGGACCAGAGCGACGACTGTCTGGCGATCAAGGCCGGGCGTGACAATAGCGCATGGCGTAAAGGCCGGGCGTGCGAGAACATCGTCATACGCAACATGCCGTCGAACTTCGGCGGCATCGCCATCGGTAGCGAGATCGCCGGCGGGGTGCGCAACGTCTTTTTCTACGACAGCACGTATGAAAGAGGCAACGTCCTGTACTGTAAGTCGAACCTGGATAGGGGCGGATTCATCAAAAATATCTATATCAAGAACCTCGAGATCGGCAAAGCCCGGATTCTTAGATTGAGAAACAACTACCACGGGTATCGAGGCGGCAACTTCCCGACAGAGATCCGCAACATCAACATCGAGGACGTGCGTATCGGCGCGGGTGACGACGAGACGATATCCCTGCAGGGCGTAGAATCCGCGCCCGTTTACGACGTCTTCATAACAAATGTCACCATTGATACCCTCGAGAAGGGGCCCATCATGCACCTTCGAAATGCTGAAAATGTCGTGCTGACGAACGTAAGAATCGCCGGTGAAATTCAACCCACGACCCCGCCGATGATGCCTCCAGAAGAAAAAGAACTCGAAGGAACGGCCTCCATCGCCCCCCGGCACAGCGGCTTGTGGAGTAACCCATCCAACTGGGAGACGGGGCGTGACGGGGCGCGTCTGCCGTGGGCCGCCGACGATGCCGAGCGCCTGCCCGATGATCACATCGATGAGCGCATACTGATCGGCAAGAGCAGGGTCGTTCCGAGCGGCGTTCGGTTGACGCTCGATCGCGATATCGAGGGCCAGTTCGAGGTGCGGGTCTACGAGCAATCGACCCTGATCATTCCCGAGGGCCTCAGGTTCAAGATCAAGGGGCCGCTCATTGTCGACCGGACCAACAGCATGGCGCGGCAACTCGGCGGGTCCGTGGAGATCGCCAAAAACCTTGATATCGATGCCGCAATCGGCGGCCGGTACGTCATCAGCGGTGGATCCCTTCAGGTGGGCAAATTGAGCCTGAATGAGGGGGCGTTCATCGTCAATGACTATCGCGGTCAGATAGAGTCGATCAACGTGAGAGGCGAATATCGCACAGGCGATGGTGAAGGCTATACGATCACCAAGTTTGTCGCTCACAAAGGCGGCGTGACGCCCATTCAGTGTCAAGACCTGAACCTCGACGCCTATATGGGCGAGTACCTTATCGTCGACGTCACCGCTTACGACGCCGAGAAATACGGTGACCTGGTGCTGTTCTCCTATCGAGGGCTTCGAAAGGGCGAATTCGACGGCGGGCCGGAGAATCCCAAGCCTCAAGTCACCATCATCGGGGCCAAAGCCGACGTGGTCTACGACGACGCGCGCAAGCAGATCAGACTGACAAACTTCCGTCTGTGAGTTCATCGCGTCCACGAAGCGATTGGGTCACCGATGTCTGGAGGATACACCTTGTGACGTCTCACATTTCAGCAGTAGTCGCATTGATCGTTGTTCTTATGTCCGTCGGAGTAAGTGCTCTGACGGCCGTCGAACCCACCGGTCCTGGCGGTCTAGTCGGCCGGTGGACCTTCGACGACGGTACGGGCAAAGACCTTTCCGGCAACGGCAACGATGCCGTGTTGGCGGGCGCGAGGATTTATCCTCTCGGTGAAGGGCAGGCCTGTATTCAATTCATGCCCGACGTCGATCCGTTGCGGATCCCGGCATCCGAGAACTCTGCTCTTGCCATATCGAGTGGCACGATATGCTTCTGGCTGAACACGGTTACCGGTAGAAACACCCTTCTGAAATACGACAATCGCGCCGTTGAGCTCAACGCCTATCGGGGAGATTTTCAGGCGCGTTTTCAGGGCGAAGACAACTTCCGGTATCGCGACCTGATCCTCGATTACGATTGGCCCAAGTATGATATGCGTGAGTTCGCCTTCTACGGGCATCCAAAGGCCTCGGTCGACGATTCGCAATGGCATCTTTTCGCCGTGGCCTACGATGCCCAGGGCAAGAGGATCATCGGGTGGCGGGACGGCGAACTCATATCGGTGGTCGACCTGTCGGCCGTGGACATGGAACCCCTGAGACGCAAGGGACTGACGGAAATCTCCACCGGTGAAGGTTTCATCGGGTTCATGGACGACATCCGCATCTACAACCGGGTGCTGTCCGATGCCGACATGCGGGCCATATACAACGCGACCCAATCGGTCTACGCCGGCCGGCGAGACACGATTCCCACCGATAGAGAAGTCAACACCTACCGATACCGGAAAGAGGATCATACCCTCTACCGGGCGTGGCTGCAGTACAGTCCTCGCCCCGGGCAACGCCATGCGAGCCTGTTTAAGAACATCGTCGCCCAAGGCAGCAATTCGACGGTTGCGACGGCGGCCTCCGAGTTGACCGATGCCGTGGAGTCCATGCTAGCGTTCAAACCCTCGGTCCAGTCCGAGGCGGTCGCCGGCCCGAAAGTCATCCTGGGAACAGCCGAAACGTCGAGCTGGATTCGCAGGCACGCCGATGAGCTGGGACTGGACCGGATCACGGAAGACGGGTTCATCATTAAAGCGGTGGACCTTGGCCGCGACAAAGCGCTGGTCGTCGCGGGCGCCGTCCCGGCGGGGGTTGTTTTTGGCACCTTCGATCTGATTCGCCGCATCCAATTGGGACAGGACCCGGGTGAACTCGATGTGCTCGAGAACCCGCAGATTCCCCTCAGAATGGTCGATCATTGGTCTTACTTTCGCGGTGGCTTGGGCGACAAATGGCGCGGGGGCGGCAGAAACGACTCGATCTATAGTTGGGAAGAGTTGCGTACGGGTGACACCAAGCGAATCCGCGACTGGGTGCGCATGATGGCGTCGGTCGGTTGGAACGCCATCTGCCCGAGCGAGGTCAACTGGCACTACATGGACAACTATCTCCAACATCTCGATGAGGTCGAGATCCTCGCCGGAATTCTTCGGGATTACGGCATGAAACTCTATTGGAGCCCGAGCTATCTATTGGCGCTGGATCAAGCAAGCGCCGACCAGCTCTATGCCAGGGTGCCGGATTTCGGCGGGTACATGATGAAGCTCGGCTCCGAAAAGCAGAACGGCGATCCCCGACCGCCGATGGTCAACCGTATCGCCGACACGCTGGCGCCCTATGGCGGCTATTGCCTGGTTCGTGGCTTTGTCTATGGCAATTACCGCTATACGCCCAAGCCCTATCGCGACCTCATTCCTCACGATATTTTCGCGCCGGAAGACGGCAAGTTTCGTGAAAATGTCGTCCTCGTCCCCAAGGGCAGCTCAGGAGACTGGGATTATTCGGCGCCCATCCCGGCCATTGACGGCGCCATGAAAGAGACCTTGTCCGGGAGCGAACTGGTCATTGATAAAGGGTTTCCCAGTTCCTGGGTCGAGAAGTGGAGATGGTGGCTCCAACAGGACACCTACCGCAATGGCCCCGGCAGTTTAAACAGATTTTCCGTGCACTGCATCATGGGTGTTGCCATGCTGCGTCCGCAGGCCGCCTGGGGCAACTCGCCTCTGAATATGGTGAACTATTACGGACTGGGGCGCCTGGCCTGGAACCCCGATCGTTCTCTGGACGAGATATACAACGAATGGATCGTTCAGACCTTCGGCAATGACCCCAAAGTGCTCGACACCGTCAATAAGATTCTATTCCTGTCCGATGACGTGGCCCGGAAGCTCTACATGTACCGTGGGTATCGAGGCATCTGGATCGACAAGGGCGACGAAAACATGGTCGAGAACAAGACGCCCTACGCCATCAACCGAAAAGGCATAGGCCCCGCCTCCAGGACGTTGCAGAAACGGCTGATCGCTCAATACGCACCGGGTCTGCGTGAGGTGTATGGCGACCCCCTCCGAGGTGAGGAATTCCTCTCCTCCTTCCATTTCAAGGACCATGACTACCGTCTTTCCATCGGGCGGACCTTGATAGAGGATGTCTACGGCGGCATGGAAGAGGCGGTACAGATAGCCGGGCAGATGGTCGAACTCTGGAAGACGCTCGCAGGCAAAATCGACGATCATCGCTTCGCATACACCCTCGACAATCTCGTCGATTTTGTGGAGGACGCAGAGGGCGACAGAGTTGCCATGGCCGATGCCTTCGAGGAGCATACCGGCAGGAAGCAGGCTGACGTCCTCGCCAGGCTGACGGCCGCCAGCCTGGCGTCGGTTGGCACCTTCAACGTGCGCCATTTCGGCGCGGTCGGTGACGGAACGGCCAACGATGCCCCGGCTATCAACAGGGCCATCGACGCCTGCCACGCCGCGGGCGGCGGCACGGTCTTCGTCCCGTCGGGCATGTATACCACCGGTTCGGTCCATCTCAAGAGCAACGTCACCCTGGCCCTCGACAAGGGCGCGGTCCTCAAAGCCATGCCGGGCCTCATGGATCCCTGGGAATACAACCCGAACGACAGGGGGCTGATGGATTCCGCCTATTACCACTGGGAAGCGTCCTTGATCTGGGGTAAGAACCTCGAAAACGTGAAAATCTACGGACCGGGCACCCTGGACGGCTCGGCGCTGACCCGCAGCAGCAAGGTGCCGAAGGGAACCGGTGACAAGGCGATCGCCCTCAAGCTGTGCAAGAACGTCGAAATTCGCAATCTGAACATTGTGGAGGGTGGCCACTACGCCATCCTGGCGACCGGCTGCGAAGACATGCTCATCGATAACGTGACCATCAAGACCAGCCGGGATGGGCTCAACCTGTCCCAGTGTAGCAACGTCGAGGTCGTGAATTGTCACATTGACGCCGTGCGTTTTGAAGACGGCTACCCCGCCGGCGGCGACGATGCGATAAAGTTCGGCAGTGATCTCTCTCTCGGAAAAGCACGCCCCAGCGAAAACATCACCGTACGCAACTGTTTCCTGGCCAGCGGGTGCAACGCCATCCAGTTCGGTTCCGAGACCATAGCGTCCTTCAAGAACATACGCTTCGAGAACATTCGGATTCTGCGGGCCGGCAAGGCCGGCATCAGCATCACCTCCAACGACGGCAGCGTCATCGAGGGCATCCACTACAAAGACATCAGGATGGAGAAGACCTTCGCGCCCATATTCATCAAAGTCTCCGACGTCGCGCGGGTGCCCGATGGCGCCTACCAACGGGGTTCGATACGGAATGTCACCTTCGAAAATATCAGCGCGACCGACTGCTACTCCTACTTCAAGGGCCGCGAGATGCCCTGTGTCATATGGGGCAAGCCGGGCACGCCCATTGCGGGCATCGAGTTTAAGAATGTCTCCATCATCGCCAGAGGGGGACATCCCGTGACTGACGCGGACATCCTTCCCGCCGAAAACGACGAGCGCTTCCCCCGCCACCTCGGCACCCTTCCCGCCTACGCATGGTATCTACGACACGTCAAAGACATCCGTTTCACCGACTGCGAATTCCGGGTTGAAAAGTCCGATGGCCGACCGGCCTTCGTCATCGACGACGGGGAGACGGTTGTCTTGAAGAACACCACGCTTCCCATAGGCTCCGAGTGCAGTTCCCGAATAGCCGTCCGCAGTCAGACAAAGGACCTGACCATCCGAAATTGTAAAGGCATGGCTGACAGAATACGCCAAACCGCTGCCAACCAGTATTTCTAATCCGGCCTTCGCTCGGAAACGAAAAAACGACGGAAAACACGGAATTTTTGGAAAACACGCTATGCACACGCAGAAAACACGAATGGGCGCGGATGTCCACGAATGCCTCATCGATCAGATACGGGTTGTGGCGAAGCCTCGCTCGATAACAACATGAAATCCGACGACGACGGCGGTCCAACGACCTCGGGATCGGAACCTGGCCGAATAACGATGTGGGCAGTGGCAGGCCTGGGGATGTTGTTGATTGCCTCCACGGTTTGGTCGGTCCACCGGTCGCGCGCCAGCCAGCGGGAGAAGGCCGAGATGCAGCGGCTTCTTCCGCATCCTCGGGACGACGCCTACGTGTCCTCCAACAGCTGCCAATCTTGCCATCCGGGAGAGTATGCGAGTTGGCACAAGACCTTTCACAGAACGATGACCCAGCCAGCGCATCCGGGCATCGTCGCCGGAGCCTTCGATGGATCGACGGTGGTATCTGATGGGTTGGAGTATCGAGTGTATCGCAAGGGAGACGAGTTCTGGGCGGAAATGCCGGATCCGGAGGAGATGATGTATGTCGTGCAGGGGGGCAAACCGACGCCACTGGAGAAAATTCCCCGGGTGCATCGGCGGGTGGTGATGTGCACGGGATCGCATCACTACCAGACCTATTGGGTCACCGGAGACCCGAAATACGGGAACCTGCTGCAGACGCTGCCATTGATCTATCTCATCAAGGACAAGCGCTGGATTCCGCGGGAAGCCGCGTTCATGAAAGACCCTCACGACGCGAAGCGCATGATTACGCAGTGGAACAACCACTGCATCAACTGCCACAGCACGGGCGGGAATCCCGGATTAATCACGAAAACGAAGGAGGGATCTTTCGCCACGGAAGTGGGCGAATTGGGAATCTCCTGCGAGGCATGTCACGGCCCCGCCGAGGAACACATCCGCGCCAACCGCAATCCGCTGCGCCGGTATGCCCTGCATCGGAACTCGACCAAGACCGATTCCACCATCGTGAACCCCGCGAATCTCGACCACAGAAGGTCCAGTCAGGTGTGCGGACAATGTCACGGCGTTTACATCCGTACCGATCCTCACGGTATGAAGTATGCGACCGAGGGCATTCAATACCAGCCGGGCGATGACATCGACGAGGTGCGGTACTACATCGCATACCCTCGTGAGGGATCCCCCAAGAGAGTCTGGGAGGAGTATGAGAAGAATCCCGATTTCTATCGGCAGCGCTGGTGGGAGGATGGCACAATACTCGCAGGAGGACGGGAATACTCCGCCCTGTCAGCGTCGGCGTGTTACACGCGGGGAAAGATCTCCTGTCTGACCTGTCACTCCATGCACGACAGCGACCCGGTCGATCAGTTGAAACCTGTGGGTGCATCGAACGCGTCCTGCACCGAGTGCCACTCTGAACCCCGGTTTACCGCCCGGTTGCAGGAGCATACACATCACGAGCCCACTTCCAGCGGAAGCAGTTGCATGAACTGCCACATGCCGCACACGACCTACGCCCTCTTCAGCGCTATTCGAACCCACCAGATCGAGTCGCCGAAGATCGACAGCAGCGCGAAATATGGTGTGCCCAATGCCTGCAATCTCTGTCATTTGGACAAGACGCTCGCGTGGACGCAGGATCACATGCACGAACGCTACGGGACAGCCAAGGTCGCCTTGACCCAGGAACAGCAGGAGATCTCGGCAGCTCTGCTTTGGATGTTGAAGGGACATGCGGCGCAGCGGGTGATCACTGCGTGGCACGCCGGTTGGGAGCCTGCCCATGAGGCCTCGGGCGACGACTGGCTTGCCCCCTTTCAGGCGCGGTTGCTACAGGATCCATACGGAGTCGTTCGCTACGTCGCTCACGAACAACTCAAAAAGCTTCCGGGCTTCGCAGGCTTCCAATATGATTTTCTCGGAGACGAAGCCGCCTTGGAGGCGAGCGTGAGGCAAGCAATCCAAATTTGGAAGATGACTGGCCGCAGCCAGGCAGCCCGTGGCGGGAATGAGATCCTGATCGGCGCAGATGGTCAGCTCAACGAAGCGGCGGTGCAGACGCTCCTGCGGCAGCGAGATAATCGGACAGTGGAGATCAGAGAATAACGATGGCAAAGAAACCCATTGAGAAAACCGAGACCGATTCTCAGCAACGGGAATTGGTGATTCGCCACCTGAAGACCGGCTGGATTGGACTTCTGATCTTCTTATCGCTGGGGGTTTTGCTGGAGGTGCTTCACGGTTTGAAACTGCCCGTCTATCTCGACGTCCGGAACTCGACGCGACGTCTCATGTGGACCCTTGCCCATGCGCATGGAACCTTGTTTTCGCTCATTCATTTGGCGTTCGCGTGTTCTTTAACGGTGTTAGGCAACAAAAATGGCAAATCACTGCCGGCGGCAAAACTCCGGACAACCTCCCGTTGTCTCACCGGGGCGATCGTCTTTCTGCCTCTCGGCTTTCTCCTGGGCGGAATCTGGATATTCGACGGAGATCCGGGGCCAGGGATTTTTCTGGTGCCGATCGGGGCAATCTTGCTGCTGATCGGAGTCGTCCGGATGATTCTCCTCATTCGGTGAACCGCAACTCGCTCAGGCGTACGCGTTTCTTAACCCGGGCCCGGTCGGTGACAGCGTGGATCCGGAGCGAGCCACGCGGGTGCCGGAGGGCGCTTACCAACGGGGCTCGATACGGAATGTCACCTTCGAAAATATCAGCGCGACCGACTGCTACTCCTACTTCAAGGGCCGCGAGATGCCCTGTGTCATATGGGGCAAGCCGGACACACCCATCGCGGGCATTGAGTTTAAGAATGTCTCCATCATCGCCAGAGGTGGACATCCCGTGACCGACGCGGACGTCCTCCCCGCCGAAAACGACGA
>JADFMM010000011.1 GCA_022563885.1 Planctomycetota bacterium | reverse complement strand
CACGGTCTGTCGCCAATCGGCTGCCGCTTTTAGGAGTTGCCGGGTGAGCCGAGGCTGTTCTTTGGAGATGTCACGGTTCTGGCCCGGGTCATTTACCATGTCGAAAAGCTGGCCTTGATGATCCAGGCGGTGTGTTTGTGTACGCACACTCACCCGGTTACGCCAATGAGAGAAGATCAAGCGCGACTGCCACTTCCGTGAATCCTTCATGAGGTAGGGTTTGAGGCTGATGCCGTCCAACGGCTTCTCTCCGCGGAGAGAGATGCCCGCCAGATCCGCCAATGTGGGCAGCAGGTCAATCGCTGCACCGATTTGCAGGGGAACCGTGCCGGGCTTGATCTTGCCGGTCCAGCGGATATGAAGCGGCGACCGCACGCCGCCCTCATCCGTCGAGCCCTTGCGGCCCTTCATGCCGCCGTTCCAGCGCCATCCATTGGGCCCATTGTCACAGAAGTAGACGACAATGGTCTCTTCGGCGATGTTCAGGTCATCGAGTTTGGCAAGCAATCGGCCCACATTCCAGTCGATGTTCTCACACATGGCCAGCGCCGCCCGAATGTGGGCCACGTTCTCACGCTGGGGATCGCGGTTGTGCATCTCCAGCTCTTTGTCCTTGAATCTGTCCCACCAGCGGTCGGGCACCTGCATGGGAGAATGGGGCGTGTTGTAGGGGAGGTAGGCGAAGAAGGGCTTGCCGGCTCTGTTACTCTGCTCGATGAATGCGATGGCCCGGTCGGTAAAGTCATCGATCACGAATCCCTTGCCCCTGACGATCTTTCCGTTGTGATCGAGGGGAGGGCTGAAGTAGTTACCCCAGTGCCCGGAACAGAATCCGTAGTACTCGTCGAAGCCGCGTCCATTGGGATGATAAGGATACTGCATGCCATTGTGCCACTTCCCGAAGGCCCCGGTGGCATACCCCGCCGCCTTGAAGGTGTCGGCAATCGTCGTTTCGTCCAGGTCCATCCGTTCGCCCCCGGCCGACGTGCTGTACACGCCGCTCCGCGGATGGTAGCGACCCGTCAAGAACTCGGCACGGGTGGGTGAACAGACGGGGCAGACATAAAAACGGTCGAACTTCGCACCCTCAGCGGCCAGGGAATCGATGTGCGGGGTTGCAAGGTTGCTGTTGCCATTTGCGCTCAGGTCCCCCCATCCCTGATCGTCGGAGAGAATGACGATGACATTGGGACGGTGCTGGGCTGCTCCGACAGAATTCCCCATGACCGAGATCAAACTCCATGCCAATACCGTCATGGCAACAGTGAATCGCTTCTTTCGCGTCCTTGAGACAGGCATGGCTTTCATGACTTCACCCTTCTAGATGCTCTGCATACCGGAAGAAGACTTATTCACGCAGCACCGCTTCACCCAATCGTATGCGACGATCTCTTGGTGACCCTATTCGTCCTGAAAGAGTCTTGCGGCTGTTTCATAGGGAAAGGCGCATTATTGTCATGTTCGGGTGTAGATTCAAGGATGATGTCCAGTGGGCGTGTGTCGAAGAACCTTGGATGACCCAGGGACAGCGCTTGTGCTATGCACGCCGAATGAAGGCCGAGAGATGACAAGTTGAGACCAAGCCACTACCCCAATAAGTCGCTCTGTATTAGACTTGGAGAACGCTTTGGCGTAGAATTCGTGGTATGTTCGTCTCTCTAAGACTTCACCTTGATATGGCTTTCCAGGAGGGTAAACCGTGAATATGAGACTCTCGTTCATCAAACGTTTGCTTGTCGTCGTGATCCTTTTGACGACTGTCCCGTTGCTCCATGGGGATCAGAACGGTGCTAAACGACCCAACATCCTCTTTGCCATCGCCGATGACTGGGGCTGGCCCCACGCCGGTGCCTACGGTGATCCGGTGGTCAAGACGCCCGCCTTCGATCGGCTTGCCAGGGAAGGGGTGTTGTTCGAGCATGCCTATGTCTCATCACCCTCCTGCACGCCTTCGCGCAATGCCCTCCTGACCGGCCAGTTCCACTGGCGCTTGGGGCCCGGTGGAAACCTCTGGAGTACGCTTCATCCCAGTACGCCGACCTATCCGCTCCTGCTGGAAGAGAGCGGATATCACGTCGGTTCCTGGCGCAAGAGTTGGGGCCCGGGCAAGTTGACGGACTGGGAGAAACATCCCGCCGGCAAGCGCTACAACAAGGGCTTTGCTGAGTTCCTCGACGCCCGACCCAGGGGAGCGCCCTTCTGTTTCTTCCTGGGGGCGAGCGATCCCCATCGGGGCTATGTCCTGAATTCGGGGGTCAAGAGTGGCATGGATCTGAGCAAGATTCGGCTCTTCGAGTGTTTTCCCGATAGCCTTGCGGTTCGCGGGGATGTGGCGGACTATTACTTCGAGGTCCAGCGTTTCGACAGGGACGTCGCTGCCGCCCTGGAGAAACTCGAAGAGATCGGGGAAATCGAGAATACCATCATCGTGATGACCGGTGATCACGGTATGCCCTTTCCCAGGTGCAAGAGCAATCTCTACGATTCCGGTGCACGCGTTCCCCTGGCCATTCGCTGGGGCGCCAAGATCAAGCACCCCGGACGCAGGATCGAAGACTTCGTCAGCCTGACCGATCTGGCGCCGACTTTTCTCCAGATCGCCGGTGTCGCCATTCCCCAGGTCATGACCGGCAGGAGTCTGATCACCCTCCTGACGAGTGAAAAGGACGGAGTCGTCGAGCCAGACAGCCGCGCCTTCGTTCTACATGGAAAGGAACGACACGTACCCGGCCAGGAAGGTCACATGGGCGGGTATCCCTGCAGGGGCATCCGCAACCATGCCTTCCTCTACATTGCAAACTTCAAGCCGGATCGCTGGCCTTCGGGAACGCCCAACTATCGTCAGGCCGCCGTCCCCGGCGCCTGGCTGGCCGATTGTGACAACGGCCCCACCAAGACTTACATGAACGATAACAAGGACCTGGACGATCACCACCGACGCCTCTGGGATCTGTCTTTTGGCATGCGCCCCGCAGAAGAGCTGTACGACTGCATCCAGGATCCGGAGCAACTGGTGAATCTAGCGGACAATCCCGCCTACGCGTCCGTGAAGGCTGTCCTGGCCGCACAGTTAATGGATCAACTTCAACGAACCGGCGATCCCCGTGCCCTCGGGCAAGGGGATCAATTCGACGAATATCCCTACCTTGGCGGCGCGCCCCAGCACCCTTCATTCAAGAACAAATGAGGATTCTGATGACTTGTTGATTCGAGAGTTAAGAATAATTTTTCAAGAAAACCCCGACCAAAAGAGAAAAGAGGTGACCCATGAAACGATCAATCACACGTCGAAGATTCATCAAGGGAACGCTTGCAGCGGGTGCAACACTGTCATTGCCCTCTTCTCGCGTTCTCGGCGCCAACGACGATATTCGGGTGGCCGTGGTCGGCATCCGCAATCAGGGCCGCAATCACATCAAGTGGTTCCGCCAGATGGAGGGTGTGCGGGTGGTGGCTGTCTGTGATCCCGATCGGAGCCTGCTTGACCGTGAGACCGAAGAATTTAGCAAGCGCGGCGAGCGCGTGGATACCTACGTCGATTATCGCAGACTCCTCGAGGACGATGCCATCGATGCCGTGGTGACCGCCTCGCCCAATCACTGGCATGCCCTGGTCACCGTCTGGGGTTGTCAGGCGGGCAAGGACGTCTACGTGGAGAAGCCGGTCTCGCACACCGTCTGGGAAGGCCGTCAGATGGTCAACGCGGCGCGCACATACAATCGCATCGTGCAGTCCGGCACCCAGCGGCGCTCCGATGCGGGTCTGCAGGAGGCGATTGAATACATCCGCCAGGGGAACCTTGGCAAGATGAAACTGGTCCGCGGCATCTGCTACGTACGACGTGACAGCATCGGCAAGGTCAGTGGTCCCCAGGCCATTCCCAAATCCGTGGACTATGACCTCTGGTGTGGTCCCGCGCCGAAGACGCCCCTGATGCGCAAGAGTCTGCATTACGACTGGCACTGGGTCTGGCCGACGGGTGACGGAGACTTCGGCAACAACGGCATTCACTGGATGGACATCTGTCGCTGGATCGTCGACCACAATCAACTGGCGCCCCGCGTACTCTCTCTCGGCGGTCGATTCGGCTACGACGACGACGGCGAAACGCCCAACACGCAACTTGTCTACTACGACTATCAGCCCGTGCCGATTCTCTTTGAACTGCGGGGTCTACCGTCGAGCAAGGGCGGCTCCGCCATGGACCACTACCGGGATACCCGTGGGGGTGTCGTGGTCGAATGCGAAGGAGGCTATTTCGTGGGCGGTTGGGCCTATGACAAGCAGGGCAAGAAGATTAAACAATTCGCGCGGGACGGAGGCGGCAGCCACAAGGCCAACTTCATCAAGGCCGTTCGCAGCCGCAAACGCTCCGACCTGACCGCGGAAGTGCTTGAAGGCCATCTCTCCGCCGCCCTCTGTCACATGGGCAATATCTCCTATCGGGTCGGCAAAGAGGCCTCCCCCGATCAGATCATGAACTCGATCGGCGGCAATGCCGCTCTGGAGGAATCATTGAACCGCCTGCATGAGCACCTGCTCGTCAACCACATCGATCTGAAGCAGACACCCTGCATTCTCGGCCCCATGCTCAAGATGGATCCGACGATGGAACGATTCACCGGAGAGTTTGCACACAAGGCCAACAGACTCCTGAAACGCAGCTACCGTCGACCCTACGTCATCCCGGACACCGTATGAGTGGCCCTTGCCGTCAAGACCTCAAGAAGAGCCTGCAGGCCACATTGTTGGTCTCTTCCCAGTGCGGATAGGGCCACTCTTCGAGGAATGCTTCCATGGCATGATCCTGGCCGGGCAGCCCCTGCAGACCGATGAGGACATTGGCGTAGGTGCCGCCGTGTTGGCGGTAGTGGAAGAGGGAGATGTTCCAACGACTGCGCATCATCGTCAGGAACTCCTGGAGGATGCCGGGGCGTTCGGGAAATTCAAAACGGAAGATGCGTTCGTCTTGGTGCGCCGCGAGGCGACCTCCGATCATATAGCCCACGTGCAGCTTGGCCATTTCATTGCCGGATAGGTCCTGAATCTTGAGACCCCGCCTGCGGAGCTTCTGCATGATCTTGCGTCTGTCCTGGCCGCCATGGGGTAGCTTGAGTCCCACAAAGATGTTGGCGGACTTGGGATCGTGCCAACGGTAGTTAAACTCCGTGATGTCAAAACCACCCAGGGTCTGGCACAGTGACAGCAGAGTGCCGGCCGACTCGGCAATGGTAATCGCAAACATGGCCTCGGTCTGCTGGCCGATCCCGTAGCGTTCCGACACGTAGCGCAGGCGATCGAAATTGGTATTGGCGCCGCTGTTGATGGCCAGCAGGGTTTGCCGGCGGAGCCTTTTTCGCTGGACGTATTTGATGAGGCCTGCCAGGGCCAGCGCTCCCGCGGGCTCGGCAATGGAACGGGTATCATCGAAATTCTTCTTGATGGCGGCACAGATTTCATCGTTGCTGACCGTGACGCAATCGTCGACCACCTTGCAGGCCAGACGAAAGGGCTCCTTGCCGATCTGAGCCACGGCCACGCCGTCCGCAAAAATGCCCACATGGGGGAGGGTGACGCGTTTACCGGCCTTGAGCGCCGCCTTCAGGCAGGCCGACTCCTCGCATTCAACCGCAATAATCTTGGTATCGGGCCGCACATACTTGAGGTAGACCCCGATGCCGGCCAGCAGTCCGCCGCCACCCACGGGAATAAAGACCTTGTCCAGGGCTCCGGTGCACTGGCGTTGGATCTCCACGCCGATGGTGCCCTGTCCCGCGATGATATCGGGATCGTCGTAGGGGTGAACAAAAGTGGCGCCGCTCTGACGGCAGATGGCCAGCGCCCTGTCACAGGCATCATCGAAGCGGTCCCCATGCAAGATCACCCGAACCGCCTTGCCCCCCAAGGCCTTGGTGGAGTCGACCTTGATGGCCGGTGTGGTCACCGGCATGACGATGGTGGCCGCGGTACGGAGTGTGCGAGCCGACAGCGCGACGCCTTGAGCATGATTCCCGGCGGATGCCGCCACCACGCCTCTCTTGCGTTGGGCTGGCGAGAGACGTGAAATCTTGTGATACGCCCCCCGCAGCTTGAAACTGAAGCCCGTCTGCAGATCCTCGCGTTTGCTGAGAACCTGGTTGTTCAGCGCCTGGCTGAGCGCAGGCATCGCGTCGATGGGTGTTTCCACAGCCACATCATACACCTGTGCCGACAAGATACGTTTGATATAGGGTTCTTGCACCCTCAGCATCCTCAAGGAAACAGCGAATTCACAAACTGCGCAGAGATCATAGTCTCTGGCATGCGGTTTGTGCCAGATAAATAGCGATACCCAATAGGGTCCATGACAAGCAAGGCAAGAAGCTCGCCGGTGGCTGACAGCAGCACGATATTCCGTTACACTCCCGCCATGATCAACACCACCATCGCACACTACAAAATAACGAGCAAGCTCGGCCTTCGGCCGGAACCAGTATTATCTCTCACAGAGGCACAAAGGCACGGAGAAAACAGGGGGAGAAGCAACATTCCTCCGTGTCTCCGTGGCTCCGTGAGAAATTATCTAGAATGAGGACACCATGATCAACACCACCATCGCCCACTACAAAATCACGAGCAAGCTTGGCCAGGGTGGCATGGGCATGGTCTACGCTGCACCACAGGGAATTCATAGATCACGGACCGGCCTTCGGCCGGAACGAGAAAAAGTTTGGCTCTCGAAGAGCTCGCAGAGAACGCAGAGAAAAGATGGAGAAAAACTTCAACCGGGCAATGTAATAGCTTGCTCTCAGTACTCGAGCACTAGTTGGGTCTCATTGTCTGAGCGCGTAAGGGTGTATTTTCTAACATCATGGAGAGACATGAAGGTTGTCGCGTCGTCATGACGTCTGGCTTGTGCTCAGATCGCCGTCCTGCCCTGCTGCGCAGGCTTCTGCGAAGGAGTCCTGCGCCCGTCTCCGCTTAGGGAAACAAGTTTCCCACGCCGAGACGGGCTTGTCCTCGCATGACGGCTGGTTTAGTGAATGGAGTGGCCCTATGGGTTTGTGAGTGAAGCGGATGGAAGTTTCTTGCTCTTATGTGCTGACGCATTGTTTGAACGGCCCTTTCGCGGCACAACCAAGCCGTTCCATACAGAGTGGGCCAGCCTGGCGCAGCCCACGTCACAGCAGAAGCCTTCCAAGAAAGGATCACCCCCTTAAGCCTCGGCGAGAGCCCTTCATGTGTCTTCATGCTCTCCATGGTAGAAGACCTTAATTCAAGCGAAGCTTGAACCTTTCCCCAAGACTGGCTTCTCCGTGGTAATGATGTAAAATTATCTCGAAGGATCCGTGGGTAAATAATTTGAAAAAGGGGCCGCTCGAAGCCAGATCGAGTTTTCCGACACAGCCTTGTTATCGAAGTTTATCGGAAAGAGGTACATGCCATGCGATATCTAACCGCGAGTGTCATAGTACTGATGGGGCTATGCTGTTTCGCGCTGCCGGCAAGAGGTGACGAGACTCTGCGCATCGCCACTTTCAACGTAGACGCGACCCCACCCATTGGCAGTCCGGTGGCCTATGCCTTGACGCGGAAGATCGATGATTCGCTCAGCGCCCGGGGCATTGTCCTGATGGGGCGGGATAAACCGATTGTCCTGTGTGCCGTGGATTGGATCGGGATCAGTAACAGCGGCCACGATCAGTGGCGCGAGGCATTGGCCCGGGCGGCCGGCACGACCCGGGACAGAGTCGCCCTTCACGCCCTACACCAGCATGACGGCCCGCGCTGCGATTTCGCCGCGGCGGCCCTGCTTCAGCAACGTGGCATGGAGACGGAGCACTTTGACATCCCCTTTGCCCACCAGACGATCGACCGTTGCGTCAAGGCCATCCAAGAGGCAGTGGCCCATGCCCGGCCCGTGACCCATCTCGGTGTCGGCAAGGCCAGGGTTGAAAAAGTGGCCTCCAACCGACGCATCCTGGGCAGCGACGGTCGGGTGAGGGTCATGCGTTGGAGCAGTTGCACCGATCCTGCCACCATCGACGAACCCGAAGGCCTGATCGATCCCTGGGTGCGTCTGCTCAGCTTTTGGGAGGGTGACGAAGCGATTGCGATGTTGAGCTACTACGCGACCCATCCGATGAGCCACTATGGCCAGGGCGACGTGTCCGCGGACTTTGTGGGTATGGCCCGCAGCCTATGCGAGGCGAAGTATCCCGGCCTCACGCATATTCATTTTAGCGGCGCCGGCGGCAACATCGCCGCCGGCAAGTATAATGACGGCTCGGAGAAGATGCGACCAATTCTGGCCCAGCGCCTGGCCGACGGCATGCAGCGGGCCTGGCAATCAACGGTAAAGACTCCGATTGTTGGCTCGGATATTCGCTGGCGTGTCAAACGCGTGCGGCTTCCCATTGCCAGGCATTTGGTGGAACAGGATCTGCTAGCGCTGTTGGATGATGCCAATGCCGAGGCCACCAAGCGACTTGGGGCCGCATCGCATTTGGCATGGCTACAGAGACATAACAGCGGCCATGAAACCGAGATCTCCTGCCTCCACTTGGGCGCTGCCAGTGTATTGCACCTGCCGGGTGAGCTTTTTGTAGAGTACCAGATTGCGGCGCAGGCCTTCAAGCCGGACAGCATGGTGTGTATGGCCGCTTACGGAGACTATGGTCCGGGCTATATCGGCACGGAGATCTCATATTCGCAGGGTGGATACGAGACGAGTCCTGACGCCTCGCGGGTCGCTCCCCAGGTGGAGGGCGTGCTGATGGCGGCGATGAAGGAACTGCTTGCCGAGGGACGCTGAGAAGACGCACTAGGCTTTGTCGGAAAACTCCGACACAGCCTAATGCCTTGTCCAGAAAGGAAAAGCATATGAAAAAGATGAGCGTTTTATTCTTCATGTCAATTATCGTCCCGGTGGTCGCTGCTGCAGAAGGCGTCAACGGGGTGGAGATAAGCCAACAGAGGATTAAGGAATTAGATGCTTACTGGTCTGAAGTGTCTCGTTGTGTCAATAAGGGGGACTTTGAAGGCTATCGAGCGACTTGTCATCCCGACGGCGTTCTGGTGGCTGGCACGCGCAGTGAGGCCTATCCCTTGGCCATAGCGCTGATGAAGTGGCAACAGGGGTTTATCGATACGAAGTCGGGTAAGATCAAAGCGAGTGTCTCGTTTAGATTCAGCCAGCGCCTGGGTGATGAGACGACGGCGCACGAGACGGGGATGTTTCTCTATTCCACAGTGAGTGCTGATGGAAAGACCGTCAGAGATTACATCCACTTTGAAGCCCTGCTTATCAAAAAGAAGGACTGGAAAATCATGATGGAATACCAGAAATCGAAGGCCACCGAAGAGGAATGGAATAAACTGAAGTAGACCACCGATCATTCCCTGCAGAAACGAAGCGCAGAATATCGAACAGGAATGTCCAATGGTGAAGTTACTGCGACTGGCACACCTTTCACTAACACATGCCATGCATGAGAGGCTTAGAGTGCCTATCAAAATGAATCGTCGCACCAAGAACGAGCGTTTCTGCGTCTGGCAAGGCTTCTCCGGAGCGCCAGCGTGGGGAACTCGACGCAAGCCATCCGAGGATGGTCGATGGAGCCTGACGCCGTCCAGACGTAGAATAAGCCGTTTGAATGCGGAATTATGTTGTTAGGGGCTTTAAGCAGGCAGTTCATGGTGGCAGTGATTCGAGAAAACTTAGGAGAAGAACGATGCGGACAAGTGTGGAGTTCATTACAGCGGTAGCGATGATAGCTTGGGTTGGCTCGGCGGTGAGTGCGGAGTCGGGCACTCACACATCGGGCAGGGAGGTTGGCAGTAACCCATCTCCCGGCTCATTTGTATATGAAGGAGCGCTAGCCTTTCAGGAGGACCTTCCTGTCGATAGGGTGGTAGGTACCTCCAAATACCCTGAGCTTCTGGTGGTCAAATCGATACGACTTGAGAATACGGCTGGCCATGCTTGGAGTGTGACAGCGTCTGTTGGTTGGTTGCCTGCGAAAGAAATAACTTGGCAAATGAAGGTAGAATTGCTCGACGGAAATAACCAGGTGCTGAAAAACTCTGGCGACCCAGTATCGCTGTTTACGGCTATACCCAATGATGTAAACGAGACAAGTATGCGACACGCCACCCTGAAGCTTAGTTGGATAACCTGTCGGGGACGCAGACATGCAACACGCTTTCGCATTCACTTGAAGCTTTTGGCAGAGCCGTCTGGTGGTATTGACTCGGTAGGCGGTGAAATGGACCCAATTGAGATTACCGTGCTTGATCAAGAGAGCCAGAAGCCTATGGGCGATGCGGTGGTGATTGTCGGTGATTTTACCTATCAGGACACTGATCTCCCCTACCAGACGATACAAGTCACCAATGCTCAGGGACGCTGCCAGACAAGGCTTCCACACAAACCGAACATACTACTCATCAATGCCCAAAAGCAGGGCTTTTCTCCAATCACCTGGGAGAACCGCCCGGGCTCGAATCTGCCGGAGCGGCACGTGTTCGAAATGAGAAGAGGCATGTCCGCCGGTGGAATCGTCCAAGACTCTGAGGGTCACGGCATTGCTTCGGCAGAGGTCAATCTGCAAGCTTCTACTTCTGCGCGTCCTGGTATTATCTTTTCGCCAGAAACGAATCTACAAGGTGGCATGGTCTCTGTCAGTCGCTGTGTTCATACAGATTCAGAGGGACGTTGGAAGGTGGAGGGCCTACCCTTCGGCGTTGAACGGATTTACTTGAGTATCAAACACCCAGACTATGGCGGTAATAATGGACGAAAGAGACGAATCAGTGGCGAAGCGTTACTCAACGCTCAAGCTCTCAATCATAGCAGGGTTCTTGCCAAAGGGCTGACACTGACAGGAAACGTGTACAATGACCAGGGGCGCCCTGTCGAGAGGGCGACCGTGATGCTGATGCAACAAAGCCACGATCTCATCTATACGCTGACGGATGAATCAGGAGGATTTCGTCTGATGTGCTCAAAAGACGAGTCCGACTATCGTGGTGCATCAGCCGTCGTTGTTGAGGCACCGGACTACGCACCTGCACTACAACCCTTTGACCCTCAACAGAACCTCCGGCCCCTGGAATTTCGCTTGGAGCGGGGAAGAACCATATCGTTTCGCGTAGTAAACTTAGACGAACAGCCGATTGGAGGGGCCGAGTTTTCGGCCAAACCACTGCGGGAGCATCCATACTATGATATGCGTATGGTGGATACCGAGAAACTGGGTATATTTAAGGTACCGAACATGCCGAACAACGATGTTCGCTTCACTATCATGAAACGGGGTTACGTCAGTGCAAGAAATTTTGTGGCGGCGGCATCCGAGGACGAAGTCTCTATTCATTTGAGGCGAGCCCTACAAGTGCGAGGGAAGGTCGTCGACGCAGAGAGCGGTGAGCAAATCCCCAGCTTTGTAATCACCTTTGTGGATAGTGTGCAGAGCATGCGACTGCGCGGGGGGAGGGGCGACTTTACCAATGGGACATATGAACTGAGCTATGGCGAAGCAGAGCCGGAGACCCTGCAACTCAAGGCATCCGCTGCGGGCTATTGGTCGGCCATCTCGAAAGAGGTCAAGAATGAGGGCAGCCAACATGTCATCGATTTCGAGCTTACGAGAATTCCGGGGACGCAGAGACTCTTCCGGTTTCGGGGCTATCCGGACTAGTGGCAAAGAATCAACCGTAAATCCCTGATCTGTGCTTGCCAAAGATTACATTTTTGTCAAGAAAAGCTGGAAGCACTAGACTGGCCGTATTGAGCCAATAAGGGATCGGCAAGAAATAAGTTGGACAATTTGGGGTCCAAGTGTGCCCCATATTCGGTCGCGCCCGATTGAGCGAAACCACAGGCGTAGCTGTCCTACGTCGCGGATTGCTTGGGATGCTTTTTATGCTGCTATCGCAGCTAGGTTTGACCCAAGGAAGCCGCTGTTTTCGCGATTGAGAAGCGATCAAAGATGGGGTGCAATTGAGCATTCAAAAGTCCAAGTTATTTCTTGCCGTTCCCTAAGCACCATTCCAAGTCCAGACCTCATCCGCTGCCTCTTATTTGTCGTTTGATTTCTTGAGGGTATAGAGCCCTTCGAGTGCGAAGACCACCAGCGCCATCCAGATAAAGCTGAAACCGATCAATCTGGCACGCGTGAAGGGTTCGTGATAAAGAAAGACGCCCAACAGCAAGTGCATCGTGGGGGCCAAGTACTGAATCATGCCGATCAACGACAGAGGGATCCGTCGGGTGGCGGCCCCAAATAGCAGCAGGGGGACGGTGGTGACAACGCCCGCACACACCATGAAGCAATCGGCTTTGAATCCGGAGTGAAAGAAGGCTGCCTCTCCTGTGACATCGGTCCAGATCAGGTACAGCAGCGCCGGTAGGAATAAGAGGCCCATCTCGAATGTCAAACTGTCGATGGGTCCCAGCCGGGCGGTTTTCTTGATGAACCCGTAGAGTCCGAAAGAGGTGGCCAGCACCAGAGCGATCCAAGGCAGGGCGCCATAGATAAACGTTAGGTAGAGCACACCGCTGGCGGCCAGTCCCACTGCGAACCACTGTCCCCTTCGCAGCCGTTCGCGAAGAAAAACGACGCCCATCAGCACGTTCAGCAGGGGGTTGATGAAATAGCCCAGGCTGGCTTCCACGACGAAGTCGGACATCAAAGCCCAGATGAAGAGAAGCCAGTTCGAACCGAGCAAGACCGCGGCTAGAGCATAGGTGAACCACTCTCGGGGGCTATGCAGCGCCTCCCTCAAGAGGGATCCATGTTTTCTTAGGCGAATGATGATCAGCAAGACGAGGAAGGACCAGACCACGCGATGTCCGAGCACTTGTGTCAGCGGCACAACAGAGGTGAGCTGTTTCCAATAGAGCGGAAACAGGCCCCAGAGACCATAGGCCGCAATGGCATACCATTTCCCTCGGTTCGTCATCTCAACGAACCGTAGCGGGAAAGGCGGAGATTGATGGCCTGATCCAAATGCAGGTTGAGTAGAACGGATTCAGCAGTTGTACCCCGCTGTCGAGCAGCGAGGAGGGTTTGTGGCTTTCTTTCGGTGTTCCGCCTCCACTCATCAAGGGAGCCAATAATATCACGTGTAAACATGCTCAAGATCTCCTATAATCACCAGGTCAGCCATAATAGCCAGCCAATACTGGCACGAACTATCATTTTTTCGCCGGTGGGTAATGACAAGGCGACCAGGGATAGATACTGAAGTCGAAGAATCGGCCTGGCTCGTAGCTCTGGCATCCGAAGGAAGAGATCACGGTTTAATGACGGGAATTCGGATACTTGTGCTTTGCGTAACGCTCGCGAGCGCGGTCACCGCGCAAGCCGAATCGGTCGATTTTCAGCGAGAGATTCGTCCCCTGTTCTCCTTCCATTGTTTCGAGTGTCATGGTCCCGACGAAAAGGTGCGCAAGGCGGGATTGCGCTTTGATATGCGGGAGGGAGCGCTGAGGCCTTCGAAAACCGGAGAGGCGGCCATTGTGCCAGGTGATCCTGAGGCAAGCGAACTGGTTCGCAGGATCATGTCCGCAGATCCCGGTGAAGTGATGCCGCCTCCCGCGGCCAAACGTCCCTTGACAACGCCACAAAAGGAACTGTTAAAACGATGGATTGCCGAGGGTGCGGCGTATCAGCCGCACTGGTCGTTCATCAGGCCGGTACAGAGGCCCTATCCGCCAGTCGAGCAGAAGGAGTGGCCCAGCACGGCGATGGACTTCTTTGTTTTGGCCCGAATGGAGCAGGCCGGTCTCTCGCCTTCACCACCGGCCGATCGCTATGCCCTGGTCAGGCGAGCCTACTTGGATCTGATCGGATTGCCCCCCACGCCCGAGCAGGCGGATCGGTTCGTCCGTGACGCCTCGCCCAATGCCTATGAACAGTTGATCGATCACCTATTGGCCTCTCCGCACTTCGGTGAACGATGGGCGCGGCGCTGGCTGGATCTTGCCCGCTATGCAGACACCAACGGCTATGAAAAGGATCGGCCCCGCTCCATCTGGGCCTACCGGGACTGGGTGATCAACGCGTTGAATGAGGACATGGCCTTCGATCGTTTTACGGTCGAGCAGATCGCCGGTGACATGCTCCCCCAGGCAACGAAGGACCAAGTCATCGCCACGGGGTTTCATCGTAACACCATGATCAACGAAGAGGGCGGCATCGATCCCCTGGAATATCGGTTTCACGCCATGGTGGATCGCGTGCATGTGACCGCGACGACTTGGCTAGGGCTTACCATGGCCTGCGCCCAGTGTCACTCGCATAAGTATGACCCCATTGCCCAAGAGGAGTACTATCGATTCATGGCCCTTCTGGACAACGCCGATGAGCCACGAATCGAAATCC
This sequence comes from Planctomycetota bacterium, assembly GCA_022563885.1. GTDB lineage: Bacteria > Planctomycetota > Phycisphaerae > Sedimentisphaerales > Anaerobacaceae > JAIPFM01. The sequence goes on along the minus strand of JADFMM010000011.1, from coordinate 35,995 downwards.
CAAAACCCGATGTGTTCGCCAGGCGAGAGGCCATTGAACAAGAGATCCAACGCATGCAAGCGAATTTGATCGGTCAGTTTCCACCGAATCTGGAGATCGAATGGTTCGAGCCTGAGATGCCCGCGGCGTTTCACTCGGAGCAGGGCGCCGAGGCGGAGCTCATCGACGGCGGGATCTTCCTGGTCAAGGGCAAACGCAGCGCAAAGGATACCTATACCCTCCGCTTCAACACCTCCCAATCCGATATCGCTTATTTGATGTTGGAAGCGTTGACGGATGAATCGCTACCCAAGAGTGGACCCGGCCGGGCGGACAACGGCAATTTCGTCTTGAGCGAGATCGCGGCCTCGGTGACGTTTCCCGGGAGCGTAGACTCGCCGATACAAGTCGAATTTGCCGACGTGCAGGTCGATTATGCCCAGCCCAAGTTTCCAGCGAAACATGCCATCGATGGAAAGACGGATACCGGCTGGGCGATTGGAGGGGTCGACCCCTTGAATGTCCGTCGGACGGCCACGTTTTTCCTCAAGCAGTCTATTAAACAGGCTATTCCCGGTGGAGGGGCTGTTGCATGGACGATCAAGCTGGTTCAGCACCACGGCGACGGCCACACGCTCGGCAAGTTTCGCCTGCGCTTCGGCAAGGAGATTCCCGATGAGCGGCCCTTGGAGGTTCGACGTCGGGAACACCTTGAAGAGAAGTTCGCAGAGTGGCTCGACGTCGAGCAATCGAAGGCCGTGGCATGGACGCTATTGGAACCGACCGAAGCCTCCAGCAACGTACCCTATCTTGCCGTCGAGAAGGATCACTCTGTGTTCGCCTCCGGAGATTTCACGAAAAGCGATACCTACCGCATTGAGCTAAAAAATGATCTAGAGGGCTTGCGTGCGATTCGTTTGGAAGTCCTCGCCGACGACCGCCTGCCGAACGGGGGCCCGGGCACTGTCTACTATGAAGGTCCCGCCGGCGATTTCTGGCTGTCCAGTTTTCACCTCTTCGTAGACGGCCATGAAGTCGAAATCCAATCCGCTACCGAGAGTTTTTCCAATGGGGCCAATAAGGCGGAGAAGGCACTCGATGACGATTTACAGAGCGGTTGGTCCATCAAGGGCGGCCAGGGCAGAGACCACAGTGCCGTCTTTCGCCTAACGCATGCGATCACCGGTGTGGATCACGTGACGGTTGAGATGTTGTTCGAGCGCTACTATGCGGCCGGGCTGGGACGATTTCGCATCTGGGGCACTTCTCAGCGGGACGCACAGGCCGCCGCCTATCCGAATTCGATTCAGGCCCTGCTGCTGAAGGATCGGCATAGTAAGGACGAACTGAACACGTTGAAGCGTTACTTTTCGACCATGGCTCCGGAACTCGAAGAGCAGCGCCAGGCCATTGAAAGACTCGAGAAATCCATGCCCAAATTTCCCACGACCCTGGTGATGAAGGAGCGTTCTGCCGAGAATCCGAGGACAACCTATGTACGTCATCGGGGAGATTTTCTGCAACCTCGGCAGGCCGTCGAGCCCGGTGTGCCTGCTGCCTTGCCGAGAATCGCGGCCGATGCACCCCGAAATCGCCTGGGATTGGCCCGCTGGTTGGTGTCTCGGGACAATCCCCTGACGGCTCGGGTGGTGGTGAATCGCCATTGGGAGGCACTCTTTGGACGCGGACTGGTCGCCACGACCGAAGATTTTGGCACCCAGGGCGAGAGGCCTTCACACCCGGATCTACTCGACTGGTTGGCCGTCGACTTCATGGAGCGAGGCTGGTCCATGAAGGCCTTACTGAAAACCATCGTGATGAGTGCGACCTACCGTCAAGCGTCACGTGTGACACCTTCGCACCTTGAAATCGATCCTGAGAATCGGCTGTTGGCCCGGGGACCACGCTTGCGGCTGGAGGCGGAAATGATTCGGGATTCGGCCTTGGTGGCCAGCGGACTCCTGACGGACAAGATCGGCGGGCCCAGTGTATTTCCCCCGCAGCCTCCAAGCGTGACGACGGAAGGGGCCTATGGGCAGTTGAAATGGAAGTCGAGTGACGGCGCCGACCGCTACCGGCGCAGCCTCTACACCTATGCCAAACGAACGGCGCCCTTTGCCATGCTGATGACCTTCGATGCGCCCAGCGGAGAGGCTTGCGTCCCGAGGCGGGAGCGATCCAATACGCCTCTGCAGTCGCTGACGTTGCTCAATGATGCCATGTTTATGGAGATGGCCCAAGCGCTGGGGAAATCGATTGCTGAATATGACGGCAGCACCGAGGAGCGCATGACCCATCTCTTCCGGCGGTGTTTGACTCGCTATCCCACGCGGGAGGAACTCGAAAAACTAACGACGTTCTACCGGAAGCAGCAGGATCGATTCGCTTCCCAGTCGCTGTCAAGCGAGGAGATTCTTGGAGAGAAGGCCGAGCAGGCTCCCGCGGACGCGGGCACCTGGGTGACCTTGGCTCGCGTCGTCATGAACCTGGATGAGGCCATAACCAAACCATGAACTGTCAAGAGCCATTTGAGTCGAATCGGGATCCCGGGCAGCGGACTCGCCGCTGGTTCCTCAACCAATGTGGTGTCGGCCTGGGAAAGATCGCACTGGCGAGCCTGCTGACCGACGCAGTGTCGGGCAGGGCAGGCGCAGGCGTTTCCAATGCCTTTGCCCTGCGCGAGCCACATTTTACACCCAAGGCCAAGAGTGTGATCCACCTGTTCATGGCCGGTGCCCCCAGCCAATTGGATCTCTTCGATTACAAACCGGAACTGGCCAAGCTGGAGGGCAAGCCCCTACCGCCTTCGGTCATTGGCAGCCAGCGTTATGCCTTCATTCGACCCGACGCAGCCGTCTTGGGGCCGCAGTACAAGTTCGCCAGGCATGGACAAAGTGGCACGGAACTCTCCGAGATGCTGCCCCACTTGGCGGAAGTGGTGGATGACATCTGCTTGGTCAAATCGATGCATACCGACCAATTCAACCATGCCCCCGCCCAGATATTCTTCAACACGGGTTTCGCGCAGCCGGGACGACCCAGTATCGGCTCCTGGGTCACCTACGGCTTGGGCAGCGAGGCGCGTGACCTGCCGGCCTTCGTGGTGATGTCGACCGGCTCGGGGATCAGCGGCGGGTCGGCCAATTGGTCCAGCGGGTTTCTGTCCAGTGTCTATGCCGGGGTGCGCTTCCGCAATCAGGGGGACCCCATCCTCAACGTCAGCAATCCCCAAGGCGTCGATCAGGCCTTACAGAGAGACTCCTTGGATCTGATCGGTGAACTCAACCGGATGAGACACGAGGCGCTTGCCGATCCCGAGATTCAGACGCGCATCGCCTCCTATGAAATGGCCTATCGTCTGCAGTCCTCGGCCCCGGAATTGATGGATCTGTCCCAGGAGAGCGAGGCGACATTGACGCTCTACGGATGCGACCCCGGCAAGGCGAGTTTCGCCCGGGCCTGTCTCCTGGCCAGACGCATGGTGGAACGGGGTGTCCGCTTCATCAACATCTACCACGAGGGCTGGGATGCCCATTCCGACGTGGCCGGGAATCTGAAGAAGAATTGCAAGGCGACCGATCGGGCATCCGCCGCCCTGATCAAGGATCTGAAGCAGCGGGGCCTCCTGGATGAGACGCTGGTCATCTGGGGTGGCGAGTTCGGCCGCACACCCATGGTAGAAAACAATCCGGCCCTGGGTCGCAAGCTGGGGCGAGATCACCATCCCCAGGCCTTCACCATGTGGTTGGCTGGCGGCGGGATTAAGCCGGGAATGGTCTACGGGGCCACCGATGATCTGGGATTCCACATCGCCAAAGATCCGATTCACGTTCATGACATCCAAGCCACGCTGCTTCACTGCCTCGGTTTCGATCACGAACGCCTCACCTATACCTACCAGGGTCGTCACTTCCGGCTGACCGACGTTCATGGCAGAGTCGTACGAGAGATTTTGGGTTAAGCCCTGTGTCCCAATATTGTGTGTTTGTGGTTTTTTGGAATGTCCATCCTTAGTTGAAAGAGTATCACCATGAAACGCCGTTTGCTTTGGATCGGTCTCTTCTGTCTGTCGCTGAATGTTCCGCAACCTCTGTTCGCGACGGAAACAATCTTTAGCCCCGTCAAGATCGATGGGCCCGTTCATGATCCGGCCAACCACACCTACTGGTTTGGTCCCTTTAGCGAATGTGCCTCGGTCCTGGATATAGACGGGGATGGAGATTTGGACATCACCAGTGGTCGGAACTGGTATGAGAATCCGCATTGGACCAAGCACACACGTTTTCGTGACGGGGCCGAGATCAACGGACCCGAGACGGAAGATAACAGTGAATTCGCCATGGATGTGAACTTCGACGGCAGACCCGATGTGGTCAGTTCCGGTTGGATGTTCATGAAGGGGGCCTTCTGGTATGAGAATCCCGGTAACAATGAAGACGTATGGAAGTCTACGCGAATTCACCTGGCCTACAACATGGAGGGCGTGATTCATGGTGACATCGACGGTGACGGTGATGAGGACATCCTGGTGAACCACTGGAGTCTGGTCGAGGGGCAGGGGATGACGTGGCTGGAACACATCGATCGTGCCCCCTGGTTTGTGGAACACGTCATTGGCACCCAAGGAGACATGCACGGCAATGGCCTCGGTGATATTAACATGGACGGGCGCGTGGATATCGTGACACCGGTCGGGTGGTATGAACAACCGAAAAACGTCCGGGCCAAGACCTGGCCCTTTCATGCCGACTATCGATTTGCCGCGGCCAAACAGCAAGCCGGCAGCGGGTCGCATCCCATCCTGGTCCACGATGTGGACGAGGATGGCTTGAACGATATCCTGATCGGATCCGCCCATGCCTATGGCCTGGCGTGGCTGCAACAGAGGGTCGACCGAGGGGGCAATCGGACCTTCGAAACCCATTGGATCGAGACCGAATACAGTCAGTTCCACACCATGGCCCTGGGAGATCTCAATGGTGACGGTAAGCTCGACCTGGTGGCGGGAAAACGTTTGTTCGCACACCACGGCGCGGATATTGGGGCGGGCGAACCGCTCTACGTCTTCTGGTATGACATCCAGGGAGGCAAGTTCGAGCGACACATTCTCTCCTTCAATCATCTGCCCCACTATCCCGGCGAGATGCAGAATCCCGTGCCGAACTACGTCGTCAGTGTGGGCATGAAGATCAATATCAAAGACATGAATGCAGACGGACGGAACGATGTGGTCATTGCCGGCAAGGGCGGCCTGTACGTTTTCTATAACCATGGCAACCCCAGCACCGCAGGCGTACGCAAGAAGCTGCCGGCCCATGGCACCTATCCCACCTGGCGCGAGTGGTCCCGGTACAAGACGCTCTTTAACGGGAAAGACCTGAGTGGTTGGAAGGTCCCAGCGGGAGACAACGGCCACTGGAAGGTTGTCGATGGGGTCATTGACTACGATGCCATGTCCGAGGCCACGGGCAGTAAGAATCTGGTGACGGAGGCCTCTTATGGGGACTATGCCCTCCATATCGAATGGCGGTTTAAGAGGACTTCGGGGCTCTATAACATGCCTACCATCCTTCCGGACGGGTCGCTGAAGACGGATGAGAACGGCAAGGTCATCAAGACGCTCACGCCCAACGCCGATTCGGGTATCTTCCTCCGCGGCACCGGCAGGAGCCAGGTCAATCTCTGGTGTTGGCCGGTGGGATCGGGAGAGATGTGGTCCATTCGCAAAGACAAATCCCTGACCCCCGAGCAGCGGGCCGCAGCCGTGCCCAGGGAGCATGCGGATTATCCTGTTGGGCAGTGGAACTCCATGGATATTACCATGGTGGGCGAAAGTGTAACGATGATGCTCAATGGGAAAATCGTTATCGAAGACGCGCAGATTCCAGGGATACCGGCCCGGGGGCCGATTGTCCTGCAACACCACGGTGGGTTCAATAAGAAGACCGGCACATACAGTCCCGCCTCGAGCCTCATCCAGTTTCGCAACATCTGGATTCGATCTCTCGATGGGACGGACGTCGAGACCTCCAGCGGCGCCGTCACGCTGTTTGGCGGCCGGGAAAAAGACCTGACGGATCATTGGATGAAGGGCCCGGGTTCGGACAATGCCTGGGTGATCGACGACGGCGTCTTGACGGTCCGGCGTGAGATGGATGGCAAAGAGCACAATCTCGATTACCTCTGGACCCGAGAGCAGTATGACAACTTCGTTCTGGAGTTGGAATACAGGGTGACGGATAGGACCAATAGCGGCATCTTCATCAGAACGCCAAACCTGCAGGATCCGGTCTATACGGGCATGGAAATCCAGGTCGCCAACTCCTATGGCAGGCAGGGACTGAGCAATAAGGGGACCGCCGGTGCGATCTATGACTGCCTGGCTCCGACGGATAATGCCATTCGGCCACCCGGTGAGTGGAATCAGTGCAGAGTCACCTGCCAGGACAATTTGATCCAGGTCGTGCTCAATGGCAAGCAGATCATCGACATGAATGTGGACCACTGGACCACCGGCAACCAAAACCCGGATGGAAGACGCAACAAGTTCGCAACCGCGATCAAAGACTTTGCCCGGAAAGGGCACATTGGTCTGCAGGACCACGGCCGGCCGGTCTGGTATCGCAATATACGGATCAAACGCCTCTAGGACAAGAAGGGCACCCTTGCCGCACAGATGGGATGAAAGGAAATATCGCCTATGAATTGCAGAAACGCTCATGTCACACGTCCCGCCATCCATTTCGTTGGGTGTGTCGCACTCCTCCTTCTCTATTGGCCATCCCTCTGCCCCGCGGCCCGACCCGATCGAAAGCCGAATTTCATCGTCATCTTCTGCGACGATTTGGGTTATGGGGATCTCGGTTGCTTTGGTCACCCCACCATACGTACACCGAATCTGGACCGCATGGCGGCCGAGGGACAGAAGTGGACCAACTTCTACGTGGGCGCCTCGGTCTGCACCCCTAGCCGGGCGGCCCTTCTCACCGGCAGGTTGCCCAACCGTAGCGGCATGATGTCGGCCGAGCGCAGGGTGTTGTTTCCGAATTCCAAGGGGGGACTGCCTGCCAGTGAAACGACGATCGCCGAACTGCTGAAAACGGTCGGCTATGCCACCGCGGCGGTCGGCAAATGGCACCTGGGCCACTTGCCGCAGTTTCTACCCACGGCACATGGTTTCGACACCTATTGGGGGATACCCTACTCCAATGACATGGATGGTCAGAAGGGCTTTCCCAATTATCAGAAGACCGGACGGAAGGATGCCCACTATGTCGCGCCCATCGCACAATACGACGTACCCATCCTTCATGACACCGAGGTCATCGAGCGGCCGGCCAATCAGCACACGCTGACCCAGCGCTATACGGATAAGGCGATTGCCTTCATCAAGGAGAATCGGGACCGGCCCTTCTTCGTCTACCTCGCCCACAATCTACCGCACATCCCGCTCTATGCGGGTGAGCGTCACGTTGGCAAGAGCCGACGGGGGATCTTCGGTGACGTGATCGAAGAGATCGACGCCGGTGTGGGCCAGATTTTAGACACGCTCAGGGATCTGGACCTGGCCGAGGACACGCTGGTGGTGTTTACCTCCGACAATGGTCCCTGGCTGCCCTTCCATACGCATGGCGGGTCGGGGGGATTGCTGCGTCACGGCAAGGGCACGACCTTCGAAGGGGGCATGCGTGAGCCCACGATCTTCTGGTGGCCGGGGCAGGTGAAGCCCGGCGTGCAGATGGAGATGGGGGCGACCATGGATCTGCTGCCGACCTTCTGTGCCCTCTCAGGGGCTGTGGCTCCCACGGATCGCATACTGGACGGTTACAACCTGGCGCCGCTACTCCAGGGTAAAACCCGAACGAGCCCACGCGATCGTGTCTTCTATTGGCGTGAGGAGAAACTCTATGCCGTGCGGGTCGGACCGTGGAAGGCTCACTTCATCACCGAGGGGTGTTACGGCGACGGTCCCGATCGTCAAGAGCACGACACGCCTGAGCTGTACCATTTAGAGCATGACCCGTCTGAGAAGTATAACATCGCGGCACACCATCCCGAGGTGATCGAGAAACTCAGGCAGATTGCAGAGACACATCGGCAGAGCATCAAGCCGGTTGAGATACAACTGATCAAGTGATAACTGCGTATTCGCTTGGAAAAAGACAAATCATGATCGTCTGTTGAACAGGAGACCCATGCCATGGAAAACCAAAGGATTCCCACACTGATGTCTGTCAAAACCCTACTCCTGAGCACTGTCTGGATGGTCATTGTCGGAACGGCCGACGCGGCCCTGCGCAAGCCCGCACCTGCCCCAATATCTGAAGACGGCAAACTGCGGATCATCTGCTTCGGCGCCCATCCGGACGACAATGAGTTTCAGGCCGGCGGCGTGGCTGCCCTGTGGGCCGCCCAGGGACACCATGTCAAGTTTGTCGCGGCCACCAATGGTGACATTGGCCACTGGGGCATCGCCGGCGGACCGCTGGCGCAACGACGGACGGCCGAGGTCGAGCGATGTGCCGAGCTTCTGGGCATCGAAACAGAGGTGCTCGACATCCACGACGGGGAGATCATGCCCACCTTGGAGAACCGACGGAAGTTTGTAAAGGTCATTCGTCAGTGGCGGGCCGACATCGTCATGAGTCACCGCCCCAACGACTACCATCCCGATCACCGCTATACGTCCATCTTGATGCAGGACGCCGGCTACATGGTCACGGTCCCCTTCTTCTGCCCGGACGTGCCCTATTTGGATAAGAACCCGGTGTTCCTCTACTACCAGGATCGTTTTCAGAAGCCCAATCCCTTCGATCCGGATATTGTCGTGGGTATCGATCGGGTCATTGACAAGAAACTGGATGCCGTAGTGGCCCTTGCCTCGCAGACGCTGGAAGGGGGGTGCAATGGCTCTGAGCGACTCTACCCCGACGATGCGGACAAACAGAGCAAAAGAGAGCAAACCGTGCGTGAGCGTTTTGGGGGTCGTTTTTCCGGTACGGCCGATCGTTTTCGTAAGGATCTTATCGAATGGTATGGATCTGAACGGGGCAAACAGATCCAGTATGCCGAAGCCTTTGAGATCTGTGAGTATGGTCGGCGTCCTTCCAAGGAAGAATTGAAACAACTCTTTCCCTTCTTCTCTAGCAGGTGAAAGAGCATCCGCTGATATTTGCTGTTCGGCAAAGCGGCCTTCGGCCGCAACGAAGAGAGTTTTGAACCACAGACACCGATGTCACAGAGAGGCTATCGCCGTTGCTCTCCTCTTTCATTTCTCTGTGCTCACTGTATTACAAGGGCGCAAGAACTTGAAAACCTTTCCAGATAATGTCACTGGAGAAAGCACAACTCTCTTCAGTTACAATGGTTTATGGACTCGCGCAAAGGCGCAAAGCCGCCAAGAAGAAAACGTACTTGAGATCTTTGCGGCTTGGCGCCTTGAACGAGTGAAACGAGTGGGCGCGCGTCACTTTTTTTGGTTCCGGCCGAAGGCCGGGCTGTGACCTCTGTGGTTCACAAGAAGACGCAAGATTTGCGAAGGTCGTTTTGAAGTTCCCATGAAAAGTGTTAGACTCAGGTGACATTGTGCGGAACACAGCTTGCGTCCTATCGAGTATTGTCGTTTGCATCTATTCGATGTTGGTGGCAAGCATTGCCATAGCGGACGATCGTCCTCCAAATGTCTTATTGATGGTCAGTGACGATCAAGGCTATCACGACCTGGGTTGCTTTGGCAGCAGCGAAGTCAAGACACCCCACTTGGATAGCTTGGCCGCTCAAGGGGTCCGGCTGACCAATTTTTACGTGACCTGGCCGGCTTGCACCCCCAGTCGGGGTAGTTTGCTAACCGGACGCTATCCCCAGCGTCACGGCGTATATGACATGATCCGCAATGAAGCACCTGACTATGGACACCACTATACGCCCGCTGAATACGCCGTGACCTTTGAGCGCATCGGCGGAATGGATGTGCGGGAACGCCTGCTGCCGGAGTTGCTCAAACCCGCCGGCTACATCAGTGGCATCTTTGGCAAATGGGATTTGGGTGTCCATAAGAGGTTTTTGCCTTTGGCGCGGGGATTTGATGACTTCTACGGATTCTGCAATACGGGGATCGACTACTATACGCACGAGCGCTACGGCGTGCCCTCCATGTATCGCAACAACCGTCCCACCACAGAAGACAAGGGGGTCTACTGCACGACCCTGTTTCAGCGCGAGGCCCTGCGATTCCTCAGCCAATACCATAAACAGCCCTTCTTCCTCTATGTCCCCTTCAACGCCCCGCACAGTGCCTCCAATCTTGACCCCAAGATCCGCAGCGCTGCTCAAGGCCCCGATCGCTTCAAGGCCGCCTACCCGGAGTTACAGGCGCAGGCCGGCTATGACCAGAGATCGAAGTATGGCAAACCGGCCCGGGTGGCCAACCGGGCCTTGAGGCGTCTGGAAAACCTGGCGGCCATCACCTGCATGGATCAAGCCATCGGTGCGATTCTGGCAGTGCTGGACGAATACAAGCTCTCAGACAACACCATCGTCATTTTCTTCTCCGACAACGGCGGAGGTGGGAGCAGTGACAATGCACCCTTGCGGGGCGGCAAAGGCCGCATGTTCGAAGGCGGCATTCGCGTGCCCTGTATCATTCGCTACCCAGGCCGCATCCCGGCCGGCACCACCCGTGATGCCTTTCTCTCCTCCATGGAGATTCTACCGACCCTTTTGAAGGCTTCGGGTCTGCGACCGCCTGCGGGTCTCGTTTTGGACGGCTATGACATGATGCCTGTCTTGACCGGCTCGGCGGCGTCGCCGCGAACCGAAATGTTCTGGCAACGCAAAGAGGACAAGGCCGCCCGAGTCGGCCATTGGAAGTGGGTCGCGTCCGAGCAGGGCGGTGGATTGTTCGATCTATCTGGCGATATTGGCGAACAACATGATCTGTCGCAGGAGCGGCCCGACAAGTTGAAAGAGATGCAGGCGCATTTTGATCGTTGGCGTCGAGCCATGGATGCCGCCGAACCGAGAGGCCCCTTTCGGGATTACTAAGCACGCTGGGAGCGGCATCACACAACTCGGCACTCCTTCGTTCTTGACAGCGCCTGGCCCGCATCACTCAGCTGGCGCCATCGCCTTGGCACCAGGCAACACATTACCCTCCTCATCGAAGATGGCGGTCGCGCCGCCGTTCCAGATATTCATACCCGCGACGTTGATCGCCTCAGGGTACCAATAGATGATACCCAAACCCCGATTCTCCGCGGTCTGACGGACCGTATCGGCGAGTTCCGCGAGAAAGGTGGATTGGCCCTCCGAGGTGATCGGCCAGGCCATGTTGTCCCGATTGGCCCACCACTGCGCGCCCCGCCAAGGGTAGGCGGTCTCTACGATGACGATGTCCTTGCGATAGGCCACTGCCGTTTTGCTTAGGTTTTGCCGCGCCTCTTCCAGCGTGCCATGCCACCAGGGATAGTAGCTCTGGCCGATGACGTCGAACTGAACGCCATGCTTTAGGATGCGATCGAAGAAGTACCTGGTCTTGGCGCGCCGACCTCCGCCGTCGATGTGAATCATAACACGCACCAGGTCCGTCTCATCCAAAGGTTGCCTGACACCTTCAATGGCGGCCTTGAGCAGGGTGGTGAACTCGGACCAGTGTTCGACCGAGTCGTTCTCCCGATAGACCTTGCCATCGGGCCAGAGAAAGCCGGGCGTGATTTCGTTGCCGACCTGCACGATGTCCGGCAAGACATCCACGGCCTTGAAGGCGGCGATGGTCTCCGCACTATAGCTTTTGACCCGACGTACCAGGGCGTCGAAGTCCAGACCGGCCCAGGCGGCCGGCTTGTTCTGGTGCCCGGGATCGGCCCAAGTGTCGCTGTAATGGAAGTTCAGCAGCAGTTGAGCACCTGACTCCTTGATTCGTTTGGCCAGGGCCAGCGTGTAGGGCAGGTCCTGGACCACGGCGTTGCGCATCGTGGGTTGCACGAAGAGACGCAGGCGAAAGCAGTTCCATCCTTGGCTTCTGAGGATGGCGATACAGTCACCCGCATCGTTGTCGTGACGAAAGGTCCCGCCGAGTTGCTCGATCTTGGCCAGGGTGGAAATGTCCCCACCCACCAAGAACAGGGGCCTGAGGTGAGGCCGGATGATTTCGCCCCAGATCAGATAGCCGGCGTGGTTCATGTGGAGTTGGTCTTCGGCATAGAGTTCCGGTCGGGGCTTTCCCGCTTCATCCAGAAAACGCGAGGCCGATCCGTCTAGATAGGTCACGCGTTTGTCCCGATCCGCCGCGGCCTCGAAGAGCGCGTTCAGTTGGTGTTCCTGCTCGATGATGCGGATACGCTTGGGACTGGGCCGTGTCGCCAGGACGATCAGCTTGGCCTTCGGCACTCGATCGAAGAGGCGTTGCGTAAATGCGTCGAAGTCTGCCCGGACCTGGGCCGGTGACTTGCCGGACCAGAGGTCATTGCCGCCGCAGAAGAAGACCACTGTGTTCGGTTCATACTGAAGCACGGCCTGCTCCAGGTAGTGATTGACATCGGAGATGTGGGCGCCGCCGAAGCCCCGATTCAGCGCAACGATCCCGGGGAAGTACTTGGGGATGTCCAGCATCCGCACACTGGAACTGCCGACGAAGACAGTGCCTCTCTTCTCAAGGGGATGATCGCGATCCTGCTCGGCAAAGGCGGCGAAGCTCTTCGAAAAGCGGTTGGGATCGGGATTGCTTGTTTCCTGAGCATAGGCAACACTGATGGGCCAGAGTAAGATCATTAAGCCTAGTAGACGCATGGTGTTGCTCCATTTCGTTGAGGACTTGCTTCTGAACCCCTTGAGTCAGTTATAGGTCGAATCCAGAAGACCAAATACATGTGTATACACCATGATTTCAGTCGCATTCATTGGTTCGCATTGGCAGTTTTCAATCATCTTCGAAGGCAATGATCCGGCGAACCCCATGTATGAAATTTCGGAAGCTCCTTGAGCGGTTATTATCCAGTGATAAGTGTCTTCCGATGACGCGGGATCCTCCGACCTTTTGATAGCGATTCTTAGTGACCTTTTTTAGTTTAGCGGAAGGATGTATGATAGCGTCCGGGTTCCGGTACTTCGCCTTTGCTTGAAAAGCGGTTAATCCGTCGATTTCCAGACTGGCCTCCACTGCGGCTAAGTCTCCCCAATACCAGCTCTCCAGTTCGTGACATGCAATACGAATTAATACCTCCGGCTTGTTTGCCGCATCGCAAATGCTCCTGAGATTTCTCTTGATGTGATGGCAGTTGCCGCTGTCCTGGTCTCGTAGGATGACGAAGCAGGTGTCACGCGTTCTCCAACCCTTCAACTTTATGGGCAGTTGCTTCTCCAGGTCCTGCTTGCCCTCAAAATCGATACACTGAATATGGATCTCCTGCGGCAACAGACGCGGCAATAGTGATTCCAGCATAACCTTGGCAGACATTTCTTCTGTAAAAACGACAAGCGTCCTCATAGGGGATCGACCCCTCCAAAAAATCCCTGCTTCCACAGGTAACCCATCTTGTCGCCCTCGGCCATGAATGCTGCGATCTGTTTGTCGTCTTTCGCGCGTTTGACATTCGTCACCCCACTTTCTTTGTCCTTGGCCAGCCAAAAAACGCTGTCCAACTCAACAGCATTGAGAAAGTCAGGGGAATGAGTAGAGATGAATACCTGGCCTCCTTTGGACGCATAGGCACTGAATTCTTCGGCCAATTCATATAGGAGCTTCGGGTAAAGTTGATTTTCCGGTTCTTCCACACAGAGCAACGGATGCGGGGAAGGGTCGTAAAGAAGCACAAGGTAAGCAAACATCTTGATGGTGCCGTCAGAGACATAACGGGCGAGAAACGGGTCCTTGAAGGCGCCGTCCTGAAATCGCAAGAGAATTCTTCCTTCCTCCGAAGTCTTGGCTTCCACTTTTGAAATGCCGGGAACCCGGTTGGCCATTTTGATTAAGATCGCATCGAATACATCCCTTTTGTGTTCGTAAAGGTATTGCGTAACCAGAGCAAGATTCTCTCCTTCACGCGACAAATGTTCAGCGTATCCCGCATCGGGCAAGCTTCTGGCGGCGCTGATATGGAAATCGGAGACATGCCAGTTTTCTATCATCTGGCCAAGTGCCATAACCGCTGGGTAGCGTTTGAATTGCGCCAGTCCCTTGATCGCCAGGATACTTGGTTTCGCCAAAGTCTGTTTTTCTCGTGAGAGCTTAGATTCATCGTCCACATCATCGAACTCATTGGTGACGGCCTCCCCCTCGCCATTGTAGAAGGCTAAAAACTTCCACGGTTGACCATGACTTCCTCGCCTATAGCGAAGTTCTTCGCGTTCAATAAACACCTGTCCGTTTCTCTCATTGAGCGCGAGGGTGTATGTTGCGAGAGGTGTTTTTTGGGTGGTTTTCGTGGTCATATGAAACCGGAACTTCAACTCGATTTCGATGGCTCCTTCTGCATCCCGGGTCCTGACTTCCTTGAAGCCGCCGCGTTTGCTTAAGGCGATCTGCACATTGTTCGTCAGGGAATCGCGAAGGAAGCCGAAGACGTCAAACAAAGTCGATTTCCCTGTGCCGTTCGCGCCCACGACCACGCACATTCGCGGAATATCGCGTATGGTGACGTCCTTAAAGGCCTTGAAGTTTTTAAGGCGTATGCTTTCGATAGTAGTATTCATGGTTTATTAACTCCGGTCTTCTGCTAGGCTCCGTCTGAAGACCCCGTCGTCGGGCCGTCTTCGACCCTAAGGCTCAGAACCGAGGGAAAGCCAGATCGAGTTTTCAGACAGAGCCTCGCACAGAGATACGTTTGAAACTTATCATACAAGCCGCCAGCGAAAAGTAAACAGCGTCCGCATACTCCGCAATGACATCAACTGTTTTGCAAGTTGACGGTTAGTCTTCCCGCTGTGCGTCGATGGCGCCTTGGCGTCGTCGAATAGCTCGCGACGCGTCGTATTGCTGCAACGGTTTCTTTTGAGCCCTCCTATCGCTGTATTCGCCCTTATACGATTGCCTGGCCTTTCTTGGTCAGGCGGTATTCTCGCTTGCTGCTCCCCGGTATACTAGAGAGGGTTATCTCAATGAATCCTGCTTTCAGGGCGGGCAGCAAGTGCGTTTCTCTGAAGTGATCCTCACGGATCATTTTTCCTGGACACTATTTCCACGCGACACTTGGGGATGCTGGCCAGGAACTGCATGCCATAGGGTTTGCTGGCGATGCGGCTATCCAGGATTACGACGATGCCACTGTCGCTCTTGGAACGGATGAGGCGGCCGAAGCCCTGTTTGAACTTGATGATCGCGGCGGGCAGTTGGTAGTCAAAGAAGGGATTGCCGCCCGCATCGCGAATCTGCTCCAGGCGACCGGCCAGCAGGGGTTGATCGGGCACGGCGAAGGGCAGACGCGTGATGATCACGTTTTGCAGCGCCTCGCCGGGGACATCGACGCCTTGCCAGAAACTGTCCGTGCCAAACAAGGTGTGACGACCCGGCGCTTTGAATCGCGTTAGCAAGGCCGAACGGTCGAGGTGGCCGCCCTGGCGGAGCAGAGTGATCTCTTCTTGCCGACACCAGCTCTCGATCTGGTCGGCGATCCGGTCCAGCATGCGGTAGCTGGTGAAGAGGACGAAGGCTCGACCGTCGGTCTTGTTGAGGTAGGTCTTGATGGTCTCCGTGGCGGACTCGACGAATTCCGGTGCATTGGGATTGGGAAGATCCTTCTCTATGTAGATCGTGACATTCCGCTCGTAGTCGAAGGGAGAGCCCAACTGCAGACCGTCATACTCCGTGAGGCCGATGCGGGAGATAAAGAAGTCGAATCCCTTCTTGTCTTGGATGCCGCCGGTGCTGAGGGTGGCGCTGGTGAGGACGATGGAGTCAAAGGGCTCATACAGGCAGCGCTGCAGATCAGGGCCCACATCGATGGGCGCACTCCGTAAGCGGACCGAGCGGATGTCGTGCGCTTCTGAATCGATCCAGTAGACATGGCCGTCGTCCGGCTGTTTCAGGAAGGCCTTGGTGTCCCGTACCAGGGCCTTACAGAGGTCGGCGTAGCGGGTCATCTCTCCCTTTTCATCTTCATCGTCGCTCGCGGCGATCTCTTGGCGCAGGAGACGCGTGACCTCTTTGAGTGGGCCGGTGAGGCAGTCCTCCACTACGTGCGGCTCACACCGTCCCTGGGTCTTCTGCCTGTTTCGGTCGTGCCACTGGGTCACGGCTTCGAAGAAGGTGGCGGCTTGAGAGTGGGCTTCACAGAGGGTGTCAATGGCGCTGCCCGCCTTGCTATCTACCAAGAGGCCGCGGCGGGTACGCGGGTTGTAAAGACTGTCCAGCACGTAGCTGACACGCTGGTAGCCTATGTTGAGGCCGAAGTGGTCCTCCGCGACGCGCTCCACCGTATGCGCTTCATCCAGCACGACGGCGCTGTAATCCGGCATCAGGGCATAGCCCTCCTGTTTCAGCGTCAGGTCGCTGAAGAGCAGGGCATGGTTGGCGACGACGATGTCCGCTGTTTCCAGTTCTCGACGGGCCCGCCAATAGAAACAGTCCTCGTGGTGGTCGCAGGACCGTCCTCGGCAGTTACCATGTTCGCTCTTGACCTTGTCCCACACGGTGCTCTTGGGGAGGAAGTCACAATCGGCCAGGGAGCCGTCCTCCGTTTGGGCGGCCCAAGTCTGCAGCCTCTCGAGTTCGGCGGCATAGCCGCCCAAGAGGCGATGGGCCCGACTCGAGGCGAAGTTGAGCCGCCGCCGGCAGACATAGTTGCCCCGCCCCTTGGCCAGTTTGGCAGTAAAGCCACGGGACAGACACGTGTCGAGCAAGGGCAGGTCCTTGAGGAGTAGTTGCTCCTGGAGTGTGATCGTGAAGGTGCTGATCAGGACCTTGCCACCCTCTTGGGCCGTGTGTTCTATGGCCGGCACGAGATAGGCAAAGGTCTTGCCCACACCGGTGCCCGCCTCAACGGCCAGATGACGCTTGGACGTAAAGGCCCGGTAGACGGCAGAGGCCATCTCCCTCTGCTGGGGCCGTACCTCGTAGTGGTCCAGCGTCTCGGCGAGTGGCCCCTCATCGGACAGGAGAAGCCCAATGGCGCGTTCCTGCTCGCTGTGTCTCATAGTCCTGTGCTCTTTACTTTACAAACTGGGCGGTCACAACGACTTGACGAAGGATTATTCTGAAAGAGTCAAGGCTGTGTCAGAAAACTCGATCTGGCTTCGAGCGGCTTGTTTTTCGCCCGGCTGCATCGACGATGAAACCAATATCGCCTGCTTCGCCGTCTTTGCCAGACGAAAAAACACTCGCTCTCGGGCCGACGATGGAGTTCTCTGACAAAGCCTAGCCTACGCCCAGGGATGGGGGAATGCAAGTCGCGGAGGTTAGGGACCGGCAAGAAATAACTCTCGACGAGGCCGAATCAATACGGGATAATAGGTGACGAACTTATTGAGAGGGCCAAACAGCACCCATGAACGAACGGGCGGACATCCGAATTGTGAACGAAGGCGGCGTTGCCGTGGTCGAGTTTACCGAGAGCATTGTGAGCGACCTGGACGGCATTGCCCAATCTGCTCGCCTGTTAAAGACCTTTATCGACGAGAACCAGCCGGGCAGAGTGATCTTTGACTTCGATCAGGTGAGTTTCTTCTCCTCTCAAGTGCTGGGGTTGATTCTTGAGACTCGGGCGAGGCTGTTAGACTGGGAGGGATTGGTGGCGATCTGCAACACGAACAGTCAACTTCAGCGGGTGTTCAAGATCACCAACCTCGACAAGATTTTCAAGTTCTTCCCCGATAGACGGTCCGCTGTGCAGTCGATGACCTCTGACGCCATTGAAGACAGTGTTGAACAAGCTTAGGGACCGGCAAGAAATAACTTGGCCTTTTGAATGCCCAATTGCACCCCATCTTGGATCGCTTCTCAATCGCGGAATCCGCGACGTAGAACAGCTACGCCTGTGGTTTCGCTCAATCGGGCGCGACCCAATATGGGGCACACTTGGACCCCAAGTTGTCCAATTTATTTCTTGCCGATCCCTCAGGGTGATTCCATGATGGTGGTAGTGACAAAATCTTCACATTGCCAACCTGCTTCACGGCGTGCGTGGGGGCATCTCGAATAGCATCGCATGAGATTTCCAGAAAGACGACTGCGGCGATTGCGCACCAATGCGACCATGCGTCGCCTCGTGCGTGAAACAGTCCTGACAGAAAACGATTTGGTGTACCCCCTGTTTGTCTGTCCCGGGGAGGGCGTCCAGGAACCGATTGGATCCCTGACGGGATGCTATCACTTTTCTCCCGACCGTGTCGCGGTCGAGGCCCTGGAGGTGGCCCAATTGGGTATTCCCGCCGTGCTGCTCTTCGGGATTCCCGGGCAGAAAGACGAGCAGGGCTCCGAGGCCTGGTCGCCTCAAGGCGCGGTGCCGCTGGCCATCCAGGCGATCAAACGAGCCTGTCCCGACCTACTGGTGATCACGGATGTCTGCTTGTGCGCGTATACCGTGCACGGTCACTGCGGTGTCCTGAAAGAGCGAAGGGTAGACAATGACGCCACTTGCGCGCTGTTGGCCAAGGTCGCGTTGTGCCACGCAGAAGCCGGCGCCGACATCGTCGCACCCTCGGACATGATGGATGGGCGTATCGCCGTCCTGCGCCAGGCCCTGGAAAAGAATGGATGTCCCGAGGTGGCCATCATGTCCTATGCGGCCAAGTATGCCTCCGCCTACTATGGACCCTTTCGAGACGCCGCCGATTCCACCCCCTCTTTCGGGGATCGCCGCAGCTATCAGATGGACCCCGGCAATGCCCGCGAGGCCCTCGCCGAGATGGCCTTGGATCTCGATGAAGGGGCGGATATGCTCATGGTGAAGCCCGCCTTGCCCTACCTGGACATCATCTGTCGCGCCAAACAGGAATTCAAGCTGCCCATCGCCGCCTACAACGTCAGTGGCGAATACATGATGCTCAATGCCGCTGCCGAGGCAGGATACCTCGATAGAGAGGCTGCCATGCTGGAGATGCTCTTGTCGATCAAGCGTGCCGGTGCGGACATCATCATCACATACTTTGCGAAAGAGGCGGCGGCTCTCCTGGGACGCGGTCGCGGCAACGGATGGTCTTCTTCCTACTCCAGGGCTTGACTCAAAGAATGCCCCCATCGCAATCCGAAGAGCAGCGATTACTACGTCGAGTCCTGTAACCCAGAATTGAACCAGGCAGAACTTGGCCCATTTCGGTGAAATTCATTTCACAGTAGTATCGCAAGACCAGAGGCACCAAACAGGGTCTCACTCAGTTCATTGAGGGCCTCGTTCAGCATGTCACCGTGTCCACCGCGTCGGCATCCATGTCTGGGGGCCTGGATGCGTTTAGCTTGGGTAAGATCTCCTGCAGCACATACCGGCTATATCGATGCCGGCGTTTCAGGTTTCGCTTTTCGGTGTTCCAGTTTGCAGCCGATTCGCCGTCGTTCGTATCAACCAGGCGCCTGCTTCTTGGTCCGTGAACTCCAAATGTTGGTGTTCAAGTGCTTGCACCGACACATCCTGTATCACGTCCTGGGCCTCCCTCCACGCCCAAGCCAACAGGCCGGCGAGTGAGGCGTCAGACTGACGCGTCAGGAGGTCAATCAATGGCCCTCTGCCGCCATCACCTGGGCGACGTCGAGCCGGGCTTGCCCGCAAAATGTTTCCTTCCCAGACCAAACAGGGTTTTCACATTATAGGAGTCATGGCAAGGGTGGTTTGAACCGTTGAATATCGAACAAGGAAAGTCAAGTGTCTGATGAAAAAGTTCATGAGCCACGTTAACTTCACCGTTGGACATTCCGTGTCGATATTCTGCGGTTCACCTCTGCTCGACATGATCGGTGAACGGTTAGCCCTGGGGTTAGGCGTGTTCCTCCTATTCCTCTTCGTTGGTGCCGACTTATTTTACTTAAATACACTAACTTATAATTCTATTGTGGAAACAGGTAATTTAATGGGCACCGAACATAGCCTCAAGTGTTTTTCTCGTAACTGTCTGTGAAGGACCTGCTAGGATAGGCACCACGCTCTTTGCGTCGATCGACTGGTCCGCGCCATGTTTGAGTGGTACCCCTGAATGGTTCCAGGCTATGCCTTGATCTTGCCCGATCTCCTTCACACCCATGTCGCGAAAGTGCTTCATATGAAAAGACTTCTGGTCGCAGTGGGCGGCGATCCGATTTGGCGTTGTGATGCGGCGCGATCATAAGGCTTGGTCCTCGGGAATGTTCCGAGGTCGTGACATCGGCAATGCGTCGAGCAGTTTTTCTGAGAGTTCGATCGGGTCAGTCAAATGTTTTTGGCGATGCTCCTGATGCATCGGGTTGCCCCATTTGTTTCGGCGAGTCCGGTCGATTCAATGGTAGGGCCCCAGGACAATCATTCTTGCCAGTATCAGTATCGGTCGACTGCCGTTGCAATTCAACTTCACAGCATAGAAATAAAGTCTGCTTCAAGCAGAGCGAGTGACATTATCCTCTTGGATACCTAAACTTTATCGGACAAGTGTCGGTTTTTTCCTTGCAAGTGCCTAGTCGTCCAGCGAGAATGCACCTGTTCATTATATCGAACGAAAACAACTTGTAAGGATGGAAGGGCTTATGTCGTCGGGGAGCCTGGAAATGACGTTATCAGGCAGAGCAGCGTTTCTTTACCAGACAGATCACCGTATGGCGGGGTTGACGTGTTTCTGCCTTTTTCTTGGGTTGCTGGCCGGATGCAATCAACCGATGCCCTTGGTGTCAACGACGAACATGAGCGTGGTGCCCGACAAGGAAAGTTACTTGCAGCAGCGATTGAAGTCTGACTTTGCCAACGCGGACCTGCACTGTGAACTGGGTCGGCACTATCAATCGGAAGGCCTATGGGACCAGGCAGGGTACCACATCAGGACCGCGCTGGGTCTTGATCCGGCCCATCGTCAAAGTCAGGCTGCCAACATAAAGTCCCACGTGGCAACGGGCGACGAAGCGGCGGCCGATCGCCTCTGCGCCAAGTATCAGCGACAGTTGCTTGCGAGTCCCGTGGAGATGGTAAAATTTGCTAAAGCGTTGGGTGACGAAGGCTTAGATGCCTTTGCCTTGCGGTCGTTCGATCAGGCGGTGCTACTGGCTCCTCAGTCGGCTGAGGCCCACAGGCAGTTGGGGTATTTTTACCTGGTCCGCCGAGACCTCGAGCAGGCGAAGGCCTACTTTACCAAGAGTTTTGGATACGATCCGGCCCAGGCGGATGTTGCCGGCGAGCTTGGCAAGATGGGAGTCGTGGTGGAGGCGCCGGTGGACCCTGCTCTCGAATCGCAAGAAATCGTAGTACAACAGTGATTGTTGGACTCGCGTCTCCGATGGCATGGCCGGTTAGTGGTGATTTTTAAAGAATGCTGCTGGGCCTAAGCCGGTAGCAGACACATGTTTAGTGTTTTTCGTTGCCCCGTTGCGAAAGGATTCGCTCGGGGTATTTTTTTTAGCCTGGTTCAAAAGTATCCTCGCATAGGTGCCAGTCCGTGTACCACTCCTCTTGGTCGCAATCTGGCGTAGCCGTTGTCGTAATCGATGCCCCTGATTGCCCCAATTCTCTGTTTCGATGACGAGTGCGATCACGACAACGATCGGGAACGTGACTCGGACATGAACCAGGCCCTTTTTTCTCCCCTCTGCAGCGAGATTCCCACCCGGTAAACGCGACAAAAGTGCAGATAAACGCCGGGCTCGGCCGATATGACTAGCAGACGCAGGGCCCTTCTGCGTGATTTTCCAGGTGTGGTGTAGCACCGGCGTCGTGAGGCACCTTCGTGATGAGGCGACATCGCTCGCCGGAGGGTGGTTTCCAGTCGTTCTGCTGGGGCTGAACGTGGCGAAGAAGAAAAAACGAAAAAACAAAGCAGCCCCGCATTACGGGGCGGGGGCCCAGGCAGCCCTTTTCTGTTTCGGCATTGTATTTGGTCTCGTGCTTTTCTTTAGCTGCGTGAGCTTCAACTATTCCGATTGGCCCAGTCCCTTTGTCTATCCCAACAACAGTCCCCCCGGCAACTGGTGCGGATCTGTCGGTGCCTTTTTCGCTTACCACCTGCTCTATCACCTGGGACCCGGCACGTTCCTGGTCCTGATCTATTTTATCTCGCTTCTGGTTGCCAAGCTGGCCAAACGGGAGATCGACCAGCCCATCCTTCGAACCATCGGCCTGGTTTTGCTGACTGTGGCCATTTCCGCAAGCTTCTACGGACTGTGGCCTCATCGTCTCTACGCCTTCCCGATTGGGTCGGGGGGCGTGTTGGGCGTCGCGACCTACTCTTTCTTGCAGACGAGTTTCGCCCGGCTGGGTTCGTTCATTCTGCTGTCGGCGATCTGGGTGGTCGGGCTCATGCTCATGGCGGACACGCTACTACTATTTATTCCCATTTGGGCCGGCAAATGTTTTCTTAGGGCCATGGGGATCGTGCGCCCCGCTTGGTCTCTGGCCCGAGAACGATCGGACGCCCTAGGTGAAATTTGGCACAAACTGAACGCCCGTCAACGGGCGGGGCAAGCCCTTGCGAGGCGTCCAGCCGCCCTGGAGCCTGGGGTTTCTGAGTCTGTTCCGGACGCGGGTGAGGAGGACTTTGACGACGAGAAAGGGATCGAGGAGTTGGTGGAGGACGAGCTGGAAGACGAGGGGCAAGAGGATCAAGGCCCGGCCGAAAAGCAAGAGGAGCCTCAATCGACCTTCGAGCGACTCAAGGCCTTGGCCGTTCACCGAAATGAGGCGAAGGGGGCCAGAAAGAGCGCCTATGTGCAGCCCACCTATGATGATTACACGCTCCCCCCGCTCGCGTTGTTGTCCGAGCCGGAGTATGGCTATGCCGAGGAACAGGAACGCGTGGTAAAGTCAAAGGCCGCTGCCCTCGAGCAATTCATGGCCGAGTTCAGCATCAATGCCGAGGTCGTCGCGGCGGAGACGGGGCCTGTGATTACCCTGTTTGAGTTGCAGTTGGCCGCCGGCATCAAGGTCAGCCGCATCACCAGTCTCTCCAACGACATCGCCCGGGCCTTGAGTGCGGGGGCGGTCCGCGTCGTTGCGCCCTTGCCCGGCAAACACACGATCGGCATTGAAGTGCCCAACAGCCACAAAGAAAAGGTTCGTGTCAAGAATCTGATTGAGTTGGCCGGGTCCGGGCCGACGGAGATGAACATTCCCCTGTTCTTGGGCAAGGACTCCGCCGGAGAGGCCTTGGTCTGCGACCTGGCCAAAATGCCCCATTTGTTGATTGCCGGTACGACCGGATCGGGCAAGAGTATCTGCATAAACAGCATCATTGTGAGCATCCTGCTGACGAAACGTCCGGACGAGGTCAAGCTGGTGCTGGTCGATCCCAAGATGGTGGAGATGACGGCATTCAACACCATTCCCCACCTGATGTGTCCCATCGTGACGGAAACCGATATGGCCGTGCAGATTCTGGAGTGGGCCACGGTGAAGATGGATGAACGCTATGCGGTGCTGGCAGAGGCCAGGGTCAAAAACATCGCCGACTTCAACAAACTGGGCGCCGAAGAGATCATCAATCGTTTCAAGCCGACGACATCCGACGAAGAGGCCAAGATCCCCAAGAAACTGCCCTACATCGTGATCATCATCGATGAGCTGGCCGACCTGATGATGACCGCCCCGAAGGAGATCGAGAGCTACATCGTGCGGCTGGCCCAGAAGAGCCGCGCGGTCGGCATCCACATCGTGCTGGCCACGCAGCGGCCCCAGGCCACGGTCGTGACCGGACTCATTAAATCGAATATGCCCTGCCGCATCGGCTTCAGGGTGGCGGCCCGGATGGACAGTCGCATTATTCTCGACCAGAATGGGGCCGAGATGCTCCTGGGTGAGGGAGATATGCTCTTTCTCAAACCGGGGACCAGTGATCTGATTCGGGCCCAGGGCACTTTCCTGGATGACGCCGAGATTCGCAGGATCGTCAATCATCTCAAGGAGATTGCCGAGCCCCAGTTCCACCCGGAACTGACCCAGCTCAAGGCCATCGATACCAGCGAAATCAAAAAGGACGATCTATTTGACGAGGCGGCGCGGATCGTACTCGAGTGCAAGCGAGGCAGCGTCTCCCTGCTGCAGCGCCGCTTGAGCATCGGCTATGCCCGCTCCTCGCGCATCATCGAGATGATGGCTGCGTCCGGGATTCTCGGCGAGTACAAGGGCAGTCAGGCCCGTGAAGTGCTGATGACGCTCAAGGAATACGAGGCCGTCTGTCGACAGATGCAGGCGGATGGAGAAGCCGGATTTGCCGACTTGGCGGACCAAGCGGACCCGACGCCCACGCCGGCGATCCCCGTCGAAACCGTCCCTGAGCAGGCCTATGTGAGCGAGGGGCAAAAGGAGTACATGGCCTTGGAGAGTGATGGTAACCTGGAAGGCGACGACGATGAGGATGAGGTCGTCAAGGTCGTCGCGAAGGCAGACGAGGCCGCGGAAGAAGGAGAAACCGCCGACGCCGACGACGAATATGAGTACGAGTACGAATATAAGGATGTGGAGGAGGAAAAGGCATAGTAATCAGTAATCAGTAATCGGTTTGGGCCAAAAACTGATTACTCTGGCACTGATTACTGATTACTACCCCGGCTAGTCCACCACCCGCTGGTAGCTACCGGGCGATACCTTCATGCCGTCCACATAGGTGTAACCCACCGGAGGGCTGGCGTAGAGACCCGGATCGTGGACGATCACGTTATCGCCGTGACCATCAACTTTATCTTCGCAGATGATTGCCCCGACGATGCGGGCCGTCTCTTTGAGCGTTAGTTTCTTCGTGACGTGGATGAGGCCCTGTATTTCGTTGGGATAGTCATCGTCTGTGTCGTCGTCCATCTGGCCTAGGTAGGGAACGCCCGGCGGGTTGAAGTTGACGCCGAGGTCCGTCTCCGACAGCGGGATGTCCCCACTCTTGAGTTCGATGTTCAACTTTCCTATGACGATGAGCACCGGATAGTCCGATCGGTAGGCGTGCAGCAGTAGGGACTCTGTCAAAAAGAGTTTCTTGTTGCCGACATCGACGATCAACGTCCCATGGATTCTGGAATCTTTGATAGTCAGGTCCTGGTCGCCCGTGTCGATGAAATAGACGCCGTCGGCATTTTCCGCCCCCCAGGGGTTGTAGGCGGGGGTCAGCAGTTGTTTGTCGATATCGCCGGTGAAAGGCACGGTCGTTGCTTTACTGAGGTAGTCGGTGATCACGGCGGCGTCGGGAAGTCGCTTTTGGACGGCGCCTTCGGTCAACTCTCCCGTGATGGTGCCGGCGGCGGTGACCGTGTCGGCGTGGACGTCTCCGGTGATCGTGCCGTCGTTGTCCAGATCCTCGTTGGTGGAGGCCGGGGCACCGGAGGCGGTGAGCTGATTGCCTAGGTGGACGTGCAGCCTTTTTTTCGCATGGACACAGGTGTTGAGGGCCTCCAGGGCTTTGACGTTGGCGACCAGGGTGACTTGGGTCTTGTAGCGGGCGAGTCCCTTTTGGCCCGTCCCGGTCAAGACCAGGGGTTCATACTCGTTGTCGGTTAGATCGCCGTCGAGCGGATCGATCCCCTCCAGGCTGAGCGTCGCGTCGCCCAGGGATGTGCCCGAGAGCCAATGGCCATTGGCTTGGGTCGTCCGCCAATTCGGATCCTGCGTGACCATGAGCAACCCCAGCTCCAGGGCCGATTGGGCGCAGAGGCGGACGTGGGTCGCCGCTTCGGCGGTCCGGGCCGAGCGGCTCTGCACGCGGACCGCGAACAACGATCCCATCCCGATGATGGTGATGATCAACGAGGAGGCCAGCACGAAGAGATAGATGCTGCCCCGGTTTCTACATCTGCATTCATATCTCATGTATTATCCGCATGTTCAGTGATCGGTCTTGATCGCGACCAGCGTGGCGACCGGCATGCCTCCGCAATGGACCTTGACCGTGACCCGTTTGGCCATACTTTCCGTCCCCTGTACGAGCGTGGGATTCGCCGGATCGACCCACTCGACCGTCACACTACGCCGCCAGCGGCCCCACGAGGCCATCTCTGTGCCTGTTTTTTCGGTAGGGGGGCTTGATGTCCAGGTGTGATAGTCGTCCACATCGTCGAAGGCGTCGCGGGTATCGGCATCCTCACCCACTTCGACGCCGAATAGGGGGGCACCGTTGGGATCGGAATAGGGCTGTGTGAAGATTTCCGCCAAGAGGGACTCGGCCAGGAGTCGACCCTGAGCGCGCGTCCATGTCTTGTATTGATTGAGTCGAGAGGCACCCACCGTATTGAGGGCGGCGACCAGCATGACACCCACGATGACCATCGATATGACAGATTCGACCAGTGTGAAGGCGCCGATGCGATAAGCTGGCCTCTTGTACTTGGCTTGAGTCGGCATCATTCCATCACCCTCGGCTGGTTGAGAATGGGCACGCCGGTTCGGATGGAGGAGCTGTCGTGCGTACTCGGTCTAAGATCAATGTCCACGGTTTTCAGCAAATATGCACTCTCTATCACGGGTAGGCCGGGTGTCGTGACCGTACCGTAGATGGAGAACAGTAGGGCCTTGTCGTTATAGGTCGACCAAGAGGAACTCTGGTTCGCCGAAAACACCAAGTGACTTTCGGGCATGGCCGCACCCGCCGATTGGCCCCTCAGGAGGCAGGCATCGAAATAGGACGATCCCGTGAAGACCAGGCAGAGGCCCTGGTCCGGAGAGAGTCCCGATACGCTGGAGAAGTTGAACTCCTGTAGCAGGAAGCCACCGGTCAGCGTGTGTTCATACATGGTTTTCTCTTCCAGCACGGTCATGCTGGGTTGATTCTGGGCCGTGGGTAGGCGGAGTTGGACTTTGGCGACCTGAACGGGGGGGCCACTGGCCTTGGCATAGAACCCCACCCGCGTGACTTTCCAACTCAAGGCATTGTGAGGGAGGGAGGGCAGAAAATACTGGCCCAGCCATTCGTTGTAGTCCACGTCCGGGTCATAGAGGTTCTCGGTAGCCTCGTATCCGATCAGGAGTGTCTCGGCGCTCTCGTTCTGGGGTGTGATCTCCTCGGTCAACAGTTCCACATGGTAGGTGAGCGTCAATGCCTGCACGCCCTCCAGCAGGGCCACGGGGTCCGCCCCGTTGTACTGGCGGGTGAGAGGATCTCCGGCCGTGCCCGACCACTCCCAGCGGAGGGTCTCGACCACCTCGTCGCCATCGCGGTCGGCTACCGTGAACTCGACCATGGTCGCGGAACGACTGTTAATGGTCACGGCATTTTGCAGTTCCATGGCGAGTTGATCCACGATCGGACTGGCCGTGAGGGTGGCGCTGGAGGCCGAATCGCCTTGCGGCAGGGCACGTACGGAGACCAGCATGGTCGAGCCAATGCCCATCATGAGGGTCGCTGCGATCAGGGTACACATGACCAGTTCGATCAATGTGAATGCCGTCTGCCGGTGTGCGCCGGTGAGACGGTATGGTCCGGCAGTCCGCCGGCTGCTGCGAGGGTGGACACAGTTGGCCGGGATGATCATCGGTGGGGTCATTGGACTTTCGCCTCGCCCGTGAGGCCGTCTAAGACAACCGTTCTCTGTTCCGACCCACACTGAAGGGTGACGCTACCGCCGCTATCGGGAACGCCCCACCCGTCAAAAATGACGACATCGTCGTTGCCAAATACCGCGGCGGTCAAGACTGCGCGGTAGGGTTGTTCGGAGGGCTTGACCGTGTAGTTGGCCAGGTGGGGATCGAGGGGATCCAGATTGGGCAAGGTGTACTGGTTGAGACTGACGTCGAATTCGACCGACTGGGATGCACTGGTGGCCTTGGCATGGCCCCGTGCCAGCCGAAGATCTGCGACCAGTCGCTGGGCGACCAAATCCGCCCGATAACGGGCTGCGGATGCGCCATAGCGAGGGATGCCGACGGCGGCCAGAGCCATCAGGATGCCGAGCACTAGGACAAGCTCCAACAGGCTGAAACCCTTCCCCGCCTTCACCCGATTGCGCACTAGCGCCGTTGTCATCGCCGCCCCTCCTGTGTCGCAAGAGACAGAGACGCTCAACCCCTTGACCGGGACTGAGCGTCTCCCTCCAGACTTTGTTTTGTGATGGGTGGCGCCTTTACTTTAGGGGGACCAACGAACCTACTCGGGATTAGTAGGTATCGTACCTGACGCCGGCATCGTCCAGTTCCGTCGCCGTTGTGTTGGGCGTGATGGCGCCGGAATTCGGATCATAGACCCAGCCGTCGTCGTCGCCCGCACCGTCAACACTCACACCGTTTTTTCCCTTTTTCGCGGCGACCGTGAGGATGGGTACTCTCCGCATGTAGGGACCGAATATGTGCGTTACCGTTTTGGTGGCGCTGGTCGCCCCGAACTCATCCGTAAACGAGGTGACCTGGGCCGTAAAGGTGGCGACGCCGGGGAACGCACCATTGTGCTCGGCGGTGAATAGATCGATAGAATTCCGCAAGAGGGACAGGTTGGACCGCAGTGCAGAATCACCAGCGCCTCGAGACCCTCGACTCATCCGGGGGATGCCGATGGCTGCCAGGATCGCGAGAATCGCCACGACGATCACGACTTCCAGCAGGCTGAAACCTTTGCGCTGCTTATGCTGCTTGTTTCGTTTCATGTTCTTTCTCCCTTGTCACTGTAAAGACGCCAACAATGCAGAGTCACAAAAATTAGTCATAGTCACAACTCGTCAAGACAGGGCGGCGGGTTAACCACCTTTCTAAAAAAGTGCTGCTTCCCTGAGCACACCGTCCACTAATCCAGCGCTGCCGCCGAATCGGGCCGCGTGCGGTTGATTTCGAGGACGGCCCTACCTCCGCCGAACTCGCTCTTCGCCACAAATGTGGCGGAGTTTTCGTCAATTTCGACGAGCCGAAACCCGTCCAGGACCTGGCCGATGCGAACGAACTCATCATCCACGAAGGCCGCCTGCCCCCGTCCATGAAGGATCAAGGCCTTGAGGCGGTGCTTCTTCCTGAACTTGCTGACCTCCGACCCTTCAGCACTCTGTTTGTGGCCCCCTGACCAGGCCGCCGAGAGCGTGAAGGCATCTCGGGCGGCAGTCATGACCGGGTCATCCCCGGGAAGCAAGGCATCCAGACGCTCTTTGAATTGGGCACTGGCCACCGGCGTGGTCGGTAGGCTTGGCACCGTCATGGCTGAGACGGGTGGTCTCTCGAGACGATTATCCGCCACCGTTTCGGCCCCTACCCCTTCGGGCAACAGCAGGGTCCGATCACATACCAATCCGACTACGACACAGACGAAGATGCCGACGAAGACCTTTTGTTGTTTTGTGAGTGTCATTCTAAGTATTAACCCGGAGTCGTGTACCAAAACATGTCCAACATGAAGTTGCCCAATGCTTCCGACTTGTCCGGTACTCCCTCGAGATCAAAACCGACAACGCTGACGTCCCCCATGTTGCGGTGCAATTGATGCAGCGCCGATAGACACTCGAGGTAGCTCCCACTGCCCACGACTGCGATGGGGATAAAATTGCAATTCGGCCCGCGCTGAATCTGGCCCGCCCGAACGTGGTTTATCTGCAAGCCGCAGTGGGTGAGCAACTCGGTCAATCTGGCCAGGTGGTGATTGATTCGGTCCGCGGATTCGAGCGTCCTGTCGGTGCTCTCCAGCTCTTCCCGTATCTTGATGGCCCGATGTTTGAGGGTCCTTAAGGTGGCCTTGACGACCGTTGCGTTGCGGGTCTGGGTGACCGATTCTTCTCGCTGAGTCACTAGACTCGCTTTTTGCTTCAGCAGGGGTCCCAAACTCAGGGTGTAGGCGACACAGGAAACGCCCACGCAGACGGCGAGCCCCGTCAGGTCTAAGTGCCAGAGACTCTTTTTCTTGTTATCCTGATTGTTCATGCCGGGAGTGCTGCCCTTGTTTGTCTCAGTTCGTTCATTCAAATGCGGCATTCAACGTGGAAGGCAATCGCGCTGTCGTCCCTGAAGTGCTCTCGACGCTGGTTGGTCATGTTCACGCCGTCGAAGAGCCCACTCTGTTCCAAGCGAACCGCGAATTGGGAGACATCGTTCTGCCGACGGCCGAATCCGGCCAACGTCAATACGTACCGTTGCCCTTTAAAGAGGGCGGCCACCGCGTCGGTGGTCAGCGATGCCTGGTTCTTGGTGGACACCTCCGTCCCTTCGCTGTTCAAGGTCACCAGGCGGCAGTAGGTCAGGACGACATCGTCGCCCAAGGTGTTTCCCAGCAGCAGCAGCAGTTTGCTCCAGTCCGGTTGACTGCTGATCATCCTGTGGGTCTGAAGCGTGGCCGAGATGCGGGCCAATTCCGTGCGAAGCCGCAGAATCGAAGCGTGGTATTGCTCCACGCGACGGGACGAGTTGGCAAAATCCTGCAACAGTGCCCTGTCGTCGACCTTCCAGATCAGATGTACAGAGAATAGGACCATGCCGAGGAAGGCGAGATAGGCCCCACCCAGTCCAATCCAAATGCGGATTCTGGCCTTGCGTCGCTTCGCCATCAAGCGCTGTTCCGGGACAAGATTGACATCGACCATCACTTACACTCCAGAGAACATCGCCAGGCCGACCGCCACGGTTGTGGCCGGATTGTCCACCTTGGTCTGTATATCGGGTGAATTTTCCATGACATCGCCGGGGGCCGCCTGTTTGACTTCAATCTCTACATTCGACTCCAAATGCCGGGCAAAACCGGGGATCGTTGCTCCGCCGCCGATGAGCAGCAGCCGTTTGATGCCATCACCGGAGAGTTGATGACTGGCATAAGCAAAGGGGACCTTCAACTCTTCCACCATCTTTCCGGTGTGCTGGACGAGCATCTGCCGTATGACCTCAATGGACTTTTGATCAAAATCGTCAATCTGTTGGGTGGCAGAAAACCCGACCGCATCAATGACTTGAATTGCGGTCTTATCCAGGAGGTTGAATCGCTTGCTCAACATGTCGGCCAGCGCCCGCAGGGAAGGGCTCTCCAATACCCGTTCGTAGATAACGGTGTTGCCGCAGGCCAGCAGCAGTTTCGTCGAACTCCAGCCTAAGTCGAGAAGGGCCGTAATCGCCGGCATCGGTACGGTAAGCCCGGCGCAGGCGCGCGCGGCAGCCGCACTGCGAACGTCCAATGCCACCACGTCCATCCGACCCCTTTCGAATTCGTCCAAATGCGCATTTGCGACCTCATGCGTGCAGCCCACGGCGATCATCCGATTCACCGACGTCCCCTGATCTTTCAAGGGCATTTCCCAGGACACCATTTCGAAGGCGTCCGGCTCGAGTCGATGCATGCGTGACAACTCCATGCGTGCCATCTGGGCCACAGGTGCACCGGTGACACCGGGTGGAAGCTCAATGCTGCACCGCAGGAGTTCCGGGTCGGGGACCGCCAACACGACCTTTGCACCCTGGAAGCCCTGACGCTGCAATGTGCGCTTTAAGTGCCGGACTTCCTCCTGCCGGATTGTTTCACCCGTTCCTGTGCGGGGCAGGAGGGTCAGCGCTTCAATCCGGTATTGGCCCTGTTCCCGCGAGAGTTGGGCCGCTTTGATGATGCGACTGCCGACATCCAATCCGATGGCGGTTCGTTTTTTGCTCCGGAATCTCATCACTAGCTTGCCTGTGTCATCGCCGTTAGATCGAAGAGCGGCATAAACATGCTGACGGCGACGCATCCGACCAGGATGCCCATAATGATCAACATGATCGGTTCAATGATCGTGGTCAGCGAGCTTACGATGATATCGTTGTCCTCTTCGAGGAAACCCGCCACGTTCAACAACAACTGATCGACCTGTCCGCTTGCTTCACCACTGTGTATGACTTCATAGACGGAGGGGTCAATCAAACTTTCATCCGAAAATGCCAGGCTGATGGATTCACCCTGGGAGACGTTTTTCTCCGCCGCGGCGATCAGGTCTGAATACTTGGAGTTGCCTGCGCCCTCTTTCACCAGGCTCAAGGCCTCGAGAATCGGCACGTGGGCCGCCATGAGAACACCGAGCAGGCGAACGATACGCGCCGTGGCAAAACTTTTTATGATCTTCCCGATAATGGGCAACTTGAGCAGGAGGGCGTCTCGCATCAACCGTCCCTTCTCCGTGGCCACAAACCGCAGGGCGCCGACGACCCCACCGCCGATCAGCAGAAAGCCGCCCCACCAGTACTGCCGAAAGACGTTGCTTATGCCTACCAGCGCCTTGGTACTGGCGGGCAAGGGGACATCCATCGATTCAAAGAGCAGGGTGAACTTGGGCACCACGAAGGCCAACAGCAGTCCCAGCATGGCCAGGGTGAGGGTGATCAAGAGAATCGGGTAGATCAACGCCCCGGAAATCGAACGCCGTACCTTCTTCTGCTTCTGTTTGAGCGTCGCGACGCGGTCCAGCATCTCGGCCAGGCATCCGCTCGATTCGCCGGCCGAAACCAGGCTACGGTAGACGGAGTCGAAGTGTTGTGGATAGGCCCCTAGGGCCTGGGAGAGTGAGGCGCCCTCTTCGACCCGCACGCAGATTCCGGAAATGGTGTCGCGCCACGGGCCCGGTTTCGCCTGGCGTTCGAGCGAACGGAGGGCCTCCAACATCTGCGTCCCGCAGGATATGAAGACACAGAGCTGACGGGTAAACATCGGTATGTTTTTGGCGGCGTCATTGCCCCCAAAGCGCAGCGGCATACGCCGGGACGATTTCGCGCCGGTCGTCGGCGTAGACCCGGCGCTAATCTCCGCCACGAGGAGTCCCCTTTGGCGCAGCGTCTGCCCGGCCGTCGCCACATCGCTGGAGTCGATCGTGCCCTTGACGGCCTTTCCGGTCTTGTCATATGCGGTGTAGACCAGGTTCATAGGATTTTCCGGGACGAATCAGTCATCGCTCAAAACACATGCTCTCCCTGCTCTTGGCGCCCTCCATGCCCTCCATACCCGCTGTGCTCTCCATGGTCGTGGTGTTCGTGAGGGTCATGGTATTCCGACCCGTGATCGGCGTGCCCCTGGTTGGCCTCGCCGCCCTCCAGTTGTCGTTGTAGATCCGCTATGCCCTCCTGTAGTTGGTCTCGGTGTTGCTCAAGTCGACCCATCTGTTCCACCTGGTCTTGAGCATGGGATTCCAGACCGGACACTTGTTCTTGGAGCTCAGACTCTCG
This sequence comes from Planctomycetota bacterium, assembly GCA_022563885.1. GTDB lineage: Bacteria > Planctomycetota > Phycisphaerae > Sedimentisphaerales > Anaerobacaceae > JAIPFM01. The sequence goes on along the minus strand of JADFMM010000011.1, from coordinate 2,867 downwards.
TCGTTCTCGCTCGGAGCCGGAGTGTTCCCAGTTCCGGCGGGCGCTCTCGATGTCGCCCAGCAGTTGGTCGTGACGTTGTTGCAACTCGTCGCGTTCCTGCTGCAGTTGCCCTCGGTGCTGTTCGATGCCGCCCATCTGCTCCTGTAAGTGCTGGACGTGGGATTCCAGACCGGAGACCTGATTATTGAGCTCGGCCTCTCTATGATCTCGTTCAGAAGAAACCTGCGTCACCCTATCCTGGGCCTCCTGCAACTCGCGACCGTGGTCGTTCAGGCGCTGTTCCAATTCGTTGCGTTCTTGCTGCAGTTGGTCTCGGTGCTGTTCGACGCCGCCCAACTGCGTCTCCAGCTCTTGGACGCGGGATTCCAAACCGGAGACCTGATTCTGTAACGCTGTCTCTGCTTGTTCCCGTTCGCAAGCAACCTGTGCCACCCTATCCTGGGCCTCCTGCAATTGGCGACCTGTGTCGGCGGCGTGTTGTTCCAATTCGTTTCTTTCTTGCTGCAGTTGGTCACGGTGCTGTTCGATGCCGCCCATCTGCTCCTGCAGCTCCTGGACGTGGGATTCGAGACCGGAGACCTGATTATTAAGCTCGGACTCTCTATGATCTCGTTCAGAGGCAACCTGCGTCACCCGATCCTGGGCCTCCTGCAGCTCGCGACCGTGGTCGTTCAGGCGCTGTTCCAATTCGTTTCTTTCTTGCTGCAGTTGGTCACGGTGCTGTTCGATGCCGCCCAACTGCGCCTGCAGCTCCTGGGCGTGGGATTCCAGACCGGAGACCTGATCATTGAGCTCGGACTCTCGATGATCTCGTTCAGAGGCAACCTGCGTCACCCTATCCAGGGCCTCCTGCAGCTCGCGACCGTGGTCGTTCAGGCGCTGTTCCAACTCGTTTCTTTCTTGCTGCAGTTGGTTTCGGTGCTGTTCCAGTCCACCCATCTCTTCTTGAATGTGCTGGACATGGGATTCCAGACCGGAGACTTGATGGCGCAGCTCCGTTTCCAGCTGTTCACGTGCCGCGATGGCCTGGTTCAACTGATCCCGGGCATCTTGCCACTGCCCGACCTGATGCTCGAGTCGCTGTTCCAGATCGGCCTGGGTCTGTTGGAGTTCATCCCGGTGTTGTTCTAGTCCGCCGATCTGTTCCTGCAACTGCTGAACATGAGACTCCAGGCCGGAGAGATGATTTCGTAGCTCGGTTTCGCCCTGCTCCCTTCCCGCAAGCGTTTCGACGAGTTGGTCGTGTGCCGTCTGGAGTTCGCCTCGCTGTCCCTCTAGTTCATCCCGGTGTCCTTCGAGTCCGCCGACCTGCTCCTGCAGTTGCTCGGCATGGGTTTGCAGACAGGAAATCTGGTGGCGCATTTCCGCTTCCATCTGTTCGCGCTCGGCAAGCGTTTGGTCCAAGTGATCGCGGGCTTCCTGCAGCTCATCCTGTAACTGCTCCTGACGCTGTTCCAGATCCCTACGGGTCTGCTGCAACTCATCTCGATGGTCTTCGAGGCCTTGACTCTGTTCCTGCAACTGCTGAACATGGGACTCCATCGCTGCGACCTGATCTCTCGACTCAGTTAGGCTCTCTTGGTAGTCCGATGTCGTTTGAGTCAGGCGTTCCTCCAAAACATTCCGTTCTTGCTGCAACTGATCAAGCTGTTGCGTCAGTTCGCTGGTCTCCTCCTCCCATTGCTGAGAACGGGACTCCCAAATGCCGATCTGATCGCGTCGGTCAGATTCCCTCTCCTTGTGGTCGGTCGTCGCTTGGGCCAGTCGATCCTGCACCGTCCGGAGTTCCTCACTCTGATTCTGCAAGCGTCGTTCCAGGTCAGCGTGTGCCTGCTGCCATTCATTCCCCTGCTGCTCGAGTCCGCCGATCTGTTCCTGTAGCTGCCGGGCTTGGGACTCCAGGACGGCGCAATGATTTCGCAAATCGCCCTCCACCCGTTCCCGTTCGGAGCGGGTTTGGGCCAGGCTGTCCTGAACGCCCCTGAGGTCCATGCCCTGGCCCTCCAGACGCTGCTGCAATTCAGCCCGTTCCTGCTGCATCTGGTCTCGGTGCCGCTCGAGCCCGGCCACTTGTTCGCGCATGTCGGCCTCGATCTGATCGCGTTCCGCCAGGACCTGCTGCACCTTCTGACTGGATTGACGGAGGTCTCGACTCAGAGACTCTCGGCGTTCTTCGAGGTCCCCGCGCTGATGTTCGAGACCGGAGATCTTGCTCTGCAAATCGGACTTCGTCTCTTCAGATTCAGCCGCGGTCTCTGCCAGGCGCTGGTTGGCGCTCCGTAGTTCGCCGCCCTGCGTCTTAAGGCGCTGCTCGAGTTGCGTCTTTTCCTGCTCGAGTTGTTCGCGGTTCTGTTCGAGTCCGTTGAGATGACCCTGCAGGTCTTGGTTGTGGGTTTCGAGGGCGGAAATCTGATGCTTCAGATCCGTCTCGACCCGCTGATGCCGGGCGACGGCCTGGTCGAGAGCGTCCTGGGTGTCTTTCAGTTCTGTCCCTTGGGACTCGATGACCTGCTCGAGATCCGTACACTCCTGGCGTAGCTGATTCCAGTGTTTCTCTAGACCGTCAATCTGCTCCTGCAACTGGTCGTTGTGCGCTTCGAGGCCGGACACTTGGCCTTGCATGTCAGCCTCCGCCTGCTCACACTTCGCGACGGCCGCCTCCAAGCGTTGGTTGACCGTGTGCAGCTCACTGCCCTTGTCCTTGAGGGACTGTTCCAGATGGATTCGGGACTGCTGCAATTCTTGAAGCAGAGACTCGAACGTCTGGGCTCGTTCGCGCAGTTTCTTGTTATCGAGGATCAAGTCGGTCGACTGCTGCAACCTGTCGCTGGATCCCTGCAATTCCACGCACTGCATGCGAAGACGAT
>JADFMM010000415.1 GCA_022563885.1 Planctomycetota bacterium | reverse complement strand
ACCGGTGGAATGGATATGGCGTTCGAAGATTCCTATGGCATGTGGTGCGTTCACCACTTCAATCAGGACGGATTGATCCGCACTGCATGATGTCGGGCCGGCCTGCCCTGCCGGGGGTCTCCAAGAGGTCCGGTATCGACGGGTGCCGACAAGCCACACCCCTAAGTCGATGGACCAGCCGAGCTGAAGACGGATGACCGTGTCTGTAGACGCCAAAGTCGAGGCCGTAGCCAGACGCGATCGCCGGGTCGTAATTGCCGCGCTGAGTATCGTGATCGCTCTGTCGTGGGGGTATATGCTGGTCGGTGCCGGCATGGGTATGTCGGCGGTCGAGATGACCCGCATGTCGCAGCAGGGGATATCAGAGCGCATGGCCGGCATGACGATGATGACACCCGCCAGCTGGACGCCCGGCTATGCCGTTCTGATGTTCGTCATGTGGTGGATCATGATGGTAGCGATGATGCTGCCCAGCGCCACGCCGACGGTTCTGTTGTTCGCGGCGATCAATCGCAAGCAGCGCGACATCGGCAACCCTTACGTCGCGACTAGCGTATTCGCCCTCGGTTATCTCGCCGCTTGGGGTGGCTTCAGTCTGGTCGCAGTGATGCTGCAGTGGGCGTTCGAACGCACGCATCTCCTCTCATCGACCCTCGCAGGAGCCAACGTAATCTTGGCGGGCCTCCTCCTGCTCGCCGCAGGCGTGTACCAGCTCACTCCGTTAAAGCGTGCTTGTCTTCGCCGCTGCCGATCGCCACTGGCCTTCCTGGTCACCCATTGGCGGCGAGGCCCCCGGGGCGCGCTGCGAGTGGGCCTCGCCCACGGCGCCTACTGCGTCGGCTGCTGCTGGTCCCTGATGGGGCTCCTGTTCTTCGGCGGTATAATGAACCTCTACTGGATCGTAGGCCTCGCTCTTTTTGTCTTCGTCGAAAAGATCTTTCCCGCCGGCCACTGGCTCGGCCAAATTACTGGCGTTGTTTTGTCTGTCTGGGGAGTCGTGACGCTTGCGTTCGCGTTCTGAGGGTGCTTCTACGCCACGAGGACAAGTGGAATCCTTTGCATAGCGGAGCCGAGGCTCGTCTTCCCGTCTCGGTGTGGGCACGCCACACGGCCAGCGTCGCATTGTGGTAAGTCGAGTACGGTCACCTCCCGATTCGGCACTCGCTACTTGTGAACTCGAGCCGCCTAACAAGCGATTGCTACACACCCATCGCATCGATGTAGCGCTTGGCTGACCTGCGCACAACCGCCTTGCCGTCCTCCGCGACGATTCGCCCCAGCCACGGGCTGTAGATGCGCTCGAACTCAAAGGGTTCGACCACGTCGACTAGGTGCCCCACCTTGCTGGCCGGCAGCGGAATCATGTTGGCATAGCTGTACATGAAGCTCACCCAGTGCGGGTCGTTTACGACCTGTATGATGTCTCCGGGCAGGAGCACGCCCCGCCCTTCGGCGCCCGCCGCCCAGTGCAACATGGTGCCGCCGTCGAAATGGCCGCCGCCGTGGATCAAGGTCAGGCCCTCCCCCAGGTTTCGGGACGCGCCCTCCCAGAAGACGATCGCCGGATCAGAGCGCGTCACCCACTGGCGGTCAGCGGCGTTCACGTAGATTGGTACGCCATTGAAGGCCCGGCTCCATTCGATTATCGAGGAAAGGAAGTGCGGGTGCGAGAGCGCCATGACCGAGAGGCCTCCCCTCTCCCGAATGGCCTCAATGGTCTCGTCGTCGATCAGCGTGATGCAATCCCAGAGGAGATTGCCGCCTGCACCCTCGACCAGAAACATGTGCTGACCGATGGCGAATGTCGGCTCGCTACCGATGCGAGTCAGGCCGGGCTCCATCGGCTCGATATGGTTGTGATGGCTGGCGCGCAGGGCCTCGAGCGTCGTCCATTGCTGCCCGCCGAAGCCGACGAACTGACGTTCGTCCGCGCAGATCTTGCAGAAATCCGGCGGATCTACCGCCTCCGCATACTGGCAGCCGCAAGTAACGCATATGTAGTTGGTCATGGTTCTCCCGGAATTGGGCCCCTCGTCTCTTGGGGGCAGCGTGAAGGGCCTGAGTGCTGCTAAATACGACTTCTACTACCAGGTTATGTGGACGGACGATCCCGAAGGTGACTGACGTCCCGAGTTAGGAGGAGTGGCCGGCTAACCCGTCCTCGAATGCCCCGATTCTGCCAGTCAGAGTCGGGGCATATCGGGCTTAATCCCAACCAGCCCCTCACCTGCCCGCCGACGATTCCAGGCGGGTCACATGGAGGCTTACGCTTCAACGACCGCGAACTCAGCGTCTTCTACGGGCTGAGAAATACTTCGGCGGCTGCTACTTGTAGGACTGACATGTGGGCCTGACCGGAAACACTATGTGTGGTACGCGGTAGGGCCAGGTATATTTTTCCATGCAGACTAGGGGTATGCACCGATCGATTCTACTCACTTTGGTCCTGATGGTGGCAACCGAAGGTTGTGCGCCTAGGCTGGCGGACTATCGCATCGTAGATCTGTCACATGCTTACAGCGAGAGTACGCTGTACTGGCCGACGTCGCCGTCAAAATTCGTTTTGACGGAACTCGCATTCGGCGAAACGCCGGGGGGCTACTTTTACGCCGCGTACTCGCTGAGCACGCCTGAACACGGCGGCACCCATCTCGACGCACCGCTTCATTTTTCCTCCACCGGCCAGTCGACCGACGCGATTCCACTGAACCGGCTGATTGCGCCGGGTGTTGTGATCGACATATCAGACCAGGCGGAGGCCGATCGCAATTACCGCTTAACCGTGGACGACGTACTTGAGCACGAGCGCAGGTATGGCACTATCGCTGCTGGCACGATCGTGTTGCTGCGGACTGGATGGGATAAACACTGGCCGGATGCCCAGGCCTATCTGGGCGACGACACGCCGGGCGACGCCTCGAAGCTCGAATTTCCGAGTTATGGTGAGGATGCTGCGGCTTTGCTCGTCGAGGACCGGGAGGTCGCGATGCTTGGTGTAGATACGGCATCAATTGACTACGGTCGATCGTCGGAGTTTTTCGTCCATCGGATCGCCGCTGCCCGCAACGTCTCTGGGCTAGAGAACTTGACGGGTCTAGGCCAGTTGCCGGCGATTGGGTTTACACTCATCGCATTACCAATGAAAATAGAAGGCGGATCGGGTGGCCCGGCCCGAGTCGTCGCCCTCGTGCCGAAGAATTAAACGACTCGGCGCGCGACGTTGACGCCACCTGTGCGTGCACAAATGCCTGCGATCTGTCCCGACGGAAGACTCAGACCTCAACCTTGGCAAGGTTGCGACGGTGTCGCTAGATATTGAGGAGATACAAATACTTATACTAAGGGTTCTGGACGAGCTGCTGAAAGACTGCTGAAAACCGGATACTCGCGGTAGTTCTGGATGCAGCGCCCAAGTGATTGTTACGAGGTTCAAGTCCCGTCCGAACCGCATCAGGTTAAGCGCAAGTCCTTAATTAAAAGGATTTGCACTTTTCATTCTTAACTGTACGGAAGCATTACGGAAGGTGCTTGCGCCTTTTTCAGTGTTTTCGGCACTCCCAGGTCATCCGGCTCAAGGCGACTAATCAGGTCCACTATCCCGCGATTGAAGTCCGCTCCGTCCTTTCCGTAATGGACTCGCTTGTGACAATTGGGACAGACCGCAGCCACCCAGCGCGGGTGATCCGGTCCTCCGTCGGCAAGTACGAGATGGCCCTGATCACGCGATTTCGAGCGCAGAATGAAATCGATGCGTGTGTCCGCACCCTGAACCTCCACGGGAAATTCTGAAACCTCGGCATCCCAAGCGAATCCGTCAAACGTGCCTAAGTGTTCGACTAAACGTGGCACGGCGTACTGGAACCCGTAACCGTGGCTATTCAGTGCCTTCGTAAATGCATCCTCTCTGCGCTTTGTTTCGTTGTCACCCATTGATCGGTTTCTACGAGAATCGTACGACAATTTGACCA
>JADFMM010000414.1 GCA_022563885.1 Planctomycetota bacterium | reverse complement strand
CACATCCTTGGCGCCGAATCCCACGAAGGCCTCAATGAGCTGATTCGAGTTCCAGATCCAAAGCTCGTGCAGCTTGTAGGCCCGGTCGAAGGCATAGTCGATCGTGGCGGGGATCCCCCCGCTGATCCACATGTCGGCCGCATTGGTGCCGTGGAGATCGCCCGTCAGCCCGGAGCCATCGACGGTCTTCTCAGGCCCGGAAGCGCCGAACGAGCTGGAGGCCGTGGCCGTTATGTTGCCAATGGGAATCGAGAAAGGCTCCACCGTGAAGTTCCAGACATCACCTTTGAAGACTGTGAAATCCGGTGCGCCGTTGGCTTCATCCACACGCCAATAATAGGTCTGGTCGAATTCGAGTCGACCCGGATCGAAGGTCGTGTCCGCCAGACCCGGTCCGACCAAGACGCCCCCTGGATTGGCGACAGTCGCGTCATTGGCATCGTTAAACGAGGTGCCGAAGTACGCATCATGCTTGACGGCGAACTCCCCTGCGGTCCAGTTCAGAACAACATCACGAGGTACATCAATTGCATCTTCAGCGGGTTTGGGATTGCCGGCCAATGCAGGGTTTGAGGCCCCTTCCATGACCTGCAGGATTTCTTCTTCAGTGAGGGCACGCGTAAAAAGCACAACATCGTCAATCTGGCCGTCGAACCAGTTGCCGGTACCATCCCAAACACCGCCGCCACCGATATTGAAGTTGAAGCCAGAGGTGCCGTGACTGCCACCGCTTCCCGTCGAGGCGAGTTCACCATCTATATAAATCCTCATCTCCGTGCCTTCATCGACGATCGCAATATGGTGCCATGTGGTGTCTGCAAAGGCCCAGGCCGCGTTGGTCGTGCCGCTGGCCGCGGTCCAAATTGAGGCACTACCACCATTAAAGCCCATCTCAACAAGATCATTTTGCCCGAAAAGGCCAATGCGGCTCCCGGCCGGATTTCGTGCCATGACCCAACCGGCCATGGTGAAATCCTCTGCATTGTCAAGAAGGCTCTGTTCCGTTCCCACATAGTCATCTGATCCATCAAAATTGAGTGCTGTGCCGTAGACACCCGGTACCCATGCCGCATCGCCAAAACCGTGGCATCATTGGCATTGGCGGACAGGTCGGCCGCAGCAGCGCCCGCTCCTTCGTCAAACGTCCACCAGCCGACGAGATCCGGATCTGAAAGCAATGACGCAGCAAAGGCCGCGTTTCCCGAAACCAGACCCCAGGCAACAACAAAAAAAGTTAAACACATCAACTTCTTGCACATGACAATCCTCCTTAAAACAAAACTCAATGAATGCGGTTACCGGGAGTTGATCACAGACGTTATCATCTGCGAGAATCACCCACCTTTACAGCAATTGTATCATAATTCACTGCCATGGATAATACCATGAATGTGATTCTTGCAAAAACGAGTTTCTTGCCAATTGAGGTTCCTGTGATGCGGCACTCGCCAGGCAGACTCCGCCGAATGAGCAAGAAAAGCACGGTTTTTCCAGAATTTGGTGAAACGGTAGGTGGTTACCGGCGATGAGGCGCTGTAGGCTTGGTAAGTTGTGGCTAAAAAGAACGCAAAACCGGGTCGGCGAATAAGGAGACGTTCTCAACGTCCACAGCCGTCTTCCCGACCGAAACAGGGCCGAGGCATTTGGATGGCTGTTGTCGTAGCGACGACATGTGCAGCTATAATAGCCATTTCTTCCTTTGGATGGTGGTCCTCCCACCAAAAGCGGGGAGAGAGAGAATCTCCCCTAATTCGGCGGGATGTTGAGGTAGACCTACCCGAATATAGTCCACTCCGTTCGGAACAGGAAGTGGCAGCTCTCAACGAGGAGGAGGTGAGGCTCGCGTGACAACTGTTGAGGGACTTTCCTGGCCAAGTGCACGCCCTCATTCAAATGGCCGATGTCTATCACCGGCAGGGCAAAGCGATCGAATCTCTTGGGGTTTTGCAGCAGGCTCGGAAAGCGAATCCGCGGCGAGCACAGATCTACCTGCGTATGGCCGAAATATCCATGGAAAAGGGTGAGTTCGAGAAAACAGTGGCCGAATATCAGGAGGCCTTGCGGCTCCAGCCCCGAATGCCGGAGGCCTTGAGCAAGATGGCCAACGCTCTGAGCATGTTGGGGAAACATGAGGAGGCCATTGCCGCGCTGAAAATAGCCATTCAAACTTCGACCGGTCGCAGCTATCCCTATTTCTTGCTGGGTCAAACCTACCTGCAACTAGAGGAATACCAAAAGGCCGGCGAAAGCTATGAGAAGGCCATTCAAATCAAGCCCGACAACGCCAAGGCCTATTATGGTCTTGCCCAGGTGCAAACCCGCCTGGGGAATTACGATCGGGCGAAAAAACTCTCGGAACGCTTCAGGGAAATCAAGGCTGAAGGACGCAAAGGCCTGATGAGCCGTAAGGTCCGGCACGATGATCGCGCCTTGATACAGAAAAGAGCTGCCGTGACCCATCTGGAGATAGGACGGATATATCGAGACCAGGGAAAAACGCATCGGGCGGAAGCGCTGCTGAAACAGGCCATAGGTTTCGACCCGAACAACGTCATTTGCTATATGGAACTGGCGACGATTTACAATGCCACGGGCGCTCCCGCGAAGGCTTTGTACTTGTTCAATAGGGTTCGTCAAATACAGCCGGACAATCCCATGGCTTGTTTGATGGTGGGCATCGTATCGGCTCAGTTGAACCGATCTGATGAGGCAGAAGCCGCGTTCACCACCCTGATTCGCTTAGCGCCGCGGATGTCCGACGGGTACCGTGAAATGGCTCGACTCTATTTGAAAACGAGGGAGAAAGCACCCCAGGCCCGACAACTGGCAGAAAAAGCGCTTGCCCTGGAGGCCAACGCGGCCAACTACTTTATGTTGGCTTGGGCCTGTACCGCGGTGGGAGACCGCGCTGCCGCGCTTCCCGCTGTGAAGCGGGCCTTGGAACTGGAACCAGAGAATCCAGATTGTCAACGGCTCTATCGAATGATTCAACGGGGGAACTGACTCTTGGTGCTGTGGGTTTGCACAACTGTCGGCGCGCATGCCGAGGGTGCTGTATTGCTGCATGATGTCACCCAGTAATCGGGCATAGCCTTTGTCCACACCGACGACGACAACGCTCAACTTTATATGGTGGAATCCGTCAGCGCGGGACTTGCCTATTCTCGAGGGAAAAAGAAAAAGGGGTCTGCGCCGAATCGGCACAGACCCCTGGTGTTAACCGTTCAAAGACAACCCTAATTCATCAACGCAATGGCATCGAGGTATGTGCCGTCTTCACGTTTGGCGATCTCCAGGGTCAACGTTCCGGCAGGCAAGGTCCAACTCACGACCGCATTACCGTGATCGTTGCTGTGAACCTCGTCCCAGGCCCATCCGCTCGGTGCGTCTATCTCATTGAACCTCACCCAGCCGGTGCCGACCTGGTCAGGATCTTCATGGCTCTGACTGGTGGCACCGACGATCCGGACCCAGAAGGAGTCACTGGTGGCCTCCTGGGCGCGCAATGAGAGGCCGTACACGCCATCGGCAGGAACAGTAATTGTGTACGAGGCAACCCAAGCAGCGCCGGGCGCGGTGTCGTTGTCGTCACCGTCGCCGTCCTCTGAACCGATGCGGTTGCCGCCGGATGCGGTCGGATCAGCAACGAGTTTCCAGCTTGCGCCCATGACGTCGGCTGCTTCGGCCTCAAACCAACTTAGCGGCTGGAAGGGCACCGGTGCGTTCTTAAAGAGTTGAATACTGTCCACGTAGAGCACACCCGTTGCGCCGGCGCCTTCGACGCCAATGGTCAGGCTCCTGACGCTCACGGCATTTGCTACGGCGGACAGGTCTACGGTCCATTGGGTCCAGGCATCCCATCCCGGGGGCAGGTCCGCACCGCCCTCAAACACGATCTTAGTGTCGTTGATCTTCACATACACCTGGCCACCGGTATTGTCCGCCCCTCGATTGAGGTAAAGCACCAGGCTTTG
>JADFMM010000010.1 GCA_022563885.1 Planctomycetota bacterium | reverse complement strand
AGGTACCGGCGTGCACTGGACCCGCACATGTTCACCGGCCGGCCGTTTGCTTGGATTGGGTACCTCGATACGTACGGTCAGGGTATTACTGGCCGCATCCGCCACGGCAGCGACGTAAATGACACGCCCGCTGACCGTATTCGGATCCGGTGGGTAGAATGTGACGTTCAACCGATCGCCCGGCTCGATCAAGGCCGCCTGCACAATGGGGATACTGGCGTCAATCCACAGAGGGTCCGTGAGCACCACACGCATGACCTCTTCCAGAGCATTCACAGACTCCCCGGTCTCCACATGCTGCTGCGCAACAACGCCACTGATCGGGCTTCTGAGCTGCATCTGGTCGATACGGATCTGAGATTCGTGCAACTGACGCACAGCCTGATCATGCTCGAATCGAGCTAGGTCGAGAGACAACTCCGCAATGCGAACATCCAGTTGGGCATGCTCCACTTCCAACTCCGTGGCAGCGAAGAGTTGAGCCGCCTTTGTCAACTTCTTGAGATCGACCTCCTTCTGGGCCAAGGAGGCCTGACTGGCCATGATTTGGGTGAGATCTTCACTCTGTGCCTTGATCTGTGTCAATCGGGCCCGTTCCGCCCGATCGTCAAGGTAGGCCACGATCTGCTCGGCTTGCACCTCATCTCCATCCTTGAAGGGCATCTTGGAGAGACGGCCGGCTTGCACGAAGGACAGAGTCACATCGCCACTCGGCTTGGTGATGGCGCGGACCGCTGTACTGGACATCAGACCCAATCTCGTCGCGCCCCGCACACAGGACCACAGGCACAAAACAGCAAGCAGAGCGACGACGACCGCTCGTTTAGGTAGCGTCAAAGTCATAAACCTCCATATTTGCTGACTTTCTCGGCTATTTGCCCTGAGACCAGTCAGAAAAAGGGGGATGTCCGAATTTCCGTTGAAATTCCCTTCCGGCTGGGCACCCGTCTGGCATCCTAGCCGGTCGCCTGTCTGCTGTCAATCTTCTCTGCGCCGTTTGTCCCGGGTCGGACCTGACTAAGCTGTTGCCCTAACAAACAGATACGCTAAGACCCCAAACACCCTGAGCTGGAACGTGAACCCTGAAGCACAACCGACTTGCTGAGGTCCGACCCGAATAATTTCCGGAGTTTAACCATTGATCAAGCTCTGAACCAAAGCTCCCACTGGCTTGCAAGATGAGGAAGTATGTATCAAGAAAAGGACGCACACGAAGGAGACGACGTGCCTCTGGAAAAGGAACGGTAGTGCCTGAAACATGTCGCGGCCATACCAGATCGGGGTCCCGCTGCAAGCGTCCACCGATGAAGGGCGCCAAGTTCTGTCATAGCCATAGTTGATGGCGTGTATGGGGTATCCCTTGGTGGAGAAACAGCACGGGGCAACCGCAAAGTCCAGATCCTTGGGCTTCGCTCGGGACAGGCTCCGAACAGCTACACCTGTGGTTTCGCCGAGAATGCTGGGAAGGGACAGTCTTTTTGAGAAACCGTCCCCCATCCTTAGTTTCATCCCAAATATGGGACGCACTTGAAACTCAAAATGTAAGTTTAATCAGTGCCGGTCCCTTAGGCTTCTTTCAGATTAGCGTGACCACGTTTCCCTTGCCCTCGGCTAGCCTTCGCCTCCCTTGGGGCTGGCTCGAGACTTTAGTTTGAAATATGTGTCATTGTATTCCATACTATCACTCTTAAGTCGCCGGGCAAGCCCGGCACACGACATGGCGTCAGGCGGCCCATTCATTGGCACGATGCAGGTACCTATGAACTTCGATGAGATTGACCGTTCGATATCCGCGTTTATGCGTCGCTGGGGAATCCTTGCCTTACGCGTTTCGTTGGGCATCATCTTTATCTGGTTCGGCGTTCTCAAACCACTTGGCTTGTCGCCGGCAGAGCCTCTTGTCATCGCGACGGTCCGTTGGCTCCCCTTGTTCGAGGGTGAGATGTGGCTGATCCTCATAGGATGGTGGGAAGTTGCGATCGGAATAACGTTTCTCTTTCGAAGAACGATCCGACTCGCCATTGCGCTCCTGGCGCTACAAATGGTCGGGACATTCATGCCTTTGATCCTCCTTCCCGCCGTCACCTTCCAAGCAGGACATCTGCCCTATGGACCGACGATGGAGGGCCAGTACATTATCAAGAACCTGCTGATCATCTCTGCCGCTCTAGTTGTGGGCGGGACCGTCCGCAGAAGCGCAGAGGCATCCTAGCGGGATAGGGGTCCTGGTCTGTCACACAGCCACAACGGGTCAGCCGAACTGCCGCGGAACTGATCGGCTATCGTCCGGACTGGGCCGGCCCCTGGGTCCGATTGATGCATGGGACGAGGCGTTGGTGGCGGGCGCGCCGGAGAGTGCCAAGCCTTTCCTGTAGAGCCCCAACACCACGGGCTATGTGTGGGAACAGGAACACAAACCCTTCGGCATGAAAAAAAGGCCCCGGCATCAATCCGAGCCGTCGGGGCGATCGGTAGTGATCGCAGGGTCAAAAATGATCTTTTTGTCGGCGCAGGCTAGCAAACGCCTCGATGCTGGTCGCCTGCATGAAGAGGTTTGTTCGCTTCTCCTGCCCAATCGTGGAGGGAACGGTTGGATGGCCCCGGGCCAAGGCCTGCTCGGCAACGGCGAGGGCGTCTTGAATCGCTTGATTGTCGGGTTCGATCGTCAAAGCGAATTGATAGTTCTCGACGGTATATTCGTGACCACAGTAGACCTGCGTGTCGTCGGGCAGGGCCTTGAGTTTTTGAAAGGCGTCATACATCTGTTCGGCCGTCCCTTCGAAGAGCCGCCCGCAGCCCCCTACGAAGAGGGTGTCTCCTGCCCACAGTAGGCCCGACGCCTCGCCTGCCCCGGGCAGGCGGTAGTAACAGACCTCCGTGCGCGTGTGCCCCGGCGTTTCCATCGTCTTGATCGTTGCCGGCCCGAGCTGGATGGCCTGCTCCTCCGTAACGACCTGGTCCATTTCGGGGATGCGGGCCGCGTCACTGCCATAGACTACGCAGCCGGTCTGGCGTTTGAGCCCTGAGATGCCGCCCACATGGTCACCGTGGTGATGCGTCGCCAGGATGGTCGTGAGCCTCAGACCGTTAGCATCGAGGGCCCGCAGGACAGACGCGGCGTCGGGCGGATCCACGACCAGGGCCTGGCCGGGCATGTACTCGTATAGGGCCACCAGATTGTCGCTGAAATCGGTCAGTATAATCATCTCTTTGCGGTCCCTTTAGGGATCGGCAAGAAATAAGTTGGACAATTTGGGGTCCAAGTGTGCCCCATATTTGGTCGCGCCCGATTGAGCGAAACCACAGGCGTAGCTGTCCTACGTCGCGGATTTCGCGATTGAGAAGCGATCAGAGATGGGGTGCAATTGGGCATTCAAAAGTCCAAGTTATTTCTTGCCGGTCCCTTTAAGGTCAGCGACCAGCGTGATCGTCTGCGAGAGATCCCCCACGTGCAGATCGAAGTCACCAGGTTCCCAGACCGGTACGTTCTCAACTCCGATGAAGCTAAAGGCCTCGGGCCTGAGCAAAAATTTCACGATTTCGCTTTGCCCCGGTCGCAGTTCAATCTTCTGGAACCCTCGCAGGCGTCTGACCGGCGGCGTGACAGTGGCGACCTGATCGGACAGGAAGAGTTGAACAATCTCCTGACCCCGTCGTTCGCCCACATTGGTGACTTCCACGGTCACGGTCACCGACTCGGTCTGTTTGAATTCGAAGCGATCGGCGTTGAGGCCCCGGTAGGCGAAGCGCGTGTAGGAGAGTCCATGACCGAAGGGCCACTGGGGATCGAAGCGGTTGGGTGGGGCCTCCTCACTGTGCTTGTGGTCATAGGGGGTAAACATGCCGGTGTGTTTGGGGTAGGTGAAGGGGAGTTTGCCACTGGGATTCACGTCGCCGAAGAGTGCGTCCGCGATGGCCGTACCACCCTCCATGCCGGGGAGATAGGCCAGCAGGATGGCCTGAGCCTGATCGACAATGTCACGAACAATGCGGGGTCTACCCTGAGTCAGCACGACGACGATAGGCTTCTCAGTCTCGGCCAGGACACCGATGAGCGTCCGCTGAGGCTCGGAGAGGGTAAGATCAGTGATGTTGCCGGGCGTTTCGCAGTAGCTGGGCTCCCCGAGGCAGGCGATGATGACATCGACCTCCGCAGCCAGGTGCAGGACCGCGTTCAGATCCTTGACGCTGTCGAACCCCACGCCGGGGGCATATTTGACATGGTCCGACCCCAGCTTCTTCTGGATGGCTTCCAGGATGGTGTCTTTTTCCTGGGGATAGAGCGATTCCTGGTCGCCCTGCCGGGTCAGGGTCCATCCCCCATTCATCGTCGAGAGCAAGTCGGCGCCGGGCCCCGTGACCAAGACCCTGGCGGTCTTGGCGAGGGGCAGTCTTGACTGCTCATTCTTGAGCAGTGTCAAGCACTCGCGGGCCGCTCTGAGGTTGAGGCGTTGTGCCGATGCTGCGGCAAACGACTCGACCAGATCCGGATCCGGGTAGGGCCTCTCGAAGAGGCCAAGCCTGAACTTCACGCGGAGGATTGCCCCCACCGCCTGGTCAATGCGTGCCATGGGGACTTCTTCCTTTTCGACGAGATCGATGAGGTGCCGGCAGAAGTCGTAGTCGTAGGGGACCATGCTCATATCAATGCCCGCCATCACGGCCATCTTGACCGCCTCCCTCTGGCTGGCGGCCACCTTCTCCCGCTCATAGAGGTTCATGATGTCCTTCCAGTCGGAGACCACGAAGCCCTTGAAACCCAGTTCCTCGCGGAGGATGGTGCGAAGATAGTAGGGACTGGCGTGCACGGGCAGACCATTGATCTCCGAGGAGTTGACCATCACCGTCGCGACGTTCGCCCGCACCGCTGCGGCGAAGGGCTTGAGGAACAGCTCTCGCAATTCACGATCCGATATGGCCGCCGGTGTGCGGTCTTGTCCGGAGCGGGGGACACTGTATCCGAGGTAGTGTTTCATGCAGGCCGCCACCCGACGGGAATCGGACAAGGCTGAACCCTGCGATCCTTCGATCGTGGCGGCGCCTAGAACGGAGACCACATAGGCATCCTCGCCATAGGTTTCGAAGTGACGTGACCAGAGGGGTTGACGCGCCAATCCCAACACGGGATTGAAGTTCCACGGGATGCCGGCAGCACGCGTTTCGAGTGCGGTGACCTCCGCACTCGCTTTGACCAGGTCGATGTTGCCGGTGGCAGCCATGGCGATGTTTTGCGGAAAGATCGTCGCGCCCCGAACGTAGTTGGCGCCGTGCACGGAATCGATGCCATAGAGGATGGGGATGGCCAGACGCGTCTCCTGAGTCGCCAGGTCCTGTAGGGTCGTGATGATTGCTCGCCAGTTGTCGACCGTGCGGGCCTGCCCGCCACAGTTGAGAATCGAACCGACGTGATGGGTCAAAATGGCCGTGCGCAACTTCTCTTCGTCAAGGACGGCGTTGCCCTGCTCGTCGTCTTCGGCCACCGCCTCCAATGTCACCTGGGTCATCTGCCCCACTTTTTCGGCGAGCGTCATTTTGGCAAGCAGCCGCCGCACTTCTCGATCTAACCCAAGCGGCTTCATTCGCTCATATCGAATTCCCTTCTCGCTCACGCGGAATTCATTCTTCTCGACCTCAGTCTCGGACCCACCGCATCCGGTCAGCGCCAGCGCGCAGACAATGTAGCATGGCCATCGCTGCATACCGTAACTCCTATAAAACTAGGCACCAAACGCCCCAACGTAGGGATTACCAAATTATAACTGCCGTCCCGCCCAAAGCAATAAGGGACCGGCAAGAAATAATTTCACCGACAATGTAACGTACCCCCTTGACCGGCGTCCAACCTGTAAGATGTCTCGCTGCACGACAGTCAAGTGTACACACCTGGTCTCAGCCGATCCCCTTGGACAGCATATCTGTGAAAAGATCACAATGAACGCTGGAGTTGAACGTCATAGCTTCTATAATGGTTGAACTGGTGGTTGAATCGTACGGACTCCTTTTGTGTGCAGAGGTTTCATCGTGAAGAAATCCCGAAAGATCGTTGTCGGCATTGTCCTTGTTGTGGTCGTGGCGCTGATGGGGGGCCTGGCCGCAAAGAAGAAGATGTCCACCGGTAAAAAGGGGCCGAACGTCTCCATCGCACATCCTCAATCGGAGGAGTTGATCGAGTTCATCAGCGCTCCCGGCGAGGTCGAACCTAAGAACAAGGTGCAGATCAGCGCCAAGGTCTCGGCCCGTATTTTGGAGCTGCCCTGCGATGAGGGGGACCCAGTCACGACCGGTGACGCTCAGGCCGACCCCCCAGTCCCAGCCTCGGTGCTGGTGCGTCTCGATGCCAAGGACCTCGAGAGCGAATTGCGCTCCGTGCGGGCAGGACACGCGGCCCAGGTCACGCAACTCGAAGTGGACAGGGCGCGCATCAACAGTCAAAAGGAAGGCCTCAAAGGGAACGAGGCCTCTCTGCGCCAGGCAGACCGTGATCTGCGGCGCCAACTCGAACTGCTGCGATCAAAAGACGTCAGCCAGGTGACCTACGATCAGGCCAAACTCAGATTCGATGAACTCAAATCGCAAGTGGCAGCCCAACGCTTCACTCTGCAAGCCTCCGAACTGAGTCTCCAGGTCATGCGACACAACCTGGAGAGCGCCGAAGCCCGTATTGAGCAGGCGCAGGAACGACTCGGCTATACGACCATTTATTCTCCCATCGAAGGTGTCATCACCCGCCTGAACTCCAAGGTCGGCGAGGTCGTGACGGGGACCATCAGCTATCCGGGGACGGTCATCATGGAGGTCGCCGACTTGTCTCAGATGCTGGTCGTGGCTCAGGTCGGTGAAGCCGATATCGGCAAGTTGCGGGAGAAACAGAGGGCGACCGTCACGGTACAGGCCTATCCCGACGATGAATTCCTCGGTGTGGTTGATTCGATCGCCCTGACCCACACCATGGCCAACACCGGCACCAAGTACTATCGTACCGAGATTCTCCTCGACAGCGATCCCAATGTTGCCAAGCTCTACTCTGGATTGACCGCCCATGTCGACATCGAAACCCAAAAACACGATTCGGTACTGACGCTGCCCACCCAGGCGATACTGGGTCGCCTCATCGACGATCTGCCCCTGAAGATTCGCGACGACAACCCGGAAATCGACAAGGAAAAGACCTTTACGCCGGTGGTCTATCGCTACATCGACAAGAAGGCCGTTGTCACACCCGTCAAGATCGGGCCCAGCAACCTGACACACACCATCATCCTGTCCGGCCTGTCCATCGAGGACGAGGTGGTCGTGGGCCCCTATAAGGTCCTGGAATCATTGAAGCACGATCGGAATATTGTGGATGAAAGAGAGGCTGCGAAAAAAAACGACGCCAACGAGCCTAACGACACCCCAAGCGATGCCAATCAGCCCCAATAGCCCAACGAGTTCCACTGGCAGGACCCGCGTCGTCATCCAACTGCGCGATGTCACGCGCGTCTATCAGGTCGGGACCGAACAGATTCGGGCCCTCGACGGAGTCACCCTAGCGCTTCATGAGAACGAGTACATCGCCATCATGGGCCAGTCCGGCTCCGGCAAGAGCACCTTGATGAACCTGATCGGCTGTCTGGACCGGGCCACCTCCGGCAGCTACCATCTCGACGGTAAGAACACCACTGAGATGGCCGACGCCGCCCTGGCGCAAGTACGCAACGAGCGCATCGGTTTCGTCTTTCAGTCCTTCGAACTGCTGAGCCAACTAAACGCCATCCGCAATGTGGAACTGCCCCTGATCTACGCCAAGGACGGTTGGCGCTCCCGACGTAAGCGGGCCATCGAGTCCTTGGAACATGTGGGTTTGGGCAAGCGGGTCAAACATAAACCGAATCAGTTGTCCGGCGGCGAGAAACAGCGGGTCGCCATCGCCCGGGCGCTGGTCTGCAAACCCAGCATCTTGCTGGCGGACGAACCGACCGGCAATCTCGACACGCGGACCAGCGCCGGGATCATGAAACTCTTCGACACGCTCTATGCCGAGGGCCAGACCATCATTATGGTGACGCATGAGGAGAATATTGCCGCTCATGCGCGACGGGTGATCCGAATGAGAGACGGGCGGGTCATCAGCGATCTGCCGATCGAACAGGATGCCACCAGCCAACACCTCAGTTCTGAGTCAGATCGAGGGACCGAATCATGAAGTCCCTGCTCTGGATGCTGATCGCCCTGTTACGCTTCCTCTACCAGAGCATCCATCTGGCCCTGGCACAGATCTGGGCCAACAAGACGCGATCCTTCTTGACCATGCTCGGCATCATCATCGGTGTCGCCTCCGTGACGGCCGTGATCGCCGCCCTGAGTGGGCTCAAGGCCAAGATCCTCACGCAGGTTGAGACCTTCGGCACCAACATGATCTGGATTTCGCCGCGTCAACCCGAGCGAGGTCCCATGCGCCATGCCAATTTCTGGGAGCTGCGCTTCAAGCTGCAACACTTCGAAGGCCTGATGGATCACTGCCCCTCCATCGCTCGTTTCGGCAAGCAGTCTTCCGGAGGCCGTCAGACGGTCTCCCACCGGGACCAGTCCGCCGAAGGCGTTCGCGTGAACGGCTCGGAGCAGGCCTGCCACGAGATCGAAGGACGCACCTTCATGCTGGGTCGCCCCTTTTCCGTCATGGATGAGATGCAGGCCAGGCAGGTCTGCATCATCGACTCCAAGCTCCGCGACACGCTCCGTCTCGACCGCGATTGCATCAATCAGAAGATCTTGATCGGACACAACCCCTTCATCATCGTGGGCGTCTTCGACCCCAAGCCCCACTCGCCCTTTGGGGAAGGCGACAGCGAGGATCACGAAATCAGCATTCCCTTTCGCACCAACCTCAAGTTGAGGCATGAGCCCTGGATCTGGTCCATCGCGGAAAGCGCCTCTTCGGAGGCCTCCGAAGACGCCTTGGCGGAGTTGAGATTCTTCTTCCGCCGCACCCGAGGCATCAAGCCGGGCGAGCCGGACACCTTCAAGGTGGAGTCCTTGAAGAACGCCCTGGACACCTTCGACAAGATCTCCGCCATGGTGACCACCGTGGCCAGCGGCATCGTGGGGATCTCGCTGTTGGTCGGTGGCGTGGGGATCATGAACATCATGCTGGTCTCCGTTTCGGAACGGACCCGTGAGATCGGCCTGCGTAAGGCCGTCGGCGCCCGTCGCAGCGCCATCCTGACCCAGTTCCTGATTGAATCCGTGGTCTTGTGTACCTTAGGAGGACTCTTGGGGATCGGCCTGGCTCAACTCCTCACCATGGGCATCGCCAAGATCCCCAACGCCCAACTCGACATGTCCTACATCCCCTGGTGGGCCATGACCATCGCCTGCGTGTTCTCCGCCGTCGTGGGGGTCTTCTTCGGCATGTTCCCCGCCATCAAAGCAGCAAGATTGGATCCCATTGAGGCACTTCGACATGAGTAAAGGCTTTCTCCGCCGAGCAGCGTCCTGGAGCATGGTGTTCGGCTGCATCGTCTTGACATCGAGTAGCTGCATGTTCTTTCCCAAGCACCGGGACCTGCATGGCAAGACAGTTCCGCAGGAAAAGCTGAGGCAGATGTCTCCATTGAAGCTGGAAAAGGCCAAAGAAGAGAAACAGCCCATTATCGACATCAACGAGACACCGCCGGCAACATTGGAGTTGAGTCTGGAACGATGCCGGGCAATGGCGCTCCAGAATAACTTGGAATTGCGGGCAACGCTGATCAATCCCACGATTGCGGCAGAGAGGGTCAGCGAGGAACGGGCCCGCTTTGAGGCCGCATTTACCGCGGGGGCTTCGAAGAGCAAGTCGGACCGACCCTCGATCAATAGGCAATCCGAGATTCAGGGAACTCAGGACGAGCGGGAAAGTCTGTCTGTGGGCCTCAGTCAACCGCTCGTTACGGGGGGGACGGCATCCATAAGCCTGAACGACTCTAAGACGGAAACCGACGCGGCGAACCCCGTCTTTAATCCATTCTTCGCATCAGGGTCTCAGTTTTCATTTAGCCAACCCCTCTTACGCAATGCCGGCACTCGGACTCTGACCTATGGCATTCGCCTGGCCCGCTATCAACGACAGATCACGGACGCTCAGACAAAACTGGCCGTCATGAGTATCCTTGCCAACGTGGACCGTATCTACTGGCGCTTGTATGCCGCACGTCAAGTGCTTGAAGTCCGAAGGCAGCAATACGAATTGGCCCAGAGTCAACTTGAGCAATCCCAGCGACTCGTCGATTCCGGAGAACGCGCCCAGATAGAGATCCTGCGGGCGGAGGCGGGTGTTGCGGGGAGTTTGGAGTCCATCATCATTGCCGAAAACAGTCTAAGGGACCGTGAGCGTGAACTCAAACGGGTGATCAACCGCAAGAACCTAGAGATGCAGACAGAGACAACCGTCACGCCCTCGACGGAACCCGTGCCTTACCGCTATGCGATTGACTCGGATCAACTGGTCCGGACGGCCATGGAAAACCGCATGGAGATTCTGGTACTGGAACTACAGGTCTTAGAGGACTTGGACACAGTAGATTTCCGCAAGAACGCCGCCCTGCCCTTGATCAGTTTCGATTACCGCTACAACGTCAATGCCTTCGGGGCAAATCGCCGGGATTCGTATGATATACTAGAACGCAATCAATTCGCCGATCACTTTTTTGGCCTAAGCGCGCAAATCCCCGTGGGAAATCGAGCCGCCAAAAGCCGCCTGCAGCAGGCCCGTCTCCAGCGGTTTCAGCGTCTTTCTACCAAGAAGAATCGCGAAGGTCTGATTACGCTGGAGGTCCTGAACGCCGGCGACCAACTCGAGGCCAACTGGCAGCGAATCTTGGCCAGCGGTCAGAACGTGATCGTGTCGGGCAGACTCTACGAGGCCGAAAAACGCCAGTTCGGACTGGGGCTCCGCACCTCTACCGAGGTACTCGACGCCCAAACGAATCTGGCCGACGCACAACTCGCGGAACTGTCCGCCCTGGTCGAATATCAGATCGCCCTGGTGGACCTCGCCTATGCCACCGGAACGCTGTTGGGCGCAGCCAATGTAGAATGGGAACCGATCAATCCCGGCATGAACTAGCCCCGCGTTCCCATTTCGGTCGCCACTCTCCCCGTCCAGTTGCCACCCACGGCCGCTCCTCCCATCGCCTGCAAAGTTCTCGCACATCATTAACGAGTCTAATCCTGGGACCGTGTCTGAACAATGATGGTGGGAAGGAAACTTGGGCATTAATTGCGTTGCGCAGTCGCCCCCGGCTGTTACTAATGGCTGGCTAAATGTGGGAACTGGGGTGTAGGCCCTTTGCAAGACTTGAGTGTAGGGGTTTAAGAGTGCCAGACAAGATTCGAGCAAACCCCTAAACTCACACACCGATCTAACCGAGTCACCACACTGCAGGGATTGAGTTTGCCCCGCAGGCAGGTTTTGTTTTTGACAATCCGTCGCATAGTCCAATAATCATTGTTTCGTGATTAGGTATTCATGTGTTCCTTGGAATCCACAACCGACGTTGACCCCGGGAAATGGCGTGAGGAACAGCAAGCCTGCGCATCGGGCGTGACAGCTGGTAGACCCGCCCAGCGGGCGTGAAAGGCCACAGACCCGCGCAGCGGGGAATAGTAGTAGAGCTTGCCAATGACAGCAGAGACGAACTACGACACGCTCTTTGGAGTAATGGCCGTCGACAGCGGCCTCTGTACCAAGCAAGAATTACAAAAGTCTCAGAAAAAGCACAAGGTAGAGTCTCAAGCCAATCCAATCCTGCTCTCCGACCTCATGGTGGCCATGGGATACCTCACCAAAAGCCAGGCCCAACGCCTGTTGACGGACATCAAGACCAGCAAATCCAGCGCCAAGAAGATCCCCGGCTACAAGATTCTCGGTAAACTGGGCGCCGGTGCGATGGCGGTCGTCTACAAGGCCAATCAGATCAGCCTAAATCGAACAGTGGCCATCAAACTCTTGCCGAAGCGCTTCAGCCAGAACCCGGAGTACGTCAAACGGTTCTATAAAGAGGGACAGGCCGCCGGAAAGCTTCATCACAACAACATTGTCCAGGCGATCGACGTAGGCGAGGCGGGCGGATACCACTACTTCGTCATGGAATACGTTGATGGAAAGACGATTTCGGATGATCTCGTCGATGGGGGCGTCTACGAGGAGGAGAGGGCCCTGGACATCGTCATTCAAGTAGCCCGGGCTCTGGAACACGCCACGGCGCGGAAACTGGTCCATCGCGACGTCAAACCGAAGAACATCATGATCATGGCCGATGGGACCGTGAAATTGGCGGATATGGGTCTGGCCCGCGAAACCACCGATCTGGAGACGGCTCAGGACGAAGAGGGGAAGGCCTACGGCACCCCCTATTACATTGCCCCGGAACAGATCCGAGGGGCCATCGACATAGACGGCAGAGCCGACATCTACGGGCTGGGCGCCACCTTTTACCACATGGTGACCGGACGGGTCCCCTTCATGGCGGATGACTCGGCGAAAATCATGAAAAAGCACCTCCGCGAACGACTGGTGCCACCCGATCATATCAATGCGAGCCTGACGGCCGGCACCTCCGAGGTCATTGAGATCATGATGGCCAAGCGTAGAGAAGATCGTTACGCCAACGCCACTGAACTCTTGGAGGATCTTGAAGCCATCCGAGATGGAAGGCCACCGGTCCAAGCGCGCAAACGGTTCGACGTGTCGATGCTGGAGAAACTGGAAGAGGGCGATTCCGTCCAGGATGAGACGGACGACTACGATGAAGAAACCATCGCCAAGTATCGAGTGGCCGTGATTGCACTGGGGGCCTTTTCGGGGGTGCTGTCCCTGGTGATCCTGTTGATGATGCTGCTGTAAGGGGCCGGCAAGCAATAAGTGGGACGCCTACTTCATGACAGAGCAGGCCGCACAGTTTTCGCAGACCGAGTTGGAGCGCGTGCTGAAGCACTACGCAATTGGCCCGGTCGAAGAGGCCGCGCCCCTGACCGGCGGCAGCTCGCATTCCCCAAAACTGATCATCACGACATCGCGAGGCAAATTCTTGCTGAAACGACGGATGGACAACGATCCGGCCCGGGTTAAGCTGGCCCACGCCCTGCAGAGACGCCTGAGACGGAAACACTTTCCCGTTAGCCGGGTCATCAAGACCAAACTCGACGCTGACGGCCAAAAATCCGAGACGGCGCTCCGCATTGGCAAACAGCTCTATGAACTCTTCTACTACGTTGAGGGAACGCGGTACGACGGTTCGAAAGAACAGACCCAGGAGTCCGGGAGGCGTCTGGCACTCTTCCACCAATGGGTCAAACCGATCCAGTTCACCAAGAAGAGCGTGTCGACCGCCTTTCACAACTCCCGCCGGGTTCGGACCGATCTTGCCGCAATGGGCAGGAACCCCTCTGGCTCGGAGAAGGTCGCCTTTGAACGAGTTGCCGACCGACTGGCTGGGCTCTACAACGAGGCCAGCACCCAAGTCAACGAGCTAGGATTCGACACCTGGCCCCAGCAACTCGTCCATGGCGATTGGCACCCCGGCAACATGCTCTTCGCAGACGACGCGCTCAAGGCGTTGCTCGATTTTGATTCGCTGCACATGGCGTCCCCTCAAGTCGATTTGGCCAACGGACTGCTGCAATTCTCCATCATCGCCGGCAATCCCAACCTCGCCCGCTGGCCGGCACGCTTCGATCAAGTTCGACTCAGCCACTTCATGAAGGGTTACTGTCAGATTGTTCGACCCAATAAGGCGCAGTTGGAATCCTTGCCGGACCTGATGACGGAAACCCTCATTGCCGAAGCGGTCTCGCCCATTGCGGCCACCAGCCACTTTGGCCCCTTCTGCGGCCTGGAATTCATGAAGATGGTCGATCGGAAGGCAACCTGGCTCGCAAACCACCGGGACGATCTAAGCAAGCTGTTCAAGAACGCGGCCAAGCTGACGCTCGCCACGAAACGAGACGGGTTGCGCGCTGCCGTGTGAATGCAGGCGTAAGAACCCCCCTGGTCAAGGGGCTGCCTGAGAACGCCATCACGCCCCAAATCGCGAGGGGAGTTCTTTGCACACCTTCTCCCTGATGATCTTCTTCACCTGCTCGGCCTTCTCCGGCGACATCGCGTTGCCTACGATTCCACCCAGCACCCCACCGGCCAGCGCACCAATCAGGCGATCATCGCTGTCCCCACCGGCAAGCACCGCACCGCCCGCCGCGCCGACCGCGGCACTTAAAATCGTGGTCAGACCCTTGCCGGTTTTCCCGCTACCCTCACCGGTCCAGAGAATGGTCCCATCTTCGACCCTGACGAGCCGGGCATTCAGGCTCATGTGCTTCGCTTCAAACTGGGGGATATTCACTATCATCACGACGGGCACATTGAGAATCTCACCGATTCTCGCCGTCCCCTGGCTGGAGGTCGTGTCGGAGGCCTGGAAATTCAACTCCTGTTCGATTTCCTGGACCTTGCTTCGTTCGACACAGCTGTAGCCCTTGACCATAAGTTCATGCACAAAGAAACTCACAATCTGATCCTTGACCGCATCCCCGTAGACGTCCCCGGTCGGGCTCAGCACAGCGACCTTGTCTATAGAGCCAAAATCATAGCCGGCGAGTGCCACACTTTCGCCGTGCTCGCTCGCACAACCACCCGCCATCAGCGTCACCATCAGGCCCACTATAACGAAGCCGACGACAGCCGGTCTTGATGAACAGAGTACTCTCATTGGTTGTGACCTCCTGACATAAATCCCAATTACAAATGGCTTACTTCCGTAGCAGACAGCCCGTCAGCTTATTGAGTTGCCGAGCAAAGTCAACTGTTTAACTGAACTCTTCTACAGAGGCCCTTTGGGCTGGAGGCGTAACAACAAAAAAAAACCGCCGAGCAGAGTGCTGGGCGGTCTTTCAAGTGAATCTGAACCGAACGGGACTGAACAAAGTTCCTAGAGCAAGTCCGTCCAGTGGAATTTCTTCTTCTTTTGCTTCTTCGGTGTCGCTTCCACTCCACCTTCCGCCACCGGTTTGGATCGGTACCGCGGCCTGGGCTGAACCACTACTCTCGCCTGGGGTTGGGTTTGCGGAACCACTCTCGGGGGCGCCAAATCCAACAGCGTCTCCCGCCGCAGACGCCCGGGCGGATCGATCTGGGTCAGTCCCGGTTGCGGCGTCATCCGCCTTGCCGGTGCAATCTCCATCAAAGGTCGTAGGGAGGGCGCCGCTCGCAAGACCGGCGCGGGACGAGCCGGCGCATACATGGGAGCGGGCTCAGGAACCCGCGTTGGCACCACCATGGGCTCGACCATCACGGGTCTAGGCATGGGAGCGGCCGCGACCGGAACAGGAACCGGTAAAGGCTCAGGAGCGACTGCCACCGGCGGAGGTGTCGCGCTCATGTATTCAGGCTCCACATAGACGGGCTCAGGCATCCGTACCCTAGCCGCCGCCGTGGGACCAGGCCATACCGGAGGTGTCACCGGCTGAGGCGCTTCTGCCAGGGGAGGCGAAGAGAGATAGTCATACGTGGGCGGCGCCGCAGCCATGTCCCACAGGTCAGGCTCCAGGGCCATAAGCTCGAGCATCGGGTCGACTCGCTCGGGAAGGTCACGACAGATCTTGGCCACCAAATCCAGGACACGCTTTTCATCCTTGAGCGTCAGGGCAACTTCCATCAGTTGCTCGTCCGTCATCTCATACGGGGTCTCGTCCATAGCACCCATGAACGCGCGGAACTCGGCGTCAAATTCGGCCTCACTCGCACGTCTGGATCGTCCGAACCATCCGCCAATCTTCCACCGCTTTTCTCTATGAGAGGCGTGCCCATACCACAGCGCACTGCCCGCTTCCACATCGAGCAGTTTGGCCGTCATGCTCAGTTCTTCACCAAAGGTGGGGACACTGACGATGAGCACGGCAGGAACCGCAATGGCACGGCCCGCTTCAATCGCGTAAGCTTCGAGACTCATGTCGGACCGATCGAACCCGCGAGCGTTGAGTTCATGCTGCACATATTCACGGACGACGGGGCCATAGCCCTTTTTCAACAACTGGTCAGTATAGAAATCTGCAATCTGGTTCTTGACCACCTCACTGTGGATGTCACCCACGACATCGACGACAGCGATGTGGTCAATGCCCAAGAATCCGCTCTTGACCTTGCTCTCTCTCCGCAGCAAAAAGTCGCCGGTCTGCGACATTGAGAATTCGCTCAGGCTCGAACATCCAGCCAGAGCCAACGGAATGAGCAGTACCAGACAATTCCGCAACGTTTTCATAACCACCATCTCCAAGTCAAATTAGGTGCGGTCGTAGCGCGCCCGTTCATTAAGGACAGCACCTCGTATTACCTAAAAGACCTATATTACCATACTTCCGCAGCATCTCAAAGAAAAACAGGGCCAGTACTCCCGATCTGTGTGTTGATATTCCCTGTCTGCTATTGGACCATTTCCTCACCCAAGTACTAAGACAATGCCACAGATGATTGTATCGAAAGAATGCTGAAGTGAAATGAGCAGAACACGTCCAGAGTGTTGTTTTTGGGCTGCTATCACCATTTTTTCACCATTTCATTGGTCAGACGCAGGGTTGAACGTCTCATAATACCCGCTCGATAGGGGATCTCTTGGCCCCTCCACACGCCGATCAAAATAGATTGACGCCCACTTTGCCCCTCTCTATATTGGGCTAGTAAAATACAATGAGGAATCTCAGTACGGAGCCGCCAGTGGACGAAAACAAGATAGTGAGTGAAGGTATAACTTTTGACGATGTGTTGCTCCGGCCCGCCAAGAGCAATCTGGTACCGAGTCAGACGGACACCAGCACGCAGTTGACCAACCACATTCGCATCAACATCCCCATCTTGTCGGCCGCTATGGACACCGTCACGGAATCCGCGCTGGCGATCGCCTTGGCCCAGGAGGGCGGATTCGGCATTATCCATAAGAATCTTTCTGTGGCCGAACAGACGCGAGAGGTGGCGAAGGTCAAGCGGTCCGAGCACGGCGTCATCCAGGACCCCGTCACCCTCTCGCCCGACGAGCCGGTTCGCCGTGCCCTCGAGCTGATGAACGAGCAAAACGTCTCGGGTATCCCCATCGTCGACGGCAGGAAGCTGGTCGGCATCCTGACACGCCGTGACCTCAAGTTCCTCAAAGAGCGTGACATCAAGATCCATCTGGTCATGACCAAAGAGAACCTACTCACCGGTCCGGAAGGAACAACCTTGGAAGAAGCCAAGGAAATGCTCCAGGGACGCAGGGTTGAAAAGCTGTTGCTGGTCAACCGGGCCGGTGAACTGGCCGGGTTGATCACCATGCGTGACATCGATCGGGTTCAGCAGTACCCCCTGGCCGCCCGCGATGACCGAGGACGCCTGAGGGTCGGGGCCGCGGTGGGCGTGCAGGATTACGATCGCGCCGAGGCGCTGATCAACGCCGACGTGGACGTCCTGGTCGTGGACACCGCCCATGGCCACTCGGAGAACGTGGTCGAGACCGTTCGAACCATCAAGGCCGGACACTCAATTGACATCGTGGTCGGAAATATCGCCACGGCCGAAGCCGCGGAGGAACTCATCGAGGCCGGGGCCAATGCGGTCAAGGTTGGCATCGGGCCCGGGGCCATCTGCACGACGCGGGTGATCTCCGGCGTGGGCGTCCCACAGATCACGGCCGTCATGGACTGTGCCCGCGTCGGTCGCCTGTACAATATCCCCGTCATTGCCGACGGCGGTATCAAACATTCAGGCGATATCACCAAGGCCATCGCCGCCGGTGCTTCCAGCGTCATGCTGGGGTCACTCTTCGCGGGTCTCAAAGAGAGCCCGGGCCAACTCGTCATCTACAAGGGCCGACAGTTCAAAGAGTATCGGGGAATGGGGTCACTCGGCGCCATGGTCCAAGGGTCTGCCGATCGTTACAGCCAAAGCAGCCAAACTCAGGCCAGCAAGCTCGTTCCCGAAGGCGTGGAGGGCCGCGTCCCCTATCGAGGCGAACTCAGCGATTTCGTGTATCAACTGGTCGGAGGACTACGAGCCGGAATGGGCTACTGCGGGGCACACAACATCGAAGACCTCAAAGAAGACAGCCGCTTCGTCCGCATTACGACTGCTTCCGTGGGAGAATCCCATCCACACGACATCCAGATCACCCGGGAAGCACCCAACTATTCGGGTGCAAGTTCATTTGACAGCTAGTTCTTCAATGTTCCCCTTCCTCAAGGAAGCGTCATGATCAGGCAGACCGTCGCTATCCTTGATTTTGGTAGCCAATACGGCCAGCTCATCGCGCGACGCGTCCGCGAACAGAAAGTGTATTCCAAGCTCTATCCCGGGGACATCGCCGCCCGCAAGCTCGCACAGTTGCCACTCAAGGGGATCATCCTCTCCGGTGGACCGGCCAGCGTTTATGCGGAGGGCGCCCCCCGCTGCGATGAGGAAATCTTCAAGCTGGGCGTGCCCGTCCTGGGCATCTGCTACGGGATGCAGCTCGGCTGCCAAATTCTAGGCGAAGAGATTCTCCCTGCCCAACACCGTGAATTCGGTCGCGCCGACTTGACCATTCCCAAGGCCGAAGGGCTTCTGGCGGGATTGCCCCACTCCATGGAGGTCTGGGCCAGCCACGGCGATCAAATTGGCCGACTCACCGACAGCTTCGTGACCTTGGCCACCACCAAATCCTGCCCCCATGCCGTGGTCTACCATGCACGGAGCAACTTCTATGGGGTCCAGTTTCACCCGGAAGTCACACACACGCCGCTGGGATCGGAAGTATTGAAAAACTTCCTTTACGCCATCTGCCAATGCGAGGGTGATTGGAAGATGAAAGATGTCGTAGCTGAATCGATCAAGGCCGTCCAAACGCAGGTCGGCGACGGCCAGCTCATCTGTGGACTCAGCGGCGGCGTCGATTCCTCCGTGGTTGCCTGCCTCATCCATAAGGCCATCGGGGACCAACTGACCTGCATCTTTGTAGACAATGGCCTCTTGCGCATGAATGAGCGCGAGAATGTCGTCTCCACCTTCCATGACCATTTCCATGGTGACCTCCGCGTTGTCGACTGGGCGGACAGGTTTCTGACCGCACTGGTGGGCGTCACCGATCCCCAAGAGAAACGCAAGATCATCGGTGCGGAGTTCATCGAAGCGTTCAAGTCAGAAGCGGTCACCATTGAAAATGCTCGATTCCTGGCCCAAGGCACGCTCTATCCTGATGTCATCGAATCGGGCTCAAAGGATGGCAATCTGGCCGCCACTATCAAACTCCACCACAACGTCGGCGGTTTGCCCGAACAACTGGGATTCGAACTCGTCGAACCCCTGCGCGATCTCTTCAAGGATGAGGTCCGCCACATGGGAGAGTTTCTGGGCCTGCCCGAGAAGATGGTGTGGCGTCATCCCTTTCCCGGCCCGGGTCTGGCCGTGAGGATCATCGGCGAGGTCACCAAAGCCAAGCTGGAGGTGCTCCGCCTAGCCGACAAAATCCTCATCGATGAGATCCAAGGTGCCGGCCTATACCGGTCTGTCTCGCAAACACTAGCGGTCCTGCTGCCCGTTTCAACGGTGGGCGTGATGGGCGATGAGCGCAGCTACGAGAACATCGTTGCCATCCGTTCCGTTGACACCACCGACTTTATGACCGCCGACTTTTCCCGCATTCCCTATGATGTCTTGGCAAGGATCTCGAGCCGTATCATCAACGAAGTACGCGGCGTCAATCGCGTGGTCTACGACATCTCCAGCAAACCCCCCGCCACGATCGAGTGGGAATGATCGCCCATGGGCTACCCCACCA
Organism: Planctomycetota bacterium; assembly: GCA_022563885.1. Taxonomy (GTDB): domain Bacteria; phylum Planctomycetota; class Phycisphaerae; order Sedimentisphaerales; family Anaerobacaceae; genus JAIPFM01. Next base: position 30,798 of record JADFMM010000010.1, on the reverse strand, counting down.
AGAAATGGCTCTCGATCCTTGGTCCCGGTATCCTCGTCGCCGCCACCGGTGTGGGCGCGGGTGACCTGGCCACCGCCGCCTTCACGGGAAGCCGCTTGGGCCTGGCCTGCCTGTGGGCCGTGGTGCTAGGGGCGGGAATCAAATATCTTCTCAACGAAGGCCTGGCCCGTTGGCAACTTGTCACGGGTGACACCCTGCTGGAAGGCGTCGTCGCACATCTGGGGCGATCCGTCGTCTGGATCTTTTTCGCCTATCTGTTGGCATGGAGTTTCTTGGTCGCGGCGGTACTCATGAGCGCCTGTGGCGCGGCCGCCCATGCCATCTGGCCCCTCTTCCATTCGGCCCAGCAGGACAAGATCGCCTATGGCGTTCTGCACAGTGGCGCCGCCCTCGTCCTGATCAAGGTGGGCGGGTTCAGGCTCTTCGCCAAGACCATGGGGATCTGCATTGCAGCCATGTTCGCGGTGGTCATCGGGACCGCCCTGGCCTTAGCGCCGCCCTGGCAAGAGGTCGCCATGGGCATCCTAGAGGCGAGGGCCTGGCCTGGACGATTGGCTTGATGGGGGGCGTCGGAGGCACCGTGACGATCCTCTGCTATGGATACTGGATCCGGCGAGGAGGGACGCGAGTCCGTCCGGGCACTGGGCGCCTGTCGCATCGACCTGGCGGTCGCCTACGTCATGACCGGTCTCTTTGGGCTGGCCATGGTGTTCATTGGCAGTGAACTGCCCCCAGCTCCAGGCAAGGGTGTCACCCTGATCGCGAATCTAGCCAACGTTTTGAGGACGCAGTTGGATGCGTTGGGCCCGGCAGCCCGGTGGGCCTTTTTGATCGGGGCCTGGGCCGCCGTCTTCAGTAGCCTGCTCGGCGTCTGGCAGAGCGTCCCCTACCTCTTTGCGGATCTATGGCCGCAGATGAAGGGAACGCGCCCGGACAGAAAGGGGACAAGCCAGACCAACAAGACCAAGTCCGCGCTCTACGCCTCCAGCCTACTGCTCCTAGCCACCTTGCCGATTTCGGGGCTCGTCCTGATCGAATTCACCCAACTCGTCAAATGGTATTCGGTCACGGGGGCGCTGTTCATGCCCATGCTGGCACTGGCCCTCTTGATTCTCAATGGCCAATCGACTTGGGTCACGAAGCCCTATCGCAATTCTCCTCTGACCACGCTGCTCCTGGTTGGGACCCTCCTATTTTTTCTCTTTGCCGGCTGGCTGGTGTTACGCAGTCGATTTTAGGCTCTGCCCGAAATCAGTTGAAGATTCTCGATTACTCGCTACACTGCCCCCTTCACCGTTTTGGCGAAAACCCCGCAATTGACACATGAAGGATTGAATCGGCATGTCCGAGTTTGTGATTGAGCCCGCACAGCGAATCAAACGCTTGCCGCCCTATCTATTTGGCCAACTGAACGCCCTGAAGATAGCCAAACGTCAGGCAGGTGCCGACATCATTGATCTGGGGATGGGAAATCCGACCGACAGCGCCCCGCGAATCGTGACCGACAAACTCTGCGAAGCGGCAGCCGATCCCCGTAATCACCGCTACAGTGCATCCAAGGGCATCAAGAACCTGCGGAAAGAAGTGGCCCTCAAGTACAAGCGCAATTGGGACGTTTCCTTGGATCCCGAGACCGAGGTCTTGGCCTGCATCGGTTCCAAAGAGGGCTTCAGTCACCTCTGCTTGGCCATGCTCGGGCCAGGTGACACGGCAGTCGTGCCCGATCCTGCCTTCCCCATCCACATCTATGGTGTCACGCTAGCAGGCGCCAATGTCATCACGGTCCCCTTGGGATGCGATCAGACCTTTCTCGACAACATTGCCATGGTCTGTGAACACCTCTATCCCAAACCCAAGGTACTGATCTTGAACTACCCACACAATCCCACCGCCATGACCGTGGATGAGGGCTTCTTTGAAACAATCGTCGCTCTGGCCAAACGCGTCGGCTTCATCGTCATCCACGATTTCGCCTATGGGGAGACCGCGTTCGACGGCTATCGACCCCCGAGCTTCTTGGCTGCCAAGGGGGCCAAGGAGCTCGGCGTAGAGTTCACCACCATGAGCAAGCCCTACAACATGGCGGGCTTCCGGGTGGGATTCGTCGCCGGAAATCCGACCCTGATCGGTCATTTGGCCACCATCAAAGGCTACTATGATTACGGCATCTTCCAGGCCGTGCAAATCGCCAGCATCATCGCGATGCGGCACTGCGAAGCGGACATCTCCGCGCAGAACCAGAAGTACCAGTCCCGGCGCGATGTCCTCTGCGAGGGACTGCAGCGGATCGGCTGGCGGGTGGAAAAACCGCGTGCGTCCATGTTCGTCTGGGCGAAAGTACCGCCGGAGCATCTCAAGGGCAAGGGGACCATCGACTATGCGATGGATCTAATGGAGCACGCGGAGGTGGCGGTCGCCCCGGGCCGTGCCTTCGGCGAGAATGGTGAAAACTTTGTGCGAATCGCCCTAGTTGAGAACGAACAGCGCCTGCGTCAGGCCGTCCGCAACATTAATCGATACAACCAGCAAAAGCCCATTCGCAAGAACAAACTGGAGAAGTAGAGACGGACCTGTCCTCGCTTGCCGCAAAATCGAAAGTTGCACGCGGGGCGGGATATTTCATAAGTGTTTCTAATTCTTCCTGAAGAATACGGAATTTATCCTTCAGAAACTCTCAAGGCATCCGAACATGCCAAGATCCTGATATGTCGATACCTTTAAATCACTTACAAACACAGTGCAGACCAAAACTCTCCTGACGGGCACCGATGTTATCGGAATGTTTGACTAGATTCCGACCGTTTTGTTAGTATGGTGTGCCCAATGGCAAAGATCGAAAAAAATACTAGTAAAGATCGTACTCAGAGCCCCCCCTCCAAGATTGCGACAGTCAAGACCAAGAAGGCCTTCAGTCGGTATAAACAGGCCCTCGCATACCTCTTGAGCAAGACCGACTACGAGCAGCAGGAGAAACTGCGCTACAACGTGACGACCTTCAATCTTGACCGGATGAGAACCTTGCTCACCCTGCTGGGCAATCCACACACCAAGACCGCGACCGCGCACATTGCCGGTTCCAAGGGCAAGGGCTCAACGGCCACTATGCTGGCAAAAATGCTGGAGTCCAACGGGTTCAAGGTGGGACTGTACACCTCACCACACCTGATTCATTTGCATGAACGGATTCGGGTAAACTCGGTCATGATCTCCGACTCTGAGATGCTCAGGCTGCTAAACCGTGCCCATGCAGCCATCGAAAAACTCGCCGAAAAGGACCCGCCGACCTTCTTCGAGATCCTGACGGCCTTGGCGTTCATGCACTTCGCCGACAAGAAGGCCGACATCGCCATCATCGAGACGGGTATGGGTGGTCGCCTGGACAGCACCAACGTAATCACCCCGGAGGTCATCGGGATCACGAGCCTCAGTATTGACCATCAGCAACAACTCGGCTCCACGATCGACAGCATCGCCAGAGAGAAGGCCGGTGTCTTTAAGAAGGGCGTACCGGTCCTCACCGTCGAGCAGGAGCCCAGTGCGATGCAGGTTCTCAAGTCAGAGGCCTTGGCAGTACAATCGCCCTTCAGTGTCACCGGCGAAGACATTGACTTTTCCTATCGTTTTGAGACCTCCAGAGAGGATGGACCGCACACGCGTATCTGTTTGACGACGGAGACGAGCAAGTTTGAGCACTTGCGTGTGCCGCTTTACGGCAAACACCAGGCCGTTAATTGCGGTTTGGCGCTGGCCATGCTGGACAAGCTAAAAGCCAGCGGATTCGAAATCGACACCGAAAAAGCGACACGGGGCCTGAATGAGGTGTCGCTGATGGGCCGGATGGAGATGGTCTATGACGACCCTCGTATCATGATCGACGGGGCCCACAACGCGGCGAGTGTTCGGGCCTTGATTCATGCCATCGGCCAGAACATTCCCTACGATTCCATGGTCATTGTCTTCGGATGCAACAGTGACAAAGACGTGCCAGGGATGTTGGAACAACTCCAGTACGGTGCCGACAAGGTCATTTTCACGCGCAGCAGTTCCCCGAAGGCCATGTCTCCGCGGGACCTTGCGGACATGTATACCGAAATCTGCGACAAGATGTTTCAAACATCCTCTAGCTTGGGGGAGGCCTTGAAGATTGCGAACAGCGCCGTGAGCCGTGAAGACCTCATCTGCATCACGGGAAGTTTCTACTTGATCGGGCAGGCCAAGACCCGCCTCCAGCCGGCCTTGCAAGCTCACTGAGTGCCCTTCCTCCAGACGTGCCCCAGCCCCCTTTCGCTGATCGCGCCCATGACGGCCTTCATCTGCTGGACCAAGACCTGCAACTGCTCGGTTGTCGCCAGCAGGTTCTCATAGAAACGGGCGTCATGAACGAGCCTGCCGATGGTGCCTTCGCCCGTATTGACATGCCCCAGTAGTAGTCGTACTTCAGAGGCGACCTTACTCAATTCTTGGCTGGTCTCCACGAAACTCTGCGTCAAGGCCTGAAACAGCGCGTCCGCATGCTCCAGGGTATCGGTGCCCCTGGCCGCGAGGTTTCGGTACTCATCCAGAGTGCCCGACACCACCGACAGGGTGGCCGTGGTCTGAACCAAGGTCTGGGTAAGCGCGGAGGAGACCGCCGCGAAGTTCGTCAAAATCGTCTTGAAGTTTTCCTGGTTTTGCCGATCTCCTGCCATATTATTAGCGTTTCCGAGGAACACCCTAATATCATCCACCAGCAACTCCAGTTTCTCCTGACTCTCCTGTGGAAAGAACTCGCTGGTCATGCCGGTGGCCCCCTGCAGCAAGGTCCCATCGACCATGAATTGAGTCACCGGTCGCGCCGGGTCCGGCTGCGGCGCCTTGATTTCGATGAAACTACTGCCCAAGCCACGCGTCATCAGGGTGACCGTACTGTCGATAGGAATGTTATCGTATTGCTCACCAATGCTCAGCGTGACCCTGGTCTGGTGGTAGCGCAATTCGCCCGGCTGACCGTTCTCAATCTCTGCCAGGATCTCGGGCGCCGTCACCACCGTGACCCGGCCAATCTGATAACCACAGAAATGTACCGGTGTATCCTTCTGCGCGCCTGCGGCGGCGCGAAACTGCACAGTGACGTCGAAGGATTTCCATTGTGTCACAATACGCGGTAAGTCTCCAAATTTGTAAATCAACCAGCCAAAGGCTAAGAGGCCAATAATGACGAATAGGCCGACCACAAAATTGTGTTGTTTCTGAACGGCTTCATAGTCACTCATGCTCGCGGCCTCCCGCCTTTCGTCCTTCTATGAACAACTCCCGGATGGCGCGGAGAGGATACCCGCTCTGATTGAGCCGTTTGATCAGTTTGATTCGGTCAATGGCTTTCTTGTCAAACATGCGTCTCCCTGTCGACCTGACATGCGTCGGGTCGACGAGCCCGACCATAATATAGTACTGCAAGGACTGACGCGAGACGTCGGCCCGTTTTGCCGCTTCCCCTATGGACACCAGGTGGTCTTCAGTTGCCAAACCAATCTCTCACATACTAGGCTCTTTCTGAAAACTCCATCGTCGGCCCGAGAGCGAGCAATGCTTCGTGCCTGGCAAAAACGGCGAAGAAGACGATATTGGTTTATCGTCGATGCAGCCAGGCCAAAAAAGGGCCGCTATCAGATCGAGTTTTCAGACAGAGCCTTCACTCATGGGCGCCGGTTCGCCCGGACAAGGGCCAGGAAGGACCGGCATATCTGATGGATCCCCAACCGGCCGGTCGTTTCAATGATCTGTTTCGACCATCGGGGCGACATCATTAGCAAGTAGTCGGTGTTGCGGGGAATTTCGTGCTGTGTTTGCCGACATGCCTCCCGGAGCAGTCGCTTTAATCTATTCCGCGTCACGGCGGAACCACAGGACCGACCCACTGAGACCCCAAACCGGGACAAGCCCAATTCGTTTTCACCCATGTAGAGCACCAAGAGGCCATCGGAGCGCCTGCGTCTCTGACCGAGCACGGCCTTGAACTGATGGTTTTTGACCAATCTTTGTTTTTTTTGAAATATGAAGCGTTTCATAGGACATCGGGCCATTTCACGGCAACAAACTACCGTAGGGACGTTACCACGCATCGTAGCAGAGATTGGTCTGAAACGATAGGCAGACTCCATGCCCGGCGTATCTGCGCCGGCGTGGCGGCATCCAAATAATCACAACCCATTTACCCTGGACATCCCATACCCGTCTTTCGCCCTTTTTTGAGAAAAGTACCCTCGCTACGGAGTCGACGGCGCCATCAGCGTGTCGCGCTGCACGATTCTCGGACGCGCAAAAGGAACTCAAAAAAAGAGCGGAAATGGGCTTTACGGGCCTGATAGGGGGCTGTATAGTCGTATCTTTAGGACATCCTTCTAAAAAAAGTGCAGGGGATCTGCAAAATGAAACAGACGACTAAAAGCAACAGCACGGCTTACCTTGTCACCATCGCACTGGGTGTCGGACTCCTATTGATCGTAGTGATCTCCCTCGCCCCCGACCTCATGAACAGAGACGCGTCAGACGAGGTGGGGGATGGGGCGGAAGCGCCCATTCAAGTCGCCGATCAGGGCCGGAGCACCGCCGGTGAGACCCCAAGCCAGGCGAATCCAACGACGACTCTCGCCGCTGAAACAGAGAATGCACCACCTACCAGAGCCAACCCCTTCAGACAGGCCATGGGGAAACTCCTCAATCCTGACAAAAGCAACACCATCAAGTTGCAGGATGTCGTCCGCAGCGCTCAGGACTGGATGCCCGTGGAGGCCCATGAGGCCTGGTTTGGCGGGGCCGCACCAGACTTCTCCGTCGTCGACATCGACGGCAAGCGACACACGCTGGCCGATTTCATGGGGAAACAGGTCGTGATCGCACTTTGGGCCCCTTCATTTACCCCCTCGGTCAGTGGGTTAAAAACCTTTGCCGAATTACGCGCGGCCATGCCGCCGGAAGAATTGGTCGTCCTGGGCATCTCGTTTGACGGACAGGAGCAGGTCAAAAAGACCCTGAAGCGAGCACTGGGGATCAACTATCCCATCGTGGCGGCGGAGGGCCAAGGAATGCCGGCACCTTACAGCACAAACACGCTCGTGCCGGGGGCCATTTTCATCGAAGCCGACGGGACGTTCAAAATCTCAATCCATGGGACCATTCTGCTCGAAGAAATGAAACGCCTGCTGCAGGCAGGCTAGGCTCTAGGCTCTGTGTCTCGGATTTCCACTGGACGGACGCCCGCCCTGTCTCTACACTTAGGTAACCGTACCGCAATATTCAGCTTAATTGACATTAGAGGTTTAGGCATGGCTCATAAAAAAGGGCAGGGATCATCCCGAAACGGCAGAGACAGCAACCCGAAGTTTAGGGGCGTCAAGCTCTACGGCGGTCAAGCCGCTAAGGCAGGTTCGATCATCGTGCGTCAATGTGGCACAAAATTCTTCGCCGGCAACAACGTGGGGATGGGTCGCGACTTCACGTTGTTTGCCACGGCAGAGGGCACGGTCCAGTTTGTCGGCCGCAAGGTCCACATCGTCTGACACACCCTGTCTCCGATAAAAACGCGCTCGTTTGGGATGGCCTCACGCCATCCTTTTTTATTGCTGTCGGACCCCCTAAGATGTTTATCGACGAGGCCAAAATCTATGTCAAAGCAGGTGAGGGAGGCCACGGGTGCGTGAGCTTTCGACGTGAGAAATTCGTCCCCAAGGGAGGACCCGATGGAGGGGACGGAGGACGCGGTGGTCACGTCTACTTCGTGGCTGTAGAAAACATGACCACTCTCATCGACCTTAAGGGCCAGTATCACTGGCGGGCGAAGAATGGCCAGCCGGGCATGGGGCGAAATCGACATGGCTCCGACGGAGAGGATCTGTACATCAAGGTGCCCCCCGGCACCATGATATTCGACGAGGATCTCGACCTCATGCTCAAGGACCTCACCGAAATCAACAAAGAGATCATGGTTTGCCGATCGGGCACGGGAGGGAAAGGTAACAAGCGCTTTGCGACCTCGGTGAACCAAGCGCCCCGCCATGCCACCCCTGGAACAACCGGTCAAGTGCGGCGTCTGCGCCTCGAACTGAAGCTGATCGCCGACGTCGGGCTGCTGGGTATCCCCAATGCCGGCAAGAGCACGCTGGTTTCGCGATGTTCGGCTGCCCGTCCCAAGATCGCGGACTATCCCTTCACGACCTTGGAGCCGGTCCTGGGCATCGTTGAGTTGAGTGACTACCGTCGTTTTGTGATGGCGGACATCCCCGGTATCATCGAAGGGGCTCACCGGGGAGTGGGCTTGGGTTTCGAGTTTCTCAGGCACATTGAACGCACGAGCGTCTTAGCGCATGTGCTCGACATCTTGCCCACCGACGGATCAGACCCCCTGGTCAACTACCAGACTATTCGCACCGAGCTACGTCGGTACAGCGAGACCCTGGCAGCCAAACCGGAGGTTATCCTGGTCAACAAGACAGACCTGGACCCGGAAAAAAAAGCGCTTTACAATTTTCAGCGTCGACTGGATAAAAAAGTCTACCCTATCTCCGCCGTGACCGGACAGGGGCTCTCCGAGATGAACGAACACCTCTGGCAGATGATACAGACAGTCAGAGAGACCTCATGAACATCATTGCCATTGATATTGGCAACAGCTCCATCGAACTCGGCCTCTTTGTGGGCGACAAGGTCGAACCCGTGCAGTGCATCCCCGGAGTGGAAAAAGCCCACTTGAAGCAGGCCCTCTGCGATGCCTGGAAAAAGATTCCGCTGGTAACGAGATCCACAGAAGGCAAGCGAGACGGAGTGATCGTGGTCTGCAGCGTGCAGCCGGCCTGGACGGAGATGATCAGGGAGATCGCTCGAGAGGCCTTGGACGAGCGCATCTACGTGATCGGCGACGACTTCCCCGTCCAAATAGAATCCTCGCAAGTCAACATCGCAAAGGTGGGTACCGATCGCCTGGTCGCAGCCACGGCGGCCTACACCATGTTTGAGAAAGCTGCCGTCATCATCGACATCGGCACCGCGATCACCATCGATCTCATAGATGGGAAGGGTCAGTTTGAGGGGGGTGTGATCTTCCCTGGCTTTGAACTCGGCGCACGGGCGTTGCACGAACACACGGCGCAGCTCCCGAAGATAGCCGTCAAGAGACCCGTTGGGCCCTGGGGCAAGAACACCCAAGACGCGATTAACTGCGGGCTTTACTATGCGGCCATTGGTGCCCTCGAAGAGATCATTCGCCGATTCGCCGAGGTCCTCGGCGCTTGGCCTCAGACCATCTGCACGGGCTCCGGCGCGGAACTCATCCGAGAGGATTGCCCATTCATCGACTCCTTTGTCCCCCACCTCGTCGTCACCGGGATCGTCCTGACCTACAAGGACTATATGGAAATGGATCGAGCGTTTGTCTGAGAGTGTGTCTGAAACCCGAGCCGCCGTCCTCACCGGAAAGGGTACTGCCGCCCTCGCCACCCTACAACTGTACGGTTCCCACGCAGCGCAGCTCATCCATTCGGTCTTCAGATCAGTCTCTTCCCAGCCAGCGACCCTAGATCCCGGCAGCATCTTGTTGGGGACGATTCACGACGACGGGCAGTCCATCGATCAGGTCACCGTTGGCTGCGAAGATCGCAACCTCTTCGCCATCCACTGTCATGGAAACCCTTTGATTGTCGAACAGATCATGGAGCTTCTGCAAAGACGCGGGGCGACCCTCTTGCCTGCAGAACAACTCTTGACCGATCTTTGGATGGACCGAGGAAGACTTTCGGCCATCGCCATTGAAGCGAAGCTGATCTTGCCCCGGGCCATGACGCTGCTGGGGACGCGCCTCTTGCACCACCAGATCGAGGGGGGACTATCCCGGAAGATCACCTCATGGCAGGAGCGTCGCGCACGGGACGATCTCCCCGCGCTGCAAGGGGAATGTCGGGAACTGTTGGCCCAACGCCTGCCCGTCAAATACCTGATCCACGGTTGCACGGTGGTCTTGGCCGGTCCGCCCAATTCGGGTAAGAGCACGCTGCTGAATTGCCTCTGTGGTCAGGACGCGGCGGTCGTCACCGACGTACAGGGCACGACCCGCGACTGGATCGAATCACCCTGTCACCTGGGATCTCTCTATGTCACCGTCATCGACACCGCGGGCCTGGACCCCGAGATCATCGATCATGCCATTGATCGACAGGCCCAGGAGCAGACTCTGGCGGTCCTGAAACGAGCCGATCTGGTCCTGCTGGTCCTTGACAACAGCCGCAGCAGCGTCAAGATCCATCCGAGTCTGCTGGAAACCATTGGGCAACGGCCTCTCCTCCCGGTCTTTAACAAGAGCGACCTGCCGCCGCGGCTTGACAGAGGCAAACTTCCCTGCGAACTGCGCGGCGGCATTCCCGTGAGTGCCCGCAATAATGAAGGTGTCGCTGCGCTGATCGCCAACATAGAAGCCGAGTTGGGTGTCAAGGGCATAGATGCAAAAACAGCCGTCTGCTTCACCGAGCGTCAGGAGGCGCTTCTCCTACAACTGCAGTCGGCCGAGTCCTCAGACGAGGCGGAAGAATTGATCAGACGCCTGGGTTGGGATGGAGGTGACGATGGAGGAGATCGTTTACGACCCACCTTGGGACCCTTATAATCGCCCGCTATGACTTCCAAAGAAGGCGCGACCGTAACTCCTGCCATGAAGCAGTTCTTTCATTTCAAGGAGAAGTACCCCGATGCCATTCTCTTCTTCAGGATGGGGGATTTCTACGAGACGTTCTACGAAGACGCCAAGACCTGTTCCCGGGTCCTAGGCCTCACGCTGACCAGCCGCGGCAAATCGGGCGACACCCCCATTCCATTGGCGGGCCTGCCCTACCACGCCATTGACGGTTACCTCAAGAAGATGATCCAGGCAGGCTTCAAGGTCGCCGTGTGCGAACAAGTCGAGGATCCCAAGAAGGCCATAGGCGTGGTCAAACGCGATGTCGTGCGTGTGGTCACGCCGGGAACGCTCACGGACGACATGCTCCTGGAGGCCAAAGAGGACAATTTCCTCTGCGCCATCAGCCTGGACGCCAAGAACAAGGCCGCACTCAGTTGGGTGGACATCTCCACGGGACATTTCTTTGTTCAACAAGTCCCCGAGGACCGACTGCTCGACGAACTCGTGCGACTCAACATCAAGGAGTGCCTGCTGGCGGACAGCCGCGGAGAACTCTTCGAAGCCGAAACCAAGCAACTGATCCAGCAAATCACCCAACGCACCCAGGCGGTCATCACCGAGCGGCCCGGTTGGTACTTTGATCCCTACCAGGCGCGACAGCGTCTGCTCAAACACTTCGGTACCACCACCTTAGAGGGCTTTGGCATCACCGATGCCGACGCCGGCGGGATCGTCGCGGCCGGCGCCATCCTGGAATACCTGGCCGAAACTCAAAAAACAGCCCTGGGCCATATCCAGCGCCTGCGCAAGGTTACCCAGTGCAACTTCCTGCAGATCGATCCGACCAGTCTCCGGAGTCTCGAAGTCCTGCAGACCCTGCGCGGGGCCTCGCGCAAGGGTTCCCTGCTCGACTGTTTGGACGCGACGGCCACCAGCATGGGAGGCCGCATGTTCCGCTATTGGCTCTGCATGCCCCTCTGTGACGTGGCCGCCATTCAGCGGCGGCAAGAGAGTGTCCACCAGCTCAAGGCCAGTGACAGCGAGTTGACGGAACTACGAAAACTGCTGGGCAACGTCGCGGACACTGAGAGGATTGCCGCCCGAGTCAGCACCTTTCGTGCCTCGCCTCGAGACCTCCTCGCCCTGGTGGGCACCCTGCATAGGATTCCCCAGATTCGCGACCTCCTCAAGTCCTTCGGCAGTGACTTGCTGGTCCACCTGACCGCCCGGAGTGACAGCATGGACGAACTGGCAGACCTGCTGGAATCGGCCCTCGATCCCGACTGTCCGACCCACCTGCGCGACGGTGGCGTCATGCGTGCCGGCTTTTCCGAGAAACTCGATCACCTACGTTCCATCTCCAAGGACGGCAAGTCCTGGCTCACTCAGTACCAACAGGAACAGATGGAGCGGACCGGTATCGCCCACCTGAAGATCGGTTTCAACAAGGTCTTCGGCTATTACATCGAAATCGGTCGTGCCTATGCCGACCGTGTCCCGCCCGACTACGTGCGCAAGCAGACCATCAAAAATGCCGAACGCTACATCACCGACCGGCTCAAGAAGTATGAGACGGAGGTGCTTGGCGCCGAAGAGAAGGCCCTCGCCCTGGAACTCAATCTCTTCGAGGATCTCCGCAGCCGGACCTGTGCCTACGTGGAGCGGCTGCAAAAACTCGCGGACACCGTGGCCCAGATCGACTGCCTGGCGGCCCTGGCCTTCATCGCCCAGCGCCGTCACTACGTCTGTCCCACCGTCACCAATGATCGCCAACTCATCATCAACGAGGGCAAGCATCCGGTCTTGGCCGAGATGTTGGGCTCGGAATTCGTCTCCAACGAGGTCGAACTCGGCGACGGCAAGGGGGACATCTTGATCATCACCGGACCCAACATGAGCGGCAAGAGCACCTACATCCGTCAGACCGCCCTGCTGGTCCTGATGGCCCAGACCGGATCATTCATCCCGGCCCAAGAGGCCTCCATCGGCCTGGTCGACCGCATCTTCACCCGCGTCGGCGCCTCCGACGAATTGTCACGGGGCCAATCGACCTTCATGGTGGAGATGACCGAAACCGCCGACATCATCAACAATGCCACCGATCGTTCCCTCGTCATTCTAGACGAAGTGGGACGCGGCACCAGTACCTATGACGGGCTGTCCATCGCCTGGGCCATCACCGAACACATCGCCACCGAGATAAAATGTCGCACGCTCTTCGCCACCCACTATCACGAACTCACCGAGCTGGCCGAGTTGTTCACGAACGTCAAGAACTGCAATGTCGCGGTCAGGGAATGGGCCGACGAAGTGGTCTTCTTGCATCGAATCCTACCCGGCAGCACCGACAAGAGCTACGGTGTCCACGTGGCCAAGCTCGCCGGTCTGCCCAAGACCATCCTCGATCGCGCCTACGAGATCCTCGAGGACCTGGAGTCGACCTTCCAACGGGAAGCCTCGGGCGTGCAACTGGCCAAGCACAAGACCCAGGACCCCGACGCAGACACCCTCTTCGTGCGCCAACACAAGTCCGTCCTGGATCGCCTCGCCTCCGTCGACGTCAATACACTCACGCCCCTGGAGGCCATTAATCTGCTCAACGAGATTCGATCGGAGATCACGGGCTGAAGCGATCGTGCTTCTCTTTTCTCCCATTATTGACTCTCGCCGAGAGGGCCAATTATGGCTACACAAATGTCTCCGAGCGTTAATCCGATGATCCACAAGCAAAGTACGGGGTTCCGAGTCTTGGTCGTTGAGAAGTCAAAAACTGGTTTCATGCTCGACTCCGGTTCCTGCGAATGGGTAAAATCAGCGGGACGCTTCCGCTTCCACCGCATTTTTGTTATGCAGTTGTTTCCTCCACCTTGCCTGTTTCGATGATAAAACTGTGTATGCTCTCGAGCAACTCAAGATACCTTGTTTTTGACATGAGAGGCTCAAAAGGGAACCCCCAGTTGCCCACAGACAGTTTCAATTGACGTTCATCCTGGTCATACTCAAAGATCACTTGCACCTCGAGTTTTGACCCAGAGTAGTCAAATGTCAATGCCACAGAGGCCCCTTTCTTAAAAACCACCTTATCGTCGGTCTTGGTAAATCTGCGCCAATCAGCCTCGAACGTGTTCGCTTGCTCGTGAAATATAGAGACGACTTCATCAAAGGTCGTTTTGTCACAACCATACGTCTTGGTTAAGTAGCACGACACGATTTCTTTAAGCTTCATCATGGTTTCCCCTTGCACAACAGGTTAGTCGTTAGGCCTTGCGCTTCTGCACCAGCGGCGACGGATGTCCCCACTTGCCGGTGAACACGAACTGACTCAACGGCTTTCGCTGCCTCGGCGTCAGATCGCGCTCCTTGAGAGCATCTGGAAGTTTGGCCGGGTCTCCCTTGTATCCGATCGCCATGGCCGTCCACGCCTCAGAATGCTCCGGTATCTGGTATACCTCACGCGCCTTGTCGGGAAGTATGCCGATCATCTGATGGACACACAGGCCTCGGGCCGTCGCCTCGACCACCAGATTTCCGGCGGCAAGACCAAGGTCGTGAACGGCGGCCCGATTGTCCTTGTTGTTCCGCGAGAATCTCAGACTAACGACACACAACACAAGCACCGGTGCGGCCTTCGCCCACCCTTGATTTCCCTCTACGAGACAGGAGAGGAGTCGTGCGAACTCCTCAGGGTTTTCCCTGGTCGCAACAAGAAAGCTCCAAGGCTGTTCGTTATAGGAGGACGCTGCCCAGCGAGCCGCCTCAAACAAAGAACGGAGGTCGGCCTGCGCAACCGGCCGGTCTTCGAAGCAGTAAGGGCTCCAACGTTGCGCAAGAAGTTCGTGAATTGGATAATCTGTCGATGCTTTCTTGTCAGTCACAATTGCTCTCCATATTTCTGTGACGCCTAACATGATATTCTCTTGTTATCGATATCACCCCGGCCAAGTCCTCTTTGACCAGGACAGTCCTGCAATTCGGGCTCATTTCCTAACCAGATAACACCACCCATGGAAGGTTGTCAAGAAAACAAGGTTTCTACAAATGCTGCACTTGTCCATTGAACAATGAGGGATACACGATAGCGTGCCACCCCTACCCCATGAAGCTACGCGACTACCAAGTGCAGTGCCTGCAGGCAATCAAAGACCGGTATCTGGCCGGTATCAGGCGTCAGTTGATCTGCCTGCCCACGGGCACGGGTAAGACCGTCATCTTCGCCCAGTTCCCCAGCTTCTTTCAGATGAAGAAACGCATGCTGGTATTGGCCCATCGCGAAGAACTGCTGGAACAGGCGCGGCAGAAGCTGTTGGACGCCAATGCCCATCTCCAGGTCCACATCGAGCAGGGCAGCCGCCATGCCGAAGATACATGTGACGTCGTCATCGCCAGTATCCAAACGCTGGGACGCAAGGGGTCCAAGCGTTTGCTGGACCTGCCGAGCGATGAGTTTTACCTGGTCGTCGTGGACGAAGCCCACCATGCCACCGCCGCCACCTACCGTCGCGTCTTGGACCATTTTGGTCTCTTTGAGCAGGACTCCAAGAAACTCCTGGTCGGTTTTACGGCCACGCCCAAGCGGGGCGACGGTCAAGGCTTGGACACCATATTCGAGGAAATCGCCTTCT
This sequence comes from Planctomycetota bacterium, assembly GCA_022563885.1. GTDB lineage: Bacteria > Planctomycetota > Phycisphaerae > Sedimentisphaerales > Anaerobacaceae > JAIPFM01. The sequence continues at coordinate 15,534 of JADFMM010000010.1, read as the reverse complement.
CCCGCACCCTGCCCGAGATGATCGACGCCGGGCATCTCTGTCCCCTGCGGGCCTACCGCATCGAAACCGAGATCGACCTCTCCAAAGTCAAGTCCCGCATGGGGGACTTCGTCGCCGCTCAGTTGTCCGACGCCGTCAACGTGGCCGAGCGTAATGACGTTGTGATCGATTGCTTTCGCAAACACCTGAGCGGCCGGCAAGCCCTTTGCTTCTGCGTCGACGTCGCCCATGCCCGAGATCTGGCTCATACCTTTTGCAGGGCCGACATCGCCTGCGCCGCCGTCACCGGTGACATGCCGTCCGAGGAGCGACGCCGGGTGCTCGAGGCGTTCCGGCAGGCCAAGTTGCAGGTACTCACCAACTGCCTGGTCCTTACCGAAGGCTATGATGAACCTTCCATCGAGGGGATCCTGTTGGCCCGACCTACCAAGTCCGTGGTCCTCTACGCGCAGATGATTGGACGCGGCACCCGACTCCACCCCGGCAAGGAGAATGTCACCATCGTCGACATCGTCGATGTGACACGGGATCAAAAGCTCATCCAACTCGCCTCGCTTTTTGGCTTGCCCTCTCAATTCGATCTACAGGGCAAGACCACCCAGGAGGCCCATCGGGCCATCCAGTGGGTGCACGACCGCCGGCCCTGGGTGCGGACCGACCTGGCCACCTCCCTCGATGACCTACGCTACCGCTGTCGTGAAATCAATCTGTTCGATCTGGAGACACCTGCGGAATTGGACCGGGCCTGTGACTATGCCTGGTCGCAGACGGGCCCCCGCGTGTACCGGCTCAACCTGGCGGATGGCGAACACCTGACCGTCTCTCCCACCATCATGGACAGCTGGGAAGTGACCTTTCAAAGGGCAGACGTCGAGGAAACCGGGGAGGAAACCTGCGAAGAAAGGCAAACGCTCGAAGAAGCCATCCACCATGCCGAAAAGCTCGTTCAGACCCATCGCGCCGATGCCGTGGGCCTGGTCCATCGACGCAGCCGCTGGCGGCAGCAACCGGCCTCCGAAAAGCAGCTCCAGATCCTGACCTCCAAGGGACTGAACATCCCCGAAAACCTGACCAAGGGCCAGGCCAGTCACCTCATCAGCATGATCTTCCATGGGAACCGTTAGACCACGTGTGACCAGGTCCATGAATCGAACACTAACCGGATTAAAGAGGTATCTATTGGCACGGGACGTCCCCAAGACGCCCATCGAGTGTTGGGAATCATAGACCGATGAAAATACGGACACGGTTGATCGTTGTTCTGCTCACCACGGCGTTGGTCCCCCTGCTCATTACCTCGATCGTCCATCAGACCTCGATCCGTTTGGCGCGGCAACGTCTGGCCAAAAATACCCAGAGCACCTTGGACAGAGCCGCTCGGCAGACTCTACAGGAATACCTGCACGGCCACGTGGAAGTCATGATTCGAGAGAGACAACTCGCGCAGGCCCTGCTCACCAGACAGGCCCGAGAGATAGAATTGGCGCTGTCCGCAGCCCTCACCCCGGCGTCGGTTTCGCCGGATAAGACCAGATTCGGATTCGACCCCAATCTCTTCGTGGTGGAGGCGCAGATCCACCCCTTCTTCTTGGATGTCAACGATCCCAACGTCGTGGCCCTCGACATCGACTTTCAGAGGCAGAGCGTGCTATTCGACGCTCCGAACACGGCCACGGAAACGCTGCAAAGGCTATCCGGCCTCACGGCACTCTACCACGACACCTACACCCATGCCCCACAGGGGACCCTCTGGATCTCGACGCGTCTGACCACGGGTCTGGTCACCCGCTATCCGGCCGGCGGAAAACCGCTATCGGCCGCAACCTTCCCCAGGGGTCGGGGCAACCGCGACGGCCGCGGAGGCCGTCCCGGCCGCCGCGATGCAGACGGCTCATCTCGCCCCCCCGCGCGACCCGAACAGGGTAGCGTCCGCCGCGGCCGCCGTGGGGGAGAAGGCCCGCGGCGACGCGAACCAGTCTTGGTCGATCCTCAAACGGGCCAAATCGTGGTGTCGATCTCCGTCCCCCTCCGTGGCATCGACGGAGCGGTCATTGGACAGACCTCTCTGATGCGTACCGTCCCGGAGGTCTTTACGTCGATAGCGCTGCCCGAACGGTGGGGCACGGACACCGAACGGATGATCATTCAGGTCGATCCCAACGCCGTAGAGGGTCCGAGCGCCAGGATCCTGCTTCACGACAACCTGCGGCACAGCGAGCGTCGGGGCAGACGCCGCGTCGTTCTCGGCACACTGCAATCGGCAGACACCGAAGCCTTCCAAACCATGATCGGCAACATCGCGGCGGGTGAATCGGGCGTGGAACGTATGGACTACCTGGGCAAACCCTATCTCTGGGCCTATCGCCCAGGCGACGTGGAGCATATTGCCGCCCTGCTGCTGGTGCCCTATGACCGCGTCACCGAACTGGCTCAGACCCTGGAGGCCACGCTGCTGGCCGAAAGTCTGTTCTGGTTTCGGTTTACCAGCGCCATCTTTGTGCTGACGGCATTGGTCGCCACCGCCATGGCCTTCAAAAAGGCCAAGAGCATCACGCAGCCGATTCAGGCCCTCATCGACGCAGGACAGGAACTGGCTCGGGGCAACTATCACATCCGTGTCCGGATCGAAACCGGTGACGAACTGGAACAGCTAAGGGACGTCTTCAACGACACGGGCCCCAAGCTCCTGGAACGGCAGCGCATGAAGCGCTCGCTCGAACTGGCCGGTGCGGTACAGCAGAACCTCTTCCCCAAGCAAACGCCCACCCTGCAACGCTTCGAGATGGCCGGACTCTGTCACTTCTGCGACGAAACGGGCGGCGACTGCTACGATTTCATCGATCTCTCCGAGGACCACCCCCAAAAACATGGCGTCCTCGTGGGGGATGTCTCGGGACACGGCATCGGTGCGGCCCTGCTCATGTCCGCCATCCGCAGTCACATCCACGCCGAGGCCCGGCACTATGGGGACGACCTGCCCCCACTCCTCACCCGTGTCAACCAACGCATCGTCCAAGACACAGAGGCCGAAACATTTGCCACCCTCTTCTATGCCGTGATCGACGATAAGACCTGCTCCGTCACCTGCAGTTCCGCCGGCCACGACCCCGCCCTCTGGTACCACACAGAAACGCAGACCCTCGAAGAACTCCCCAACACCGGCATGGTCTTGGGCGTGCTCGAGGACGTTTCCTTCGAACAGTCGACGCGGGTGACGCTAGAGCCACAGGATGTACTCATCATCGGCACCGACGGCATCTGGGAGGCACGCAATGCCCAGGACGAGATGTACGGCAAGGACCGCTTCCATCAACTCATCAGAGAAACCGCTCAGCACGGCCCCGCCGACATCTGTGCCCGGGTCCTCGATAGCGTGACGCACTTCATCGGCTCCGCCGCCCGGACCGATGACGCGACGCTCGTGGTGATTAAGGCTAAGAGCACCTATCAGAATGAATCGCCGCACTGAAAACGAGCGTTTCTGTCTCTGGCAAGGAAGGCGAAGCAGGCCGTCCGGGGACGGTCAATGGAGCCTGACGCCGTCTAGACGCAGAAAAAGCCGTTTGAATGCAGAGTCATTTTGTTAGGTGCTCTTAGTCTCTCCCCCCAAGGCCTCGATGTCCGCGAGGTCCTTGTGCCTTCCGACGGCCCTCTTGTTGGCGATGAACGCGTCTCGCCCGAGAAACAGCACTGGGGTTTCGCCAAGTCTGCCCTCCTCGCCATTGACGATCGCCTCCTCCCACGTCACGCCCGTAATGGAAGTGACAAGATCAATGCGAACAGGCGCCACTCCCAGCTGAATGACCCTTCCAAGCACACAAAAATCGGCTTCACTCAATTCAAGAGATCCAAAACCGAATGCCTCAAGTGCGGCCATTATCTTCGGACCATTTTCAGGATGCGGTCGTACGAGTAAATCCATGTCTCCCGTGTAGCGCGGCACGCCGTGGTGTGCCAAGGCAAAGGCGCCCACGACGAGATACTCAACCTCGTTCTTGTTGAACAACGCGAGCAACTCTTTGAAGTCTGAGTGTACTTCCATGATGTTGTTTTCTAAGCAACTCGACAGCAGACAGACGTTCGGAAGCCGGCCGTGAGAGCCAATACTCCAAATCGGCCTTGATAGAATCAGCATCGAGTTTCTTCTTGGTAACGACTTTCTTGATCATGCGATTCCCACGTTCTAGACACTGTCCTGGAATAGCGATTACTATATCATGCGGTTGGCCAGGCTACCAGGTCAAAAGCCGACGGTATAGCCTTTAGGAACCGGCTCCAAACCCGCGCCATTTCCCTACTTGTACTTGCCCATCCCTGCCCTATAATGAGCCCTTTTGACCCTAGTGGAGAAAACCAGATGGCCACACTCACGAAACTCGACGACATCGTCTCGCTGGCCAAGCGACGCGGCTTCATCTTTCAATCCAGTGAGATCTACGGGGGCTTGGCGAGTTGTTACGACTACGGCCCGCTGGGTGTCGAGCTAAAAAACAACGTCAAACGGGCCTGGTGGAAATCGGTCGTCCAGATGCGGGATGACATCGTCGGCCTGGATTCTAGTATCCTGATGCATCCCATGATCTGGAAAGCCTCCGGACATGCCGACAAGTTTGCCGACCTCATCAGCGAATGCAAGAAGTGCCATTCCCGCACGCGCGTCGATCAGCTAAAGAATAAGAATGGGTCGGAAGGCGATGTCAACGAACTCAGCAACAAGGTCTGTCCGGCCTGTAGCAGCGTGGGACAGTTCACCGAACCCATGCCCTTCAAGCTCATGTTCGAGACGCAGATGGGCGCCAATGCCGAAGACACCATGACCCTCTACCTGCGGCCCGAGACCGCCCAGGGCATCTTCGCCAACTTTCGCAACGTGCTCGACAGTACCCGGGTGAAGGTCCCCTTCGGCATCGCCCAGATCGGCAAGAGCTTCCGCAACGAAGTCACCACCAAGGCCTTCATCTTCCGCACCCGGGAGTTCGAGCAGGCCGAGATCGAATTCTTCTGCGAACCCGGCACGGACGAACAGTGGTACGAGACCTGGAAGGCCGCCCGCTTCGCCTGGTACACCGACCTCGGGATCAAAGCGGACAACCTCCGCTTTCGCGAGCATGACGCCGACGAACTGGCCCACTACGCCAAGGCCTGCACCGATGTGGAATACAAGTTCCCCTTCGGCTCCGGCGACTGGCAGGAACTGGAGGGCATCGCCAACCGCGCCGACTACGACCTGCGTCAACACCAACGTGGTATGCGCAGCATGAACGCCTGGTTCGAACAGGGCCGTGACCTCATGAAGGTCAACCTCGTCGACGAAGCCGAAGACTATCACAAGGGCCCCCTCTCCTTCTATGACGATCAAAAGAAGAAACACTACATCCCCTACGTCATCGAACCCAGCGCCGGCATGGATCGCAGCACCCTGGCCTTCCTCGTCGACGCCTATGACGAAGAAGAAGTCAAGGGCCAAACGCGCAACGTGCTCCGATTCCACCCGGCCCTCGCCCCCACCAAGGTCGCCGTCTTCCCCCTGGTCAAGAAAGAGGGCATGCCCGACATCGCCCACAACATCACCGACGACCTCAAACGCTATGTCACCGCCTTCTACGACGAAAAGGGCGCCATCGGTCGGCGCTACCGTCGCCAAGACGAGGCCGGCACGCCCTACTGTATCACCGTCGACGGCGATACCCTGGCGGAGAAGACCGTCACCGTCCGGGAACGGGACAGCATGGAGCAGATCAAGGTGTCCGTGGACCAGATCAAGGGGTATATTCGGGATAAGCTGGATATGTGAGGGGTGGGTTCTCGCTTCGGGGGATACCGCCCCACATCCCCTCGTAATCGTAATCGTACTCGTCTTGGAAATCGTAAACAGATTAAAGAATCCGATTACGAGCACGAGCACGAACTGACTCACCTCGCCTGCCTTATCTCTTTACGTCTTTCTCTGGGGCCTTGCGCCTCGGCGCGCCCATTCAGAGTATCAGAGTGCAGAGGGTTCAGAGTTCAGAGAAATGGGGACAGACACACACACGAAAACCAATGTTGCCGTAGCGGTTGTACGGATGGAACGAGTCGCGGTAGGAGCAACGCACGACCTGAGCGGTGTAGTTGAACGAGCCGCCGCGAAGCACGCGGGACTGCTCCTTGCCACCGGCTTCGGTTTCATCGGAGTAGCTTTTGTAGTTCTCCTGCCAAGGGGTGCGACACCACTCCCAGACGTTGCCGCTCATCTCTTCGCACTTGGAGGGACTGTGTCCCCGAGGAAAGCAGCCTAGGGCCGACGTACTCCCAACCTTGGTTTCACGGTAGCTCGCCTTATCACCGTCTGGTTTGTCGCCCCAGGGGTAAAGGCGATGGTCTTCCACACCCCGGGCCGCCTTCTCCCATTGGGCCTCGGAGGGCAAGCTGATCCGCCAACCTTGGTTCAAACGCTCACGCACCTGGGGCGCCACCCCTTTCGCCGTCTTCAGGTGGTCCGCCAGCCAATGACAGAAGGCCATGGCCTCGTACCAACTCACGCCCACCACCGGATGGTTGGCCAGGTCGAATGGTGTACTGTGGCCAGCGGGCCTGTCTGCCTGTTCCTCTTTCTTCTTCAACTCGCCCGCATACCTCCACGTTGTCACTCGGAGCTTCCCATTTTTCCAACGTTCATCAGCAAGAGCCTCCGGCCAGAAGCGTTCTTCTCGGTAGCCACCGGCCTCCACGAAGTACCTGTACTGGGCATTGCTGACGGGGTAGCGGGCCAGGAAGTAGCCATCATCAAGATTGTTCTCAAACCCCGGTTTTTCATCTTCATAGGCCTCCTGATCGTGCTCGGCACATCCCATCCAGAAGGGTCCGGCGGGCACCTCATGAAAGGGCATTGCTGCCACGGTCATGACCTCTTTACGCGGATCACCCAGTTGTGCCAAGAGGCGCCCGGCCAGGGCACGTTCCGTGGCCGGTAAGTCAGAGCCCAACAATCGGGGGAGAGACTTACGGATCCGATCCACCTTGCTCTGTTTGGCGCCGCTCAGGCCCTTGAGACTACAAGACTCCTGAATCACCTGCGCAGCCAGAAGAAGGCCCCACTTATCCTCATTCGACCAACGTTTTTTCTTCGATGCCCCTTCATCAAACAGTTCATCGACGAGATCCCAGGTCAATCCGGCCATGCCTTTTGCTTCAGCAGCCGCCAGTAGACAGACCTCGCGCCAGCGGTCGGGATCCTTCACCGCCAGCCCCGCCATATGTTCCGTGAAATTGTCCAGACTCGTACAGTAACAGGCTGCCAAATATTCCTGAAAGCTGCGATGGGGAAAGGCATAGATCCCGCCGCCCCGCTCATGAAGGATACCGGCCCGATTCTCGAGGTAGGCCTGTAGTTCGACCGGATCGGGGCGCTGTTCCCGATCGGCATGCGCACACAGGGTCAGTAAGGCCTCAGCGAGGGAATCGCCGGCAATGTCCGCAGTGCCATGACATTCCTCTTGTTTGGCGTGGGCGTCATAGGCCAGCTTTTCCAGCATCCTCCGAAGCGCTTCTTTGTCTGTCTTGAAGTACTCGCTGACGGCAGGCTCCTCTATCTTGAGTTGCCCTTTGTCGTCCATGCCATACTTGGGCTGTTCCCAGCGATCCAAAAGCAGCGGAAAGATCTCGGCGTAGAGTCGCTGCCGCCCATCGGGAAGGGTCCCGCCCCGCCAGGCGTGGAGGCCGGCCATTAGGGTCAACAGGATCGGACGACAAGCCAACTCCCTCAGCTTGTCATTGCCCTGGATGGCCAACAGTAGTCGTTGACTACGGCTCTCGCGATCTTCCTCTGTCCAAGCACGTTGCCCAGCCACCTGCTCATACCAGCGGCGCACGAAGAACTCAATCTGCTCATCGTTGAAGGGCGCCAGAACCACCGACGTAAATTCCGGTAGCTGCCACTGTTGTTTTTCATAGGCGTAGGTACGACTGGTCACCAAGATACGGCATTTGGAAAAGCGTTCACGGAAATGCCCCACCCGCTCGATCATTGCCTCGCGATGCCCCTCGCTCTGCGGCACCTCATCCAAGCCGTCCAGCAGAATCATGCCACCGGTCTCGGTCAGTTCCAGTTTGAGAATGTTGCCAAATTCGCCTAGATCATGCCTCTGCAGGACGACCTGTATGAACTGCCACAAGCTCAGGTTGGGGTTTTCCAGCCGTGCGGAGACGTAATCCCGCAAGATGACCTTGACCGGTATCAGCGACTGGTCGAATCGCGCAGGCCTTTTCTCTTCCTTCTCGTCGTCCTCATGCAGATAGCGAGACAACACGGCTAGATTGGCCTCGGCCCTTCCCAGAATCTCACCCGCCATACATAGAGACAGGTAACTGACGAAGGTGCTCTTGCCGCTGCCCGGGTCACCCAGCAGCACGAGGTGCCTGTGCCGGCACGTCATCTCCACCGCCGAAAGCAGACGGTCAGTCGCTATCGGCTGGCCTTCCTTGAGGAGACGCCGCTGCTCATCGGTCGACATCGTCATCAAGGTGGTGTAGACATGATTGAGACGCATCGGCTCCTTCTCACCGGAGGCGGTGGCCGGATCGATCCCCTCCAGGGTCAGCTTGCCGTCTCGCTCGAAGACCCATTCCAGATAGGCCTTCCTGATGCTTCGGGCATCGGGACTCTCGTCTTGGGCCTCTGTCACATGGATGGTTTGTCGGCGATTATCATAGAGCGTCGTCTTGACGGCCCCTTTTCCCAGGACGTCACCTGCCACATTCCCGTCGATCAATTGCCCGCTGCCAACAACCTTGTTGTGTTCCCCGATCACCTGAGCGCTGCCGCCGGACAACTGGGCCTCAAACTTTGATAGGTTGCCCAAACGCTGCAACTCTTTGGTCAGGCTGGCAACAAACTCGTCTTGCAGTTCTGCGGGCACCGCCTGCTTGGCGACACCGATCGCATCCAATTCGCTAACGACCTCATCCGCCACCTTACGGAACTCGGGATCGGATAACCTCTCAGTCACCTTGCGGACGAAGGCCTCTTCGGAGCCCGCGGCACTGAGCCACGCCTTCAGTTCACCGGCAAGCAGGCTACCTCCCACCGACGTCAGCACCGTAGCCAGTGCTCTCTCGATCATCTGAGGATCCGCCCCACTCGCCAACGCCTCCACCACCGGTAGCAAGCCCATGCTCACCAGCGTGCCATACACCGCATTCGTGGAGCTGGCCTGGAATCTGGCGGCCCAGTCGGTGATTCGCGTCTCGGCTTTCATCTTCCAATCCGTCAGGAATTCAAACAATCCCATGTGGGTGAGCCCTTTCCTTCCATCTCATTCTCACACTCGCCAGCGACTCATCGGCGGCGATCAGCATGTCCCTGCGCGCCGGTCCCATGCGATGATTGGCCGCCTGGATGCGCTCAAAGAAATCAAAGCCGGAGTCCAGGAGTCGCCTGGTAACCGTGTGCCGATGAGCCCGAGGAAAGTGATTCGTTAGCGGCAACAGCCAGCTGAGGAAATCAAAGGTCCTGACGAAAATGATCATGTCTTTGTCCGCCATCAGGTAGTTCTCCGTAAAAGTCAGAGTATCAGAGTGCAGAGGGTTCAGAGTTCAGAGAAATGGGGACAGACACACACACGAAAACCAATGTCGACGTTGCGGTTGAACGGATGGAACGAGTCGCGGAAGGAGCAACGCACGAGCTGAGCGGTGCTGAAGTACGAGCCGCCGCGAAGCACGCGGGACTGCTCCTTGCCACCGGCTTCGGATTCATTGGAGTAGCTTTTGTAGTTCTCCTGCCAAGGGGTGCGACACCACTCCCAGACGTTGCCGCTCATCTCCTCGCAACCCTCGTGACCACGTCCCAAGGGAAAACAGCCAACGGCCGACGTGGTCCCAATGCCTGTGTCGTCATAATTCGCCTTGTCGGGATCCGCCTCATCGCCCCAAGGATAAATCCGCTGATCCTTTGCACCGCGCGCCGCCCTTTCCCATTGGGCCTCCGAGGGCAATGTGACATGCCAGCCGCCGACGAGGCGTTTCCGGAGCTTTGGGTCTGTCCCCTTCGACGCTTGCAGAGTCTCAGTCAACCAGTGACAATAGGCCATAGCCTCGTACCAATTGACACCCACAACCGGATGATTGTCCAGATTATAGGGAGGTCCATGCCCCTCCGGAGAGTCCGTCCAGTCGCCCCAGGCCGTGACCTTCCCCCCTTTCCAGCAGCCGTCGGCGACAGCTTCCGGCCAGAAACGCTCTTCTCGGTAGCCACCCGCCTCTACAAAATGGCGGTACTGGGCATTACTGAGGGGATGGCGGGCCAGGAAGTAGTCGTAGTCCAAATGGTTTTCGAAAACTGGCTTTTCGTTCTCCCTGGCCTCCTTATCGTGCTCGGCGGAGCCCATCCAAAAGGGACCAGCAGGCATCTCCTGAAAGGCCATGCCTTCCACGGTCATCACCTCTTTGCGTGGATCGCCCAGTTGAGCCAACAGGCGTCCGGCCAAGGCCCGTTCCCCGGCAGGCAAGGCATCGTTGCCCAGGACCATCGTCAAACGGTTTCGGAAGGTTTGAAACTGTTTCTTCTCAAAGGTGTCGAGCTGTCCGCAGCGATCGCTCTCGGCCAGAAACTCGCCGGCGATCAGCGTGCCCCAGGCATCGGCCTTCGTTCGACCGGCGCCGCAAAGCCGTTCCATCAGGGCCAGGGCCGAATGCGCCGTGTTGACCTTCAGTCCCACCAATTGTGTCACCTCACGCCAGCGCTGCGGATCGCCACGGGTCAGGTCGGCCACCTGGCCGGGGAATCCCACGCGGGTCAGGTGACAGGCCGCCAGATACTCCTGGAAGGTGCGATGGGGGAAGGTAAAGACCTCATGGCCCCGTTCGATCAGGATACCCATGCGGTCCTTAAGATGTTCCTCGATGTCGTCTGTCGGGGCGTTCTTGCCGATCTGCGTCAAGCCGAGGATCAGGTCCTCCTTGGGGACATCGGCCGTGTCGCTGCCCGGTCCCTGTCGGCCATGGGCCTCGAAGGCCAGTCGTTCGAGTAGCAGGCGCAGCTCTCCACGGCCCGTACTCAACCACTGGCTGAAGGCCTCATTCCGGAGCTTCTCACGGCCGCTTCGATCCAGACGTTGTTTCGTGCTGTCCCAACGGTGGATCAGCAGATCCAGTGTCTGCTCGTAGAGTTCGACCCGCCTCTCGGGCAGTTCCCGGCCATGCCAGGAGTGGAGCACGGCCATGAGGGTCAACAGCAGCGGCCGCTCGGCGAGTCCTTCGAGATGTCGATTCTTGCGAAAGATGGCCTCCGCCAGCAGCTTGGCCCTGCCCTGGGCGTCGTCCGCGTCTCGTTGTTTCGTGTGGACCTGGTAGGCATACCACTGGTCGATGAAGCGGCGAATCTGAGGCTCGTTGAAGGGCGCCAACTCCGCGGAGGAGAAGCCGTCGAGGCCCCAGTCCTGTTTCTGATAGGCGTAGGTGCGGCTGGTGACGATGATGCGGCAGTGCGTACTCTTGCAAAATCTTCGATGATCTCCTTGAGCTGACGTCGCTGGTCCTCTGGGTTGGGGACCTCATCCAAGCCGTCGAGCAAAAGCAGTGTTCTCTTTTTTGCGTCTTGGGCCTCATGCTGCAGCGCCGCGGTGAACGCGCCGATGCCCCACCGTTCCAACATTGCCTTGAGGTAGTTCCACAGGTGGAGGGCGGATCCCCGCTCCTCTCCCGCGGGCAGGCCCTTGACGGCGAAATCGCGGAGTTGAACGAAGATCGGCAGACAATCCCCATGGTCCCAATGAGCAGGATCCGGCTCGTCGCTCTCCTCGTCTTGGGGGAGTGTGCGAGTCAGTTGGCTCAGGTTGATCTCCTCGTTTCCGAGTCCCTCACCGGTCAGACAGAGACACAGGTAGTTGAGGAACGTGCTCTTGCCACTGCCCGGGTCACCCAGCAGCACCAGGCGTGAGGTGCTGTTGGCTAGATCCAGGGCCGAACGGCAAGCCTGTTCCCTGGGCCGCATCTGATCTTTGCCGCTTCTGTCACCTTGCCCTTGCGCGTCCCGGAGTTCCTTGGTTCCCAGGGCCGTATAGATCGATCCAAGCTTGACCAGGGAAGTCGCCTTGTCCGCCTCTTCCTTGGCGAAGCTCTGCAGGGAGATGTGCTCGGCGTCTTCAAAGAGATGCTTGAGGTAGATCCGTCGCTGATCGGTCTCGCTGTAAGAGGGGGTGACGTCGTCCCGTCCGGCCCCGTGGTAGTGAGTGCTATGATCCATCAGCGTCCCATGCGGACCGACAACGTGTCCGCCCACGTCACCGTCAACCAGCATGCCACTTCCGACCACCTTGTTCCTGTCACCAATCGCCTGAGCACTGCCGCCGGACAATTGGGCCTCGAAGCGGGAGAGGTTTCCGAGTCGTTCAAGTTCTTTGCGCAGGGTCTGCACGAATTCCTCCTTGAGCGCACCGCGCAGTTCTCGTTGAACGGTGGACATGGCCTCCAACTCCGCCAGTATCGGATCCACGGCCTCCCGCAGGGCAGGATCCTCCAACTGCGGCCCCATCTCGGCTATAAATTGCTCCCGCGTGAGGGTCTTGTCTCTGAATCTCTGCAAGAGAGTGGCCAGCAGATTGCCCCCGACAGACCCCGTCACCGCCGCCAGTGCAATACCGATCTCCAGCGGGTTGCCCTGGTCCTTGAGCGCCATCACCACCGGCCAAAGGGTCAAGGCGACCGTCGACGCATAGAGGCTCTGAACGCTACTGGGCTTGAGTTGCCGGGCCCAGGTCGTCAGGGTTTCTTGGGCTTTGTGTCGCCAATGTTCGATGAACGCCATACGCACTTCCGCTGCGATGAATGCTGCGCGTGATCCTACTAGGTGCCGTAGCGATTCTAGCAGAGTCAAGGGTGTGCGACAAGCACCGGGGGCCGCGTCAGGGGCACCACGACCCGGCTCAATCCGAGAAGACAAGTCCCGGTGGTGATGTTAAATGGTAGCCTTGGATTCTCCAACGAAACCCACCTGCCTCTGGCCATCGCAACAGTTTTGCTGAGGTTCCTCAATAGTCGGCAAGCGAGATCCTTCGCTGAAAAAGTTCTTGAAGGATTTCCTCCAGCGCACTCAGTTTTTGCGTCAGAGAGGCGTCGTCACGAACGACCCAGTCTCCATTGGGTAAGGCGAGGCGCTCCAGCTCATCGGACAGGGCAGTCTCCGCTATGCCAAGGACGATTCCCATGACGCTTCTGAGCGTCCATGAGGATAGGAATGTTCCTCTACCTTCGAGACGACCGTTCCAATTGAATATAGCCTCCTTGAATTCGTGTTCCAACAGGTCGCTGTCCCACATGGTACGGAGCTGCATCCGATGATCTTGTCGCTCAACGAGATAGGGTGCTTTAACCAGCTTTAGGATCTCTCCGTCTTGGAGGCCGTAGAGACTCTGAAACGCTTCCGAATGAGGTGGTCGTGAGGAGATCCTCCTGGCCTCTGGCCTTGGCAAGAGCGCGATGGAGCCCAGATCGACGACGTCTTCTTCAATGTCGGTGAGGTTGAGGATATTCTGATCGGCCTGATAGTAGGGACTCGGGATGTCTAGAACATACCGACTGTCAAGGCTGCTGGATAGCTGTAGGAGATAGTTTTGGCCGCGCGGCAGCGCCTCAAAAGCAAAGTTTCCCCGCTCATCGGTGCGAACAGACCCCATGAGAAGAATGCGACCCGAGCTGGATCGTAGCGATATGAACAGGGGAACTCCCGGCTTATACTCAACACCGTTGCGCGTCCCTGTGCCGGTGGGGATTTCGTCCGCATTCAAGACTCTGCCCGTTACCGTGTGGGCGGGCTTTAGCCAGATCTCGGCTTCGGCGCGCGGGTCTTCGATCTCCACTATGGCAGCCTGATTTCCCGCGAAGTCCCTGGCCAGCACCTGCAGTGACGTTTCCTCCTCATACCATTCGCTTGACCAGGCCAGGTCAAAGAAACCGGTTTCATCGGTCTTCTGAAAGAAAAGGACCATGGGCAGCACGGCAAGGGTGGCCTGAGTGACGGTGTCACCGTCGATGTTGAACACATGCCCCCGGATATGACCGACGCTCTCGAAGCCGACAATGACGCCCGTTCTGGACCGAGGGTTTTCGGGTGCGCCATGGCCACAAATCGGTGCTGAGAACAAAAAGAGTAAGGCAGTGATCCATGACCTTGCACGGGGCAACCACGGCTCTCCACAAGATGGGAGGGCGCTCAAGTGACATGTCCCGGTTTGAGCTTCATGGCCTGGAGTCCGCTCGCTGAGTGACATATCCTGACTTTCCTCCTTTTCATACGACGATACGGTCCGCGCTGTCATCTGGGTCATCGTATCATTTCTGCAGGCCCATGGCCAGATACACAAATCCGAGTACGAGCACAAGCCGACTCAATGCCTTATCTTTGGGCTTGGTTCACAAGAGTGTGCATATGGGTAACAGTCCGTCTGATCTGTTTTCGTGCTCGTGCTCAGCGAAGCGGTACTCGTAATCGAGAACGCCGAGAAGCCGAGTACGAGCACGAATGCGATTCCTACGTCGAGTCGTGTAACCCAGAATTGAACCAGGCCCGAAATGGCGACACAATTTGTTGTTCATTGGAACTGTCTCTCGGCAAAACCGGAAAGCAGTCTACCCTAAAGATTGGGCGCCGTTGAACATTTTGTAGGGTCTGAATTCGCCAGGTTTTTTCTACCCTTGACTTTTGATATCTAGCCCTTACAATCTTACCAGTAAGATCATTGAGTTTTAAGGATATTCAGCATGAAGCCTATTGCGACCACAAAGATGTCCTCTAAGGGACAAGTCGTCATCCCCGAGGGAATCCGACAGCAGCTTGGACTTGATTCCGGCACACAATTCGTGGTTGTGGGTAGGAGAGACGTGATCATCCTCAAGACCATTTCCGCGCCATCCATGAAAGACTTTGATGGCTTGATCAAACAAGCTCGCAAGCAGGCCAAGGCTGCGGGCTTGAAACCTTCAGACATCGCCGACTCGGTAACAAGGGTTCGTAAAACCAAGTGAAGGCAATACTTGAACACTTAAAACCTCTTGGAACGGGTTGTTCATTGTGTAACGCCTATTTGGTTCACACCAGTGCATTGGTTGTAGATCTCACCTTCTGTGATTTCTATGGTGCAGCACAGAGAGCGCCGAGGTCACAGCCCGACCTTTGGCCGGAACCAATGATGTCTCTCACAGAGGCACCAAGGCACGGAGAAACCAACAGATAACTCATTGTGAAACAATACGTTGCGACAAGTCTGTGACATTATCTGGAAACAATTTCAAGTTCTTGCGACCTTGTAATACAGAAAAAAGAAATGAGAAAAGCAGTGGCGATAGCCTCTCGGTGACCTCTGGGTTCTCTGTGGTAAAACCACCAGCCCTTTCAAGGTGGTGTTCGGCCACAAAACTGCCAGAGGCGGGACATCGTGTTTCCGGCTTGCGGAGTCGGTTCAACAAAGTGTATTCGTTGGCCACGAGTACAGTGCATGAAGATTCGTAACGTAACACTGGGATGTCCTGGACGAATCAGGGGGCATTGCGCGTGGAAGA
>JADFMM010000143.1 GCA_022563885.1 Planctomycetota bacterium | reverse complement strand
GCAAATGGATGGGACACTCCATTAAGCGAAGAATGAGCGTGGAGTGTCCCGGCTGAAAGCGAAGGCGAATGCAACGTAATGCCGTATTCAACGGCTAGAACCCGTAGTCGTTAGCATAGAGAAATGATAAAAAACAATAACCTTGCTAATTCAGGCGACCTCGTACCTCGTCGCCTGATCAGCCTGTTATCATCAAAATGTGGAAAGTATTATGGGACTAGACATGGTTGAAATAGTGATGGATATTGAAAATGAATTCCGGGTGGCTTTATCCAACGAGGAGGCAACAAAGTGTATAACCCCACGAATACTCCCTGATGTTGTGCTTTCCAAAGTTCGTCAAACGAATGATCAGTCTGCATGCCGTTAGATTGCAAGCAGCAGTAGACAAATCATGGCTAACCACTCTCTAAGAATCCTGGATGGAGAATACACGATCCACCGGTTTGATTCAGGGAGCAAGATCCCGACCGACATTCTCGAGAGTGAGTTTTACTTCATCGGCAAGACAGATGAAGAATTGTCTATTGTGTGTCGAGCTGACATCGGTCTCAAGAGCAGCGCAAGCGATTCAGACTGGTCCTGCCTGAAAGTACTGGGGCCGCTTGATCTCGGTCTCACCGGTATACTGGCTGACATCGCCGGCGTACTCGCCCAAGGCAAGATCAGTCTCTTTGCCGTATCAACCTATGATACAGACTACATTCTTGTCAAAACGGAATCGCTGGCGTCTGCAAGAGAGCTCTTGTCGAAAGCGAGTTTTACCATAATTGAGGCTGCAACAAGTCGCTGAGTGGTTGTAACGGTTCTAAGACAATCTAACAAAACCCTGCTGGCTTCGGCCGGCTGCAGCGTCCATCTGCGGCGTTGGCCTCCATCGACGATGCTCACATCGCCTGCTTCGGCCGCCTTGCAGATGGCCGCTTCGCTCGGCCGCGGGCGATCGCACCATTCGGTTTTGGCAGCCGACCATTGGCCGCATGGTTCGGTACGTTCGGCTCGAAGCCGAGCCACTGGACATCGCTTGGTTGAACGATGGAACCAATATCGCGGCCGGCAATGTCGATGGTCACATACGCATCACTGATGCGGATAGAGTCGAGGTCATACAGGACATCCCGGCTGTTGATGGCTGGGCTTACGCGCTTGCCGTCCATCCGAGCGATGGTAGTCTCCTCGTTAGGTGGCTCTAATGGACAAGTCCACAGAGTCATTAACGATTTGCCGCAGTTGACCATAGGGCTCCGATCGAATAGTGTCGTGTGGTGCAAACACCAACTGCGTCTAACACTTATTGCCTAAGGAGATCTGACTCATGAAATTAGGACCCATCCCAAAACCTGTTTTGTGGCGAGATCGAGCGAAAAGCTCGTGGATAGATTCAGAGGTGGACACCGAAGGAGCCCGCGCAGCGGAAAAGGCTCGGAGGCGTGCTGAAGCACGCGGAGAACCTTATTCGCCGACAACGCAGATCCACGGGCTTTGCAGCCGATCGCAGTCGAAAGAGGTTTTGGGACGGATTCTAGTACTCCCACTGATTCTGACAATTTCCGCCGCCTCTCTATACGCCGGTGACTGGCCCCAGTTTCACGGGCCCAATCGCGATAATAAATCGACCGACGAGGGCTTGCTGAAAAACTGGCCCGACGGGGGCCCTGCACGTCTCTGGGAAGCGGCCGGGATTGGCGAGGGGTATTCCACCGTTGCCATCGTCGGCCAGCGGATCTACACGGCGGGAGCGATCGGCGATGACTGTGTCATTAGTGCGATCGACATGGATGGAAATAAGGTCTGGACGCGAGCAAACGGCAAGGCGTGGAAGAAGAGCTATCCCGGGACACGGTCCACGCCGACGATTGCCGACGGTCTGCTCTACCACCTGAGCGGCATCGGAAATCTTATCTGTCTCGAGGCGGATAGCGGTGATGTGGTATGGACTACTAACATTCTGGAAGCATTTGGTGGTCGCAATATCCGATGGGGGCTGGCGGAATCTCCGCTTGTTCTTGGCGACAAGGTGATCTGCACACCGGGTGGCGAGGACGTCAGCATGGTGGCCCTCGACAGCAAGACGGGTAAGGTTGTCTGGAAGTGCGAAGGCACCGGCGACAAACCGGGTTATGCCTCGCCGATCCTGGTCGAATACGGGGGGCTCCAACAGATCGTCACGCCGATGTCGGAATCGATCGTTGGCGTTCGCGCCTCGGATGGTGAACTCCTTTGGCGCTATCCTCACAAGGTCTACACCGACCAGAATATCACCACGCCACTCTTTCACGATGGTTTTCTGATTATCTCCGGTTGTGTCGGAAAGGGAACAACATCCCTGCAACTCCGGGTATCGGGTGACACTTGCTCAGTAGAAGAACATTGGCATAATGGGATACTCGATAACAAGCAGGGTGGCATCGTTCTGCTGGATGGAAGACTCTTCGGATATGCGCCCGGCCAGAACAAGTCGCAGCCGTGGGTGTGTGTCGATTTCATGTCGGGTGATACGATCTTCCAGTCGGCTCCTGTTCGGTCCTCCTACAAGTACAAGAACGGCTGTCTTACCTGTGCTGATGGGATGCTCTATCTCTTCTCAGATAATGGCAACATGGCCCTGACCCAGCCGATGCCCAAGGGTCTCGAGGTCACCGGCAGACTGAAGATCAAGGATCCGGGAACACGCTCGACGTGGGCGTATCCCGTTGTGCACGACGGGAGGTTATACCTCCGGTATGGTGACAAACTGGGTGTCTATAATGTCGCCGGATGACTCGGCAGTCTCCTGCTGAACCTACGGTGCGACGTCAACTTGCCGAACGAGCGGTTCGCCGCGCAGACCTGCAAGCAAGTTGGCGACCGAGATCTCGGCCATGTGTTGACGCGTTTCCACGGTAGCGCTGCCAAGGTGTGGTGCGATGATGACGTTTTCCAGTTCCAACAGCGGGTGGTCCCGCGGCAAGGGCTCGGGATCCGTCACGTCCAGCCCGGCCGCGGCGATCTCTCGGCGACGGAGGGCTTCCGTCAAGGCGTCGGTGTCCAGGATTGGGCCGCGCGCGATGTTGATCAGCACCGCAGTCGACTTCATCTGTCGTAACTCTGGATCGCCAATCAAACCCTGGGTTTCTTCGCTGAGCGGCACGCACAGCATGACGTAGTCGGACTCGTTTAGCAGCTCACTAAAGCTCACATACCGCGCGCCGAGTTCCTCTTCGGCGGTCGGTTTGGGGCGACGGTTGTGGTACAACACGCTCATGTCAAAGCCGCGGGCACGACGGGCGACCTGCGCGCCGATACGTCCCATTCCTACGATGCCGAGGGTGGCTGAATGGACTTCGTGCCCCAGCATATAACCGGGATCATAGCGGGTGAAGGCAGCACTGCGGGCATAGCGATCGCCC
The DNA here is from genome assembly GCA_022563885.1 of Planctomycetota bacterium. Taxonomy (GTDB): domain Bacteria; phylum Planctomycetota; class Phycisphaerae; order Sedimentisphaerales; family Anaerobacaceae; genus JAIPFM01. Next base: position 11,521 of record JADFMM010000143.1, on the reverse strand, counting down.
TCTACCAACCGTCGCGCCGCCGCCAGCAGCAAGGTGAAGCCCATGTCGGCGGTGGCACCGTCCAGGATTCCCGGCGTATTGCCAACAGGGATTCCCCGCGCGGCTGCGTCGGAGAGATTGATGTGATCGATTCCCACGCCGTAGTTGCTGATCACCCTGACACCCGGCATGCGGTCCAGCATCTGGCCGTCCAGCAATGGATGACCGTATGTGTACACACCGTCGACGGGCTGATCGGTACCCTGTTGGGTGACCGTCCAAGGCAAGAGTTCGATCTGGTTTCCCAGCAGGTCGATGATCGAGGGAGCAAGCGGCCCATCAGCGACGACGCGATAGTCGACACGGCCATTCATGTCGTCAATTCTCATTCCTGTTCTATTTTCGGCGGTGCGTGGATATTTCGCTGAGTTGATACTGTGGACGGTTGATTGAAGCCCGACACCTCAAGTCTATCGCCGTTCAAGCAGCAGCGTCACTCTGCGATGCAGTACAGAGACCCATGCCCACGAAGGAACAGTTGATCTCCTACCAGGGCTGGTGATGCGTCAATGCGCTCATCCAGCCGGTTTGTTGCAACGACTTTCAGTTCTTGCGATCGTTTCAATACGAGCGTCGTTCCCTTTCGCCCGGTGATGTAGATATGCCCGGCCGCTCCAACTGGGGAAGCATAGACACTGGAGATCCCGGGCAATCGAGTGCGGTCAATGATCGTGTCGCCCGTCCTCGCATCCAGGCACGACAGGATGGCTTTGCTCGACTGGTTGAAATAGAGCATGCCGTCGTAGAGGAGCGGTGAGGGAACATAGGGGGTCCCGCGATTCTTCGACCAAACGATCTTGTCGGAGCCGGAGAGGTCTCCCGTTTCCGTTATTGGCAAGGCGAGCACTGAGTAACCCTCGTAACCGCTCATACAGTAAACGATATCGCCTTCTACCACGGGGCAGGGAATCACATTGCCGGTCAATCCGCTACATTGCCAGAGGATCTGGCCGGCCTCCAGCGCATAACTACGAACAAAGTTTGACGCGGCTGTGATGACCTGAGTCTTGCCGTTACGCCCGATGACGCGCGGCGTGGCCCAGGCATTCGGTTCGTCCCGTTCTTGCCGCCACAACGTTTTCCCGGTCTTGGCATCGAGCACGTGTATACTCGATTGACCCCCGTGGTCGCGAACAATCACCAGGTGGCCATCATGAACCACCGGCGAGCAACCCTCGCCCAGGCTAGCCCCCACAGTTGCCTTGCCAAGGTCGCGTTCCCAGAGTTTTTTGCCCAGCAGGTCAAAGCAGAAGAGACCCTGCGAACCGAACCAGCAATAAAGTCGTTCGCCGTCGGTCGTGGGAGAGGCAGACGCGAAGCTGTTGTGGCCGTGATGGCCTTCGTGGGGGATGCGTTCGCCGGCAATCCTCCGCCATCGTTCTTGGCCCGTCTCCCGATCGAGGCAGAGGACGACGAATAGGTAGGACGTGTTGGGATACTTAATATCGAAGACTCGCTGGGGCTGATCCTCCGGCCTGGGCAGCGAAGGATCGATCTTTGCCGTTTCAATGGCCGTCAGCAGAAAGACCCTGTCGCCCCAGATGATCGGCGTAGAGGTTCCGGTTCCGTCGACCTCGACCTTCCACTTGATGTTCCTCTCTTCGCTCCACTCGAGCGGCGGCCTGGCCGTTCGAGATACCCCATTCGCCTCCGGCCCGCGCCATTGGTGCCAGTTCTCCGCCTTTGCTGCCTGGAAGTCTTGAGCCTCAGTGTTACTCGTCAAACTCACAAAACCACAGAGCCCAAACAGGAAGATTGGCAGTTTGCACCAGGAAGCAGGTTTGAATTTGATTCCTGCGTTTCTTGCGATCGTTATCATAGTGCTTATTCCATAGGTGCCAAATTTAAGTCGGATGTGCATCCGGCCTCGACCTGTTCCATCTCGCCTCACTCGACTCACTGCGACGATGCGTTCATCTAGCGTACTCTACAGAATGTCGCTTGGACATTCACGAAAAATGCGGTTCCGGTAGGAGCGATCGTCAGAAAGAGACCCTGGTCTTGCCGACTAGTCCCCACTTATAGACTACGCGTTTATCAACCGCCTCAGCCAATTTAGGAGTCGTTTGCGGCCGCTGACGTTTGTCGTTGAGCAATGTTCCGATCCACGTGTATCGGATCATGAGATGGTAGCTGATCAGGAGAATTCCCGTGACACCGACACAGACGATTCCGAATTTAGCAAACGCCGGCAGATCCAAGGGTTTGACGAGATGCTGGGCCAAAAAGATCAACGGCAGGTGGGCGATGTAGAGCCAGTAAGACGAGTCGGAGATATAGCGTACGACCCTGTTCTCTCGCGAGCATATCTTTCGGAACAGGCCAATGAGTCCGAAGATCATCAACCAAGGGTAGAGTGCCTGCATCATCACGGCCAGCGGACGAACGCCACTGCTCGGCACCCACCGGGTAATCCATGCACTATCTGGGTTGAAACTCAGCGCCATACCGAGAGGGTAGACGACCAAGAGTGCGACCGGAAGCGTGAGTCCCCAGAACCGACCCAACTTTCCCATCACGTCATCACAGTCGAAGTAAAGGGCCCCGAAACAGAAGAAGACTGCGTAGAGTAGAACGATGTGCGGCATGGGAAACAGGCCCAAGGATGTATCGGGTCCGAAACCCGGCATTCGCAGTCCGTGAAACCACTGGGGGATCGGAGTGATTGGCACCAGCCAGACGATCAGCGCCGGTGAGAGGAAGAGAGGCTTGGGGGGTCCTGACCATTTCATGACATCCGCGATTCGGGCAAAAACGACGAAGGGTACGATGAGAATCAACAGGAACCACAGAAACCACAAGTAACCAAAGATCTGGAGTTCACGAAAGCCCTGCCAGCTAGTAAACGAGAGGTAGGCATCTGTGATGCCACGGAGTTCACGGTTCTCATCACCTTCGCTGGTGTTTGCACGAGCCACCGCCTCTTGGTCTAGCTCACTCTTCCGCTTTCCACCGCGTGCCCGTAAAAGATCGGCGGCGACTTTCTGTCCGTCCTCAACACTTTCCCTGTTGACCTGTAACCTCAGGGCACCAGCAACCCACTGGACGGCCCCCCAATCAGCTTGCAAGGAATCGAGCGGCGTCGCTTGAAAGCGATTGACGGAGTTGAGCTTGGCGCCGTTCTCAATCAGGACAGGGGTAGGGACAGGGGTAGGGGTCAGCAGGGGTAGGAGGGGTAGGGGTCAGGCCTTTTATTTAGGTATTGACGAGAACTAAAAGGCGTCATTCATATAGATTCCAGTCAAGTTTAAATAGACCTTCCCCGAACCGAAATAATTTCGGTTTGTGATACTGCTATTTAGCGGTTTGACATTACGGTATAGAAACGCCTCTCGTTCCATGGTCTTTTTCGTTTCTGCATTGCTCAACATTTATCGCGCAGCGAGTCTGTTTGCCCATGAGCAGACAGCTCATTCGCGCGGTCATTCATCTGGATCTCGGCACTGGCCACCCAGTCCCGACCAAACGATCCCGGTCGGTGTGGGCATGCCAGGCCACATCCGCCAAAGCGGCCCACAACAACATTTGGCTCTGTCTGAACACTGCGTCGTCGGCCCGAGAGCTTGCGTTTTTTCGTCTGGCAAAGACGGCAAAGTAGGCAATATCAGTTTCATCGTCGATACAGCCGGATGCAGTCAGGCGGACAACAGCGGCTGCCTTGATCCGACACAAGCTGGGACACCAGCAGATAAAGGAGTTCAAGAAAACAAGCCGCTATCAGATCGATTTTTCAGACCGAGCCTGTGGCAGTGTCACTGTGTCATACGTGTCACAGACGACACTGTTGACACAGATTGGGTCACCGCTGACACACTTCAGTCTCCTCTTCACTCCCTGTGTCCCTATGGGAGATCAACGCTATCTCTCTAGTTGCCAATCAGTTAGCGCGTCTGTGCCCTCTCCCGAAAACGATTGGCACACCGCTTGCATACTTACCCTATTAGTGTTGACGATAGTCTCAAACGTGCCAAAAGTGAGGCCGGGCTTGCCGACGATGAAGTCCCTATCTGGAGCGGCTGGCATCACCATCAAACATTAGGGAGCGGCAAGCAATAACTTGGACTGTTGAATGCCCAATTGCACCCTACCCTATACATAAGCGAGGACAACAATGTGGATTCCCAAATGGCAGCGTGACCAACAAAATGGCGTCGACTCGCCGGTCCCGACACAGGCGGTGTCGAACGAAGAGTTCATTCCGCGCCCGCAGAACAAGCAGCAGCGGCAGTGGGAGAAGCTGATCGGAGAGTTGTCGGAAGAGAAGGCCAAAAAACTGGGCATGCCGCGGCGCGACTTCATGCGGACTTCGATGGGCATGGCGACGGCCTTTTTGGCGTCGAACATGATCTACGGCCCCAACTGGGACGTTGACGCCGCGGAGACGCTTGACGCCGAGGCAACGGCAGAGAAATTTCCTAAGGGCGAGTACTTTGTCCTCGATGTGCAGACTCACTTCACCAACGGCGTGGCCATCGGCTTCCGAACGGCCGAGTTCGTGCGCAACATGGGCTTCGATCTGCAAGACAATCCCGACGCATACAGCTTCACGAATTTCGTCAAGGAGATTTTTTTCGACAGCGAAACCAGCATCGCGGTCATCTCCGGCGTGCCAGGCCGTGAAATCAACCAAGACCTGGCCGGCAAGATTCTCGAAGGCCGGAATCGGCGTGGCGGCATCTTGCCCAGTTGGCTGATGTCGCAGAGCAAGAAGGCGATAAACGAGTTGGCCGGTGGAACGCGTGCCCTCTGCCAGGGCAATTGCGCACCGAATCACTATTGGGACAGGAAAACCAATGCACCGGACTTCCCGGCACTCTTCGAACAAATGGAGCGGGAGGTCAAGACCTACGGTATCGATAGCTGGAAGTGGTACGGCCACACGGACCCTGGCCGGTCCGGCGACGGCTTCCGCATGGATGACGAGAAGCTGACCTATCCCTTCTACGAGAAATCCAAAAAACTGGGCCTTAAGATATTCAGCGTGCACAAAGGATTCGCCTCGCAGTCTCGGACGCTGGGGCACTTTGCCCATCCGGGCGACCTTGAGAAGGCCGCCAAGGATCATCCCGACCTGACCTTTATCGCCTACCATTCCGCGCTCAAGCACGGGCCCGGCGAGCCGCAGTTCAAGCGGCAGGGTTTCTATGACCCCACCACCGGCGATTTTCTCTGGCACGCCGAGCTGATGAAAATCAAGGAACGCAATCCGGAGATGCAGAACGTCTATCCGGAAATCGGCTCATCGTTCGGCCTCTTGTCGATCTCACACCCCGAGATGTGCCAGCACTTGATCGGCAAGAACGTCAAGTATTACGGCTCGGACCATGTGATTTGGGGCACGGATTGCCTTTGGTGGGGCTCGCCACAATGGGTCATCGATGCCATGAAGCGTTTCCAGATTAGCGACACGCTGTGCGAGAAATTTGGCTATGAAAAACTGAGCAAGCAAGACAAGGCCAACATCTTTGGTCTCAACGCCGCCAAGATCTACGGCATCGATGTGAATCAGCGGCTCAAAGCCCTTCCCGTGGATTCGTTGAGCCAACTCAAGACGACCTACCTGGAAGGCGGCGGACAGCGTGACAACGCGGCACAGGGGTGGGTGCGGGCCCATTCGTGAACGGGAGCATGAGTCGATGTCTCGCGCCGCAAAGTACTCGACTGCTATGTCCTTGCTGATGGTCGGCGGGTCTGTCGCCTGCGTCGTATCGACCCTCGCCGACGAGCAGGCGCAGCCACATCGCGTCGATCCGGCCGCGTGGGGAGGCGATCATGTCGGAAAACCACGACCCTCCTATATCACCGGGGATGAATGCCTGTTCTGTCATCGAAACATCGGATCCACATGGAGCAAGAACGGTCATCAGTTGACGATCCGTCCGGCCCATCGCGACGAACCGGCAGTCGCCGCACTGCGCCGGCACGCTGGGGGAAACGATGCCGCTGCCGAGACGCGCTACCTGTTGGGGTCACGGCGTATCACGCGTTATCTGCGGCGATCGAAGGAATACGGCAAATTGGAGATGCTCTCGACATCCTTCGCGTACCGTTCCCCGCGCCAAGCGAATCATCGCGCCGCCGGCAAGAGTGAGTCGCTTGCCCAGGTGGCGAGTTGAAACACGGTGAGTCGCTTGTGTGGGACAACGCGACATTCGGAGACCGCTGCGCCGGTTGCCATGCGACCGCCGTCGATACACAAACGCGGGCATTCTCTGCACTTTCGCTCGACTGTTTTACCTGCCACGGCGACGTCCCACTCGCCCACACAGAAGACACCCGCCTCGCCTTGCTCTCCAGCAAAAGTATGGAGCCTCGCATAATGGCCTCGGTCTGCGGACAATGTCACCTGCGTGGCGGGAAATCGAAAAGCTCCGGATTGCCGTATCCACAGACGTTTGTCCCAGGCGACAACTTGTTTCGAGATTTTCAGGTTGATTTTTCCGACGCCGCGATCCAGGCTCTGCCACCCATCGACCAACATATCTATCTGAGCGCTCGTGAGTGCGCGGTGTCTGATCCGTCTGCAATGAGTTGTTTGGCCTGCCACGACGTCCACGGCCAAAGCACCGGGAAACATCGGCGACTGGAGCACAATGCCATTTGTTCCTCGTGCCATGAACTAGGGATAGACAGCACCCAGCTCCGGGATGCGGTGCTGCCAACCAACAGACTGCGAACCCATAGCCACATCTGCGACTATTGACACTTAGGAACCGTCAAGAAATAACTTCCGCATGTGAAAGCCCAATTGCACAACTTATTCCTTGACGATCCCTTAGGAGATCCACCGTGAACGAAATCGACCTGGAAAAACCCATCGACGGCACGCCCTCGGATGAGACCGACATCAACCTGCGGGCATACCTTTCTCGGATCAGCGACGAGCGTCTGCGGGCCTACGATCCTAAGTGGAGCGACGATCAAGTGACAGAATGGGACGGAAACTTCCGTTGTGACGGAGTCCTGATGCTGGTGTGCTGCGAACGCGACATCCGTATCGGCGAATATCGTACCGTCCTGGAAGAACACATACGTCGGCGTCGTATATGAATAGAGGTTCTTTCACTCGGCAGATTTGCCAGCGCGTCGCCAATTAGGGACCCATTATCGATCCTACTGTGCCATTGATCGTCGTGGCTTTCACTTTTTGGGATTGCTAGATAAAGGTCGAAATCTCCTTTAGCGTTCGCCGTTTTAATTCAGGGACCACGGCGTCGATGGCCGGGTAACCGCACACTAGTAACAGGAATGGCCGTTCGTAGTTCGGGCGTTTCAGTATTTTGTTGAGAAATTTCATCGGACTGGGCGTGTGCGTAAGTGTTGCCAGGCCGGCTTTGTGCAAGGCCGTTATTAGAAGTCCGGTTGCTATCCCGACAGACTCTGCGGCATAGTAATTCTTGTGTTTTTCGCCAAGCTTATCGACGGTGAAGTTTTTCACAAATATGGCGATCAGAGCCGGCGCCTTCTCCAAGAATGGCTTGTTAGCATCCGTCCCGAGCGGCACTAGTGCTTGTATCCACTCTTCACTAGCACGATGGGCGTACAGTTCCCGTTCTTCGATCTCAGCCGCCTCGCGAATACGCTTTTTCACCGCTTTGTCCAAAACAACGACAAAATGCCAGGGCTGCATATTCGCCCCACTGGGTGCGGTACCTGCTGCCAGCAGGGCATTTTCTAATACCACTCGGGGCAGATTCTGATCGGAGAAATCACGTACCGTCCGTCGCCGCGACATGAGTCGATAGAAGGCCTGTGATTCTTGTTTCATGGATGCTTCGTCCTGCCTCTTAAAATCCAGAGGAATAAAGCATTCAGATTTAGCCATCGTTAGTTCCTTACCATTCCAACTGCGTCAAACAATGGGTAGTCATTGCATCGCCCGGTAGGAGTGCCTGTCTATTCATGAAATCGAACATGTTTAATCTCAACGGCTCCAGTAGACTCCTTGAGCATCCTTGAGTTCATAGCATACCCAGACCAGGAAAGAGGGACTATGGCTCCCGCCCGTCGATCGGTTTCACTATGGCGCGGTTTTGAGCATCGACCTAAACTTCACTTGCCACTGCCTGGATGAGTGCTTTGATATATCCAAAAGCAAAAGCATGGCCCTCAGAGCCGCTGGCTGGGTCCTCGTGTTGCGGGATATGATCCGGCATCACCATTCCCGAATAACCCACATCCCGCAACGCCCTCACTACTTCTACAAAATCCATGTCACCATTGTCCGGATAAACTTCCTGGAAATGGTTCCAACCCCCGCGAATATTGCGCATGTGAATATTGAATATCTGGTTTCTATCCCCCACCCAATTAATAATCGGCAATATTTCAGATCTCGGGTCTTTTAAACCTTCCGCCGTCGATCCCAAGCACAGATTAAAACCGTGCGACGGGCTGTCGGAAAGCTTCGAGAAGCGCCTGATGCCCTCAAATACGTCAGGGCTATTCCATCGCGTAATACCACGATAACCCGCTGGAACCGGCGGATCGGCAATATGGTTGGCCAGTTTGACACCATACTCCTCTGCCGCGGGAAGAATTCTATCAAGCAAATAAGTGATCCGCTCATAAACTTCGTCAATAGATACTTTCCCAGCGATCGTGGTCGGCTCATTTCGCCTCAAGGCCTCTTCATAGTCCCAAGTGCTATAGGTCGCATTGCCGCGCGCGGGGTCACGTGTTCTCCCGGTCCTCAAAATGACGTGTATTGTGGTATTGTATTGCAGTACTTTCACACCTGACTTACCCGCCACGGAGATCATCTGTTGAATCATTTCAATTTCACGATCTCGTGCGGGACTTTTCCCCAGCATGATATTGGGCATAGCGACTCGCTCAATTCCAGCAGAAGACAGCGGCAGATGATAGGCATCTAAACTGATGCCATATTTGTCACAAGCTTCTTTTTTTGCCAATGAATCTTCCAGATCCCAACCAACTCCTTCGATGAATTTCGGCGAACCGCCATCCATATTAAATACACCATGCCGGGCCAAATACTCCAAATTCTTTTTCCCGGTACCACCGTGTTGACAGCCTACTTTCATTAGCACCGGTTTCTTGGGTCGCAGTGCATTGGCGCTTTCGGACAATCGGCACCCCGTGGATAGAATACCACCTGATCCAATCACTGCGCTGGCCGCAAGAGTGCTTGTTGCAAGCGAAGCAAGGATTTCTCTTCTATTAAACTGATTATTTTGGTTCATGATCTGACTCACATTTTTCATGGTTTTTTATTTCGAACTTGTTAACTTCCGCCGGCATATGCAAGCTCCCTGGTTATCGATTCGGTATGAATTCTATGGTAGTATTCGGCGGCAAGCAACATTGAACATCTGCGCTAGTCAAGCGACAATGGGACCACCGTGATGCCTACCGTAACACCACAGTTTTGCAGCGGTTTAGGCATTTGCGTGCACGATGTAGCCTGGGTATCTTGAATTCGCATTAGCCAAATCACGTTTGCCATCAAGGGACTTGGCACTCCTCTATAATTATCTCTTCCCCACCCAGAGTGACGAGTTCTCGTATACAAAGGTCCAGGATGTCGTGACCAGTACCTCGGTTCTGCTTTGGACATTAAGGTTTCACGACCGATCCGTCCATACCCCGGACTGTGGTCCAATCTGCGTTTCGGTAATCGTCATGGAGAGGGAAACGCGCGGCAATTTTCTCGTCGATATCGATTCCCAAGCCAGGCGTGTCGGATCCGTAGAGATACCCTTTTCGAATGCGCGCGGCGCCGGGCATCATTTCGTAAACATGTTCGGGAAAGTCGTTTTCTTCCTGAATGCCGAAACTGGGAATGGTCATATCCACATGGTAGGCGATCAACTGGTTGATAGGATCGTTTTCGCCTCCTTCCTGCCAGGCGGTCCGCACTCCGAATTGTTCGCACAATGCGGCAATTTTTTTGGCCTGAGTGATTCCCCCGATCATCCCCACGCGACATCGGATAAAATCAATCAAGCGGTTTGCGATCAACGGACGCCATTCGTGGGGATGGGTGAAAAGTTCGCCCATGGCCATCGGTGTCGAGGTCAAGGCGCGGATTTGTTTAAAGTAATCAATTTGCTCCGGAGGGAGAATGTCTTCGACAAAAAACATTTTGACCTGCTCCAGACGCTTGGCCAATTCGAGGGCGCCTGAGGGAGTCAGGTGTTCATGGACATCATGGAGGAGTTTGACTTCCCAGCCAACTTGGTCGCGGATATGCTGAAACAATTCAGGGATGGTTTTGACGTAAAGCTCTTCATCAAACGCCTTGCCATTGAAGCCGGTTTCGGGTCTGCTTCCCATGCCGGGAGCAATAAAGCCTCCGCCTCCGTATCCCCCCATTTGAACCCTCACATGCCTAAATCCGTTGTCGAACCATTTTTGGACACTAGTCGCACAGGCCTCGAAATCTGATCCTCCTCCATGCGCATAGAGTGGAACGGCATCACGCACTTTGCCTCCCAATAATTCGTAGACCGGGAGTCCCGCGCGTTTCCCCTTGATGTCCCATAATGCGGAATCAATCGCGGCTTGGACGACATTGGTGATGGGGCCGTTACGCCAATAGGAGCGCACATGGGTGGATTGCCACATGTCTTCAATCCGGTCGGCATCCTTGCCGATCCAAAAGGGAATCATATGTTTCTCCAATGCCGCTTTGACGGCCCAACAAAGATAACGGTAATTGGCCGAGCCGACTCCATGGAGACCGGGTTCGTTGGTGTACACTTTGATGAACACCCAGGAATACCCGCGACGCGGGCTGGTCGCAATCACTTTGATATCTTTGATTCTCAAACCAGGCAGGCCGTTGGTGGCTTGGGCGTAAAGATTAGAGGCTCGAAGAAGCCAGGGAGCCGCAATTAGGCTGTGAAGAAATTGACGTCGTTTTAACATGGGTTCCTTTTCTTATTGGTATTTTATTTTTATTAAATTCGGAGAGCGTGCGCTTGTCAAGCGACAATGGGACCACCGTGATGCCTGCCGTAACACCATAGTTCGCAGCCGTTTAGGCATCCAACATCCAAGGCTCCCATTGGCATTCGTTACCGCCCTCCTGCTACAATGTCACCCTCACAGATGGTATTCTTTCACTTCCGAGGAGGTTTGGACGGGCGCGATGGATAAGAACCTCGGCGTCACCACCTATGCAGTCTCGTTAATCGTCAAGTCTGTCATCATGGCCTCGCAATTCTCTGGCAGGACGCGAAAGCGAAGCCTCAAACGACTTGCCACCATGAACGCCGATACCAGAGAGAAAGAGCTCCTATTTCTAAGAGACAAGGTCTACCAGCGACAGGTGCAGGTTTCGATTCTCCAGAAACGAATCAGAAAGCAGCAGAAAAAGCCTCGTTACACCGTCAGAGAACGGTTGTTCATAGTCTGGCATATGGAAACCTTTCAGATACCAAGACGAAAGGTTGCCGAACAGCTAGGGGTTTCCAGATCAACGTTTTATCGGGACCGATTGTCAAACTTCGCTCAT
>JADFMM010000142.1 GCA_022563885.1 Planctomycetota bacterium | reverse complement strand
CGTGCCTTGAGTTGTTGAACCTCCTGCTTGAGCAGTTCTTCTCGGGTTTTAGCTTTTTCGTGCAGGCTCCTGTAGTAGTTTTTTTCACAGTACAGCGCACGATTCTCTTGGAGCAGTTGCCCTAGATTGAGTCCTTCGCTGACTGGGCCTATCGGCCGATCCAGACATCCATGTTCTGGTGCCATAGCTATCATGGGGACAACTATAGCAGGGGCCTTGAAGCGTGTCCCGAGAAATCTTTAGAAATGCTGATAAAAACTGAGAGGCACTAACGGGAGGAACGAATGTTCACGAAGTTTCGACCTCCGGAGCCAAAGGTTAGAGGTTCGAATCCTCTCGGGGATAGTCCGCTAGGAGGGACTGAGTAATCAGTGAGGAAGTAATCAGTCCCTAGCCCGACCCGATCCAAATGACCGACTACCGACTTCTACCAATTGCTGAATCCTGAATCCTAATTACTGATTATTTGAACCTCGGGAATCTTCAAATGGCCTTTCTGGCGGAAATCAAACGGACTTGGCATTGAGATGCGACCGCCTTGGTGGTCCACGATCCTCGAAATGGCTCTGATGATCATACACGGTTCAGAGCGGAGTCAACATACTGTGTCGCGCACGATCGTCTCGACATGTATGTGGATGTACGCTATGCTTTGGGTATGAGGATAACCATAGAAGTATCTGATTGTCTTCGGGCAGCATTGCTTCAATTGGCTGCGAAGGAAGGATCAAAGGGTATCAATCAGATCGTCGAGGAAGCACTATCTCATTATTTGGTCGCACTCAAAAGGAGAGATCGAGACTGGGGAAAGGCTTTGAAGCTCAAGGGCATTCTCTCATCATGAGAGGCCGACGAGATCCTCAATTCAGTTTCTAATCTAAGGGACCGGCAAGATATAACTTGGACTTTTGAATGCCCAATTGCACCCCATCTTTGATCGCTTCTCAATCGCGACATCCGCGACGTAGGACAGCTACGCACCGCTGCTGCGAAGGTAAAAGGCTGCCTTCTTGATCCAGCGCCGCCGTGGCAGCAATGGACACCTCGAGATCGGCTTGATGCGCCACCGTGAACTCATCGCCGCATTTCACGACCGTGACCCTTCCCCGCTTGGAAAAGAGGTACAAATGGTCGTTATCAATCACCGGTGAGGCGTTGTAGTGCCCAGAGGCTCCCAATCGTTCCCGATATTTGACATGGCCGGTGTGGGTGCGTACGCAGCTGAGAATTCCGTCATCCCGGACCAGATAGAGCCGGCCCGAGTGAAAATGGGGGGACGGGATTTCTGGTATGCTGCATTGGCCGGATAATCATAGAGTCAGTCTTTTTGATTCCGGCGTTTTGGTAGTATACTTTACCTGTCAGATTACAGCATGCTTGGGACACTTATCGGAAGTAGGCATGGGTCTCCATTGTTCAGAGCAGAATGACCCGCAGTACGGGATCAAAATGCACGAACCAAGCTAGCAGGCCCCTTCGTCGGACAGATTGACAGCACGTGGATGTGCAATTAACAGGAGGGATCATGAAACAGACACCTGGAAGTATTGTTTTTCTGGCTGCCGTCTTGGTTGTATTTCCCGTTTTAGATGGAATTGCGGCTCCCCTGACCTCAGAATTTCTGGGTGGCACATCCTCCTGGATGGACAACCTCATAGACATAGTCATTGTCCCTGCCATTGTTCTGGGCATAGTCCGGGTGTTCAGGCGCAAATACGGATAGACGAAACGCTGCACTCAATCTCATCAGCCAAGGTCAGAACAGCTTCTCCGTTCCATGCTGTTGTGTCTGAGCCTGCCACGGCAATCCCCTTCCACCGATCCCTTAGTCCGCTGCCATTGCAACAGACCAAAGGACAGAACCCCACCTAGAATACCACTGAGGTGACTGACACTGATGGGCTGGCCTATGAGTGAATTGTGCATGAACGAAAAGAGCATCTGTGAGGAGAAGGCCTCGTACAGCGCTTTGCCCAAGACCATACCGAAGGTCATCCATCCGACGATGACGATGTCTCTCTCTTTGGATTGCAGGCATTCCAAGGCCCAGACGGCCATGAGGCCGTGGGCGATCCCGGACAGACCCGCATAACCGATCGAATCGTGTAGAGGCAATACCATTGTCACGCCGATCACGCAGCCGATGTGGGCGCCTAACAGATACAGGGTGCGTCGGACCAGACTACTCTCTTTGAGCATGGCGTATAACATTAGGAAGGCGGATCCGTCCAGAAGCAGATGGTACCCACTCACATGAACAAAGGGGTGCGTCAGAAGGCGATAAAACTCGCCGGCGATGACTCTATCCGGATAGTAGTAGCCCCCGGTGGCGACCGAGCCGTTTAGCAGGCTCAGGTTGGCGATGGCGATGCAGGCACCGTAGATCCAGATTTCCCAGCGTTTCATGAGTTTTCTCCAGAACAGTGCCGTGACAGTGCTTCCGCCCACTGTCACGGCTCTCTTTGGCTTGCGGGGCTTAGCCACGTCTCTGTGTCTTCCTACGCGCCCACAGCAAGAGGACCAAAAACAGGGGACCAACCGGACCCGTCCCCCCGCCAAACCCGGGTGAGCGTCTGCCGCGGAACATGCCCTGGTCTTGCGCCGAGGACCCGTCTTGGTCTGTGGATGATGGGCCGACGCGATAGGACCGTACAGGTTGCCGGCGACGCGCCTGTTGCGCCTGCCGCTCGCGTTGCACGCGTTGGGCGTTCCGGCGCTGAATACCGCTGTTTTCCATCTCGGCTTCCTCAAGCACGACCATGGAAGTGTAGTCGGTCACCAGCGAGTAGCTCGTGCCCAGGTCAATCACCTGTTGTTTCTCCGTCTCGGTTTCGCCGTTTTCTCGAATGGTTTCCATGATGTCGTCAATGCGAGAGAGGGCCCAGAGCCGTTCCAACTCGGGGTTATCGGTGTCGACCTCCGGCAAATCCACCACGCACCGCCAGGTTTCTTCGCGACCCGAGATCCTGGCGCTGAGTTCAACCGTCACTCGATCTGCGCCCGTGTAGCGTCCGAAAGCCACGTGCTGCTGGCCCCGGTACAGATTGGGAAGCTTGCGAGGCGTGACGTCGGTCACCTGCTCACCTGAGAACCTCAGTTGAACATCGTGCATATTTTCGTACAGGATCTTGTTCTTGGCCTGTAGGATACGGCCGATGATATCGTCTGAATCGCTGATATTCATGGCGAAGCCGCCGGAGTCACGGGCCAAGCGGTCCATCAGTGGCTGGTTGGCGCTATTGCCGATCACGAAGGTGAACAGCCGTACATCAAAGCGCTTGAGCAACCGCAGGAATTGAGCGTGCTGGGTCTGACCCACATTCGCCACGCCGTCGGTGACCACCACAATGCCTGATGACCGATCCTCATCCAACCCTTGATATGCCATTTCAATCCCGGCGAAGAGGTTGGTACTGCCGCCGACACGGATCTGCTTGATCTGACTCAGGGTACTCTGGACATGGGCGGGGGTGGCCTGCACGTAGCCCCGCGTTAAGTCGCTGGCCATTTGATTGAAGGTAATGATGCGGTATCGGTCCTGCGGATTCATCTGCTTGACCACCTTGCTGACCCCCTGGCACAGGGTCGCAATCTTACCGCCCTTCATGGAGCCGGAGACATCCAGCACGAAGGTCCAATCCGTCCCTTCGCTGATCCGACGGAGATCCGCCGCAGGCGTCACGACCACCATGAAGGTCCCGGGTCTTCCCGGTTCTCGATAGGGGATCAGTTCCAGACGGGCCGGCACATCGTCGGCCAGCCGATAGTAGACGACGATGTCGCGCGTCAGGGCATCGCCTTCGGGAGAGTCGAGGGTCACCGTATAGGTGCTTCCATCGGCCGAACCGGAATCCTCGGTGTCGATCCGTTCGATGACCGCCTTATGGTCGTAGTGGGGAACGCGGACTTCTTTGACGGGAAAGGCAGACTTGAGCGTCAGGTCGAAGCGAAACGACTCATGCACCTTATCGTCCACTGACCAGAAGGCAATGCGCTCTTCGTCCACACCGCCCTCGGCCAGGGGATACACATACCTGCCGATATTGGCGTCGATCTCCAGCGCTTGATAGTAGACCAGACGGACGCGTGTCTCGCCTGCGGCCCGAACCGGAGTGACCTTCACATTGAAGGTCTTGTAGTCGTCCTTCTCGGCCAACGCCGTATGATGTCCGGCCCGCTTCTGCTCCTCGTAGACTTTTTGGGCTTGCTCCTTCTCCAGTACTTCTCCCAGCACTTCCCGCCCATCGATCCACAGACTCAACTCAGAGAGACTCGCCTGCTTGGGAAGAGGGAAGGAATAGACCGCCTCCAGGTCTTGATCGGTGTTGTTCCCAAAGACTTGATCCACCTCCGTTCGGGCAAAGCCGTTGTTGATGGTCACATTCACCCGGTGTGACTTCATGAACACGGTGTCTGCCGGACCATTCACGGGTTTCAGCAGGCCGGCCCCGAAGCAGGGGCTGAGCATCAGACAGAGGATGCTGACGCCGACGACGGTTTTGAGTTCGATTCTGGTTTTCATGGTTGGCTCCTTAAAATGAGTTTCATTTATCGAGGAGACAGCAAGAGGGGTGCCAGAGGATGGTTCACGACATAAACATAGTATAAATCTATAGTTACAAACACAAAAACTTTCAGGGCCAGTTTGCAAGGAATCCCGGAATGTCATTTCATGAACCCGCTATGTACAATGCGTGCATGGGTGTACGCATCTCAGTTGACACTTCCGTGTTCGGAGCATGAGGCGTCGTGCTAGGGTCTATGCCGTTCGGTATCGACCGACCCGGACGACGGCGTCGAACGCTCGTTTCGGGCACCTGCTTCCAACTCTGAAGAGCCTAAGGCTCTCTAACAACTCGACGAAGAAAGCTACCCAGCGGTGAGAAGGCGTTGGAACACACGGGTCCGTCCATCTAAAAAGAGGGCCTGGTTCACAAAAGTGTGCATATGGGTAGCAGTCCGCCTGGCCTGTTTTCGTGCTCGTGCTCAGCGAAGCGGTACTCGTAATCGAGAGCGCCGAAAAGCCGATTACGAGCACGAGTCCTACGTCGAGTCGTGTAACCCGGAATTGAACCAGTCTAAAAAGAGCGCACAAACCAACACCATAAAAACAACGGCAAACGGGAGCGGCGCGAGGCCGCCCTCAACGAAATGCTTCGACCACCCGAAGCAGACGTCGGCCACAATGCCCATCACGCCGATGACGCTGCCGCAGATGTGCGCGGTGCGTGTGACGATGAAGAAGTATCCCACTGCGGGATGGATGGATGTTCTAAATGTCACCAGCGTCGTCTCGCCGGTCACGAGGGTGAACTTTCCGTAGAGGTCGATCAGGAAGAATGCGATCAGACAGGAAAGGAACACGGTCCAGAGCAGCGACATGCCAACCTCCGCCCCGGCGGTGGCCATGGCCGTGACACGTCCGGCGCCGATGCAGTAGCCAATGAGGAAGATGCCGAGTAGCAATGAACGCAGCAGTTGTCTGAAATGCATCATCCCTCATGAGTCAGAGACGATACAAGATTTGTTCAAACAGCAGGCAAACTCCAACCCGAACGGTAGGGCTCTTTCAGGTACTGATTGGCCGGCTCATAATTGGTGAAGCGCCTGGTCTCGATATCCCAGTCCAGGGTCTTGCCGGTTCGAATGGCAATATTGCCCAGCAGCACCGCGGCCGTGATGTACTCGGCCCAGTCAAAGTTGCAGCCTGCCGCTTCGCCGCCGCGTATGCCCTCGACCCATTCGCCCCAGGTCCCGGTGCGGGGTGTGAGCCGTTCGGGCGGCTTCTTGTAAGCCTTCATCTTGGATTCAGGAATAATCCGACCGTCATTGGTGCCACCGAGGATCTTGCCCCTGTCACCGATGTAAAGATTGCCCGAACCGTGCAGGTCGCGGGAATCCTCCAGTTCCTTGGGTCTGAGCGGTTTGAGTCCGCCGTCATACCAGACCACCCGGCAGGGCGGCATGCCCGCCCGCGCCGGATAGTCATAGGTCACGATGGATCCCAGGGGAGCGGTTTCATCCAGCACGCGGGTGGCACTGGCGCTGATACGCGTGGGGTAGGTCAGTTTTAGGGCCTTAAACGTGGTGTTAAAGTGATGACAACCCATGTCACCCAATGCCCCGGTACCGAATGCCCACCAACCGCGAAAGTTCCATGGGTGGTAGACGGCCTTACGCGGTCGGCCGCTGAGCACCTGCTTGAGGGCCAGGTGACCCTCGGGCCATTCGTTTTTGAACGGGCGCAGGGCAGCCGGCCCCAACCACAGGTCCCAGTCAAAGGTCTCGGGAATGGGATCTGCACCGGGGGGCCGCAGCATGCCATGGGGCCACAGGGGACGATTGGACCAGATATGAACCTCATGGATCGCGCCAATGGCCCCGTCCTGGATCATCTCAATCAGGCGACAGGCCTTGGGATGCGTGTTCGGTGACGCGGTCATCTGGGTGGCCACACCCGCTCGCCGTGCACCTTCGGTCACGACATGCAACTCATCCATGGTCCGCGTCAGCGGTTTCACACAGCAGAGATGCTTGGCCCTTTCCAGGGCCGCGGCACAGATGACCGCATGGGTATGGTCCGGCGTGCCGCAATACACCGCGTCGATCTTGTCGGCTTCGGTGTGTAACAGGTCGCGGAAATCCCGGTACACCTTAGCCTCGGGGAATTTGTCGTGGGTGCGTTTGGCATACACATCATCCACATCACATAAGTATGCAATTCGCGTCCCGGGCTGTCTAGCCACGCTCTGGATCTGACCGTGTCCCACGCCCCCAATACCGATGCCGGCCACTTGAATGGTCTCACTCGGAGGGATATGCCCCGGACCCCCGAGGACGTGACGTGGGACAATCGTAAAAGCGGTTGCAGCGGTAGAATACGCCAAAAACCGCCGTCGATTCATTGTTTGGGTCTTCATGGTAGAACGCCTCGATGCCTTGCTTTTACGTAAATCCTCGTCGAGTAAGTGATCACACTCGTCTTTGATAATAAACCCTTTTCCCAGCAAATACAAACGCATCTTTCTCGGCTGGGCGGCCCGGCAAAAGTTCTTTAACAAAGCGGCAAATTCTTGGAACCCAGTCAAGACTCAGCGGTATAACGGACTGGAAACAACGAATTGTTCGCAGGCTGTGTCGGAAAACTCGGTCTGGCTTCGAGCGGCCCTTTTTACGCCTGGCTGCATCCGGCTCCATCGACGATAAAACCAACATCGCCTGCTTCGCCGTCTTTGCCAGGCGAAAAAATGACTCGCTCTCGTGCCCACGTCGGAGTTTTCCGACAAAGCCTAATTGGAGACCATGCAAGACGAACTTGAAACTGTCAGTCGTGTGCTCCGGGGCGACACAGAGGCCTTTCGACTGATCGTGGACCGCTACGAACGACCCGTATTGAGTTTTGTGCGACATTTGCTCCGAGATCCGGAGGACGCACCGGATCTGGCACAGGAAGTGTTCTTCGCCGCCTTCGCCAAGCTGTCGCGTTTCGATCCGGCGTGCAGTCGCCTCTCGACTTGGCTCTTTACGATTGCCAGGAACAAGACGATCAATGCCAACAAGAAAAAACGTCCTCGGGCCATCTCGGCGTTGCCCGAGCAGCAAAGCCCGGGTGAGGTGTCCGACGACCTGGTGCTCCGCGAGATGTTTGTCAAGCTCGATGTGGCACTGCAATCGCTGCCCGACCGGCAGAGGCGTGCCTTTGTATTGTCCCAGATCGAGCAGTTGCCTTACGAAGAAATCGCGCAGATCGAGGGCGCACGGGTGGGCACCATCAAGTCACGGGTCAATCGAGCCCGGCAGAAACTCCAGGCATCGCTGGCGACCTTCATGAAGGACGACAATGAATAAGCAAAAAGTGTATCAGCAATGGCTAAAGAAGAAGCAGGCCGTGGAGATCCCCGAAGACTTCGCCGAGTGCGTGATGACAGGCATTTACCACGATTCGCATCGAGAGGACTTTTCAAAATGGGACCAATGGGTTTGCACGCCCCTGGCGCAAGCGGGCCTGGCCATCGGAGCCCTACTGGTCTTCGTGATTCGATTTGTCATGCTGTTTGCCGCGGCCGTGGGGTAAAACGTTTGACTTCCTGCCCAGATCGTAAAGGAATTCTACCATGAGTGAAGAGAGTAGCTTACGAACCACAAAACGTCATCCCCTACTGGCCGGGTTACTGTCTTTGGTGTCACCGGGGCTGGGTCAGGTGTATTGCGGACGGATAAGGAGGGGTTTGGTGTTCATCGCTGTCACTGTCACCGCGGTGCCGCTTTACTTTCAAGTGCTGACACGGCTGTCCCCTCCCACGACATCTGCGCTCCTCGCGGTCCTAGGTGCCTATGCACTGACGACCCTGATTCCCCTCGTAGACGCCATGCGGCTAGCCCGAAGGACACGACGAGACTATCAACGCAAAGAGTACAATCACTGGGCCGTCTACGGCCTGCTATGGCTGGTTTCTGCTGGCGGGTCACTAGGCTATGCCCTCCATGCCCGTGACAAGTGCATCGAGGCATTCTGGGTTCCCCACGCGTCCATGTATCCCACGATCCTCCCCGGCGACCGCCTATTGGCCAACAAGGCTGCCTACCGCGCTGCCGATCCCCAACGGGGCGATCTGGTGGTCTTCACACCCCTGCATCAGCGTCAGGAAAAGTGGATCAAACGTGTCATCGCCCTGGCCGGTGACACGGTGGAAATCAAGCAAGGTCAGGTGTTTGTCAATGACAAGGCATTCGAAAGAAAAGAACTGCCCAATTGGACGCTCGCGACGCTAAAGGCCCACTATCCCGCAGGATCCCGCAAGAGACAACTCGTCGAAGGCACGGTCTATGAAGAAAGCAATGGACGCACGACCTATACTATCCTCAGCAGCGGGCGCACGACCAATACTGTCCGCCAACGGGGTCAAGGAGACGAGGCGACTGTTGACCTGGCCAACGTCGCCAAAACAACCATTCCCAAGCACCACTGCTATGTCCTCGGTGACTTCCGCGACAACTCCCTCGACAGTCGCCACTTGGGTCCTATCCCTCTGGCCACCATCGTGGGCCGAGCCGACTTCCTCTTCTGGCCAGTCAAGAGCTGGTCGCGGTTTGGGCCTATCGGCGGGCTCCGTCGGCGAAATCCGGACAGATGACTCTTGCTAAACGGCGCTCTTAAGGCTCCGCAGTCTCTCGCCGCATTTCAACGTGCGGAATGATTGACCTTCCCGCCTGCAAGCCGCTTCAAATTCGTGCGGAGAGGCTGTGTTGAATTCGAACATATCGTAGTGACAGGGGATGACCAAACCCACCCCGGCCTCCTTGGCCAGACGCGCCGCTTCATCGCCGGAGAGATTGCCGGCAACATCACGCGCCGGATCGTGTCCATTAATGGGCAAGAGGGCGATGTCTATCGCCCATTGGCTAAGCTGTTCGACCATGCCTTGGTAGCGAATGCTGTCACCACTGTGATAGATCGTCCAGGGGCCAAATCGCACCACCAACCCGATAAACTTGTGACGCCCCTGGTCGTCGGTCTCAATTTCTTCATGGGCCGCCGGCACTGCGTTGAACTCAAACGCACCCACTGTCTCCGGTCTGCCGCAGACGATGCCAGTCAGACGAGCCGAGTCCACCTGGAGCCGCTCTGCGGCAAACTGACGGTTGGCTTCCGGCACCATGACCGTGAGCATCGGATTGGCCTTGATCAGGGGAATGAGTGTCTCTCCGTCCAGATGATCGGTGTGGTTGTGACTGGAGGTGACCACATCGATGAAATCCAGGCGGTCTGGCGCCACGACCAGCTCCGTCATCCGGACATGGGGCTTTTGCGTCTCCGCGTACTTCAGTGTGAGTGAATCGGACAGGTAGGGATCAAGCAGCAGATGCCGACCCTGCCATTGAATGAGATAGCCGCTCTGTCCGAGCCACCACAGATGGAGCGCCTCGGCATCTTCCTTCGCCCGCTCGACATCGGCGAGCAACACATCGTCTCTTTGCATGGGCTTGATCACAGGCCCACCTCCTTCCGCACGCGCCGTACGCCCTCGACCATGTTCTTCAGCTTGAGTTTGGCGGCCCAACGCGCCGTCTGACTGAGGCCACAGTCCGGGGCAAAGGAAAGCCTTTCCGCCGGAGCATGCTCGAGACAGAGTCGTACCCGCTCGGCGACGAAATCAACCGGCTCGATGAAATAACTCTTCACATCGATAATCCCCACGGCGACATCCGCGGACTTGGCGATCTCCGCGATCACCTCGATCTCGGAGAACTCACGGCTGGCCATCTCCAGGTGAAACTCATCGACCTTCATATCCAGGAAATCGGGAAACATGGGTGCGTATTGGCGCTTACTCACCGCGTGGCCCTTGAAATTGCCAAAGCAGAGATGCGTGGACAGGCGGGTCTTACCGACAACCCCTTCGACCGTGCGATTAAAGATATCCACAAAGCGTTTCGTATCGGATTTGTAGGCATAACAACTCATGGAGGGTTCATCGACGGTCAGTTCGGTACAGCCCGCCGCCACCAGGTCTTCCAATTCTTTACGGACGATGGGCAGGATCGCTTCGGTGACGGCAAAACGATCGGAATACTGGTCATTCGGAATGATGCGGCCGCTCAGTGTATAGGGCCCCGGAACGCTTGCCTTTAGCACGGGACCGGCCGGCGCCAGACGCTTGAGGCGTTCAAACTCCTGGACCACGCCCAGGCCCTTGGGGGCACTGAGTTCGCCCACCAGGTGGTGTTTGCCCCGTTGATCATGAGCTGGTGGACCAAATCTTCGCGGCGTGGGTTCCTGCTCGCCCAATCCCGCGAGACAGGCATAGAATGACAGATTGAAATCGAAACGCGTCTGTTCCCCATCCGTGATCACGTCGAGTCCGGCAGCGACTTGATCGTGAATCGCCGCCATGACGGCATCGTCCTGCATCTCGGCAATCTCATCTGTTCCGAAGGCATCAAGATGCAGCGCCGCGTGCTCCAACCAGGAGGGAAAGGGATAGCTGCCGATGACTGTGGTGCGTAGGGGCTGCTCAACCATGAACTCTCTCTTATAGTTTGTTCAAACACGATTGTTTCCGACGGAGGTACTACTCTTACTTGATTCTTGCGAATTGTCAAAAGGTTGTTGGGTGTCTCGAGTGGTGTCTTTCAGGCGTTTGGCTGGCTTCACCGAACCAATAGATCAAGGCGATCGAGCGTTGTTTGATTTCTTGACCCCACATGGGCCTCAGTGCGGTATAATCGCGCCATCGCGAGCCTGGATGGTCTCCAGACTCAACCCAAGATCTACGAGCACCAAACAGAATGACTCTGCATTCGAGCGGCTTGTTTTCCCTCTGCACGGCGTCAGGCTGCATCGACCATCCTCGAATGGCCTACTTCGCCTTCCTTGCCAGAGGCAAAAACGCTCGCTCTCGGTGCGACGATCCTTCTGTGAGCGTCTGTAGGAGCTATCGATGAACACCATGAAAATTTCCATCCGACTTCTGTTCTCTGTTTCAGTCATTGTTCAGCTTCATGCCCACGCAGCGACACGTCGGCCCAACGTGATCCTGATGATGGCAGACGACTGTGGATACGAGGCACTGGCGTGTAACGGCGGTACGACCTACGAGACGCCGCAATTTGATTGGATCGCTGCCGCAGGAATGCGTTTTACCCGATGTTACTCGCAACCCGTCTGCACGCCCTCCCGAGTGAAAATCATGACGGGGCAGTCCAATGCCCGCAATTACGTAGCCTTCGGTGTGCTGAGAAAAGGCGAAGTGACCTTTGGCAATGTGTTGAAAGCGGCGGGTTACAAGACCTGTATCGCCGGCAAGTGGCAGTTGTCCGGGAATGCCGGCAAGAAGACCATGGGGATGTGGTGGCAGGAGTGCGGTTTCGATGAGAGTTGTATGTGGGCCTATGCCCACTACCTCCAGCCGAAGGACCTGGAGCACTATCGGAACTCCAGCAAACTCAAGAAGAGAAAGACGTCATCCAGATTCTGGAATCCATCCATTCTCGAGAATGGTCAGTATCGCCCCACGACCGAGGCCGATTTCGGACCCGATATCTACACCGATTTCATTCTAAACTTCATCGAGCAAAACAGAGATGAGCCCTTCTTCGTGTACTACCCGATGGCATTGACGCATGCGCCGTTTGTCCCGACGCCACACTCAAAGGGTTTTGCGAGTCGAGACAAGTTCGCCAGCAACAGAAAGTACTTTGGCGACATGGTGCGCTATTCGGGTCACCTGATGCGACGTATCATCGGGAAACTGGAGCAAACCGGCATCGCAGAAGACACCCTGGTGATCTTCACCTGCGACAACGGCACCGGACGCGGCGTGGAATCGTGGATGGGCGATCGGCTGGTCATGGGGGGCAAGGCCTTCCCCATCGATGCCGGCACGCACGTGCCCATGATTGCCACCTGGAAAGGGACCATCGAGCCGGGCTCGGTTTGTCACGACCTGGTGGAGTTCAGCGACTTCATGCCGACGCTTGCCGAACTCGGTCATGCGAAAGTGCCGACGGATCGAGTCTTGGACGGACGAAGTTTCCTGCCGCAATTAAAAGGACAGAAAGGGAATCCACGCGATTCGGTGCTGGTCCACTACGACAAGGACCCGCGGTCGGCGACACCTAAGTTTCGGCGGGTACGTTTTGCCTTTGATGGGAGACACAAACTGTATCTCGACGGACGGATGATCGATGTGCCAAATGACTATCTCGAACAGGCTCCCCTCGACATGAACCAGACTACGAGAGAAACGCGAGAGGCCCAGGCGCGTCTCCAGACGGCCCTGGACAAACTGCCGGCATGGTCGCCGGATAATTCGTCATTCAAAGGACAGCCGTCGAAGGACTTTCAGAAACTGTTGGATGTGCATGCCAAGGTCCTGGAAACAAGGAGGACGAAATAATGGGCCTGGTTCAAAATCGTTCTCGCATAGGTGCCAGTCCGTGTACCACTCCTCGTGGTCGTAATCAGCGCAGCGGTTGTCGTTGTCGTTGTCGTAATCGATACCCCTGATTGCCCTTATTCACTGTTTCGATTACGATCACGACAACGACAACGATTGGGAATGTGACCGGGAAATGAACTAGGACGGAATAATGAGTTATTCGTGTTTTCAAGGGTGTCGCCGTCTGGCGCTGGCGGTGATGATTGTGGGACTAGGATTCACAATCGGTGTAAATGCGGCAGACCGACCGAATCTCATCCTCTGCATGGCGGACGACCAGGGCTGGGAGGAGACTGGGTATTACGGCCATCCGATCCTGCACACGCCGACGATGGACAAGATGGCACGGTCGGGATTGCGGCTGGATCGGTTCTAATCGGCGGCGCCCAACTGTGGGCCGACGCGGGGCAGTATCATGACCTGAAGACATCCCAATCGCTTCGGGTTGTTTGGTCCGAACTGGGCCATGCGGGCGGAGGAAATCACCTTGGGTTCGCTGATCGAGGCGGCAGGTCATGCGACCGGACATTTTGGGAAATGGCATTTGGGTCCCGTGAAAGCCGGGGCGCCCAACAATCCCGGGGCCGCGGGATTCGACGAGTGGCTGTCACACGACAATTTCTTTGAAATGGATCCGGTGTTGGTGCGCAATGGGGCCGCCCCGGAGCAGCATCAGGGGGAAAGTTCAGAGATCGTGGTTGAGGCGGCGATTGATTCTCTCAATTACAAACATCCGGTGGCGAGGAGGAACAACTTTGGCGGCGACGCGTCGATTCTGGACAACCGATACAAGCTTGTCCTGTCGACGGGATCGGCAATAAATAAATTGGACAATTTGGGGTCCAAGTGTGCCCCATATTGGGTCGCGCCCGATTGAGCGAAACCACAGGCGTAGCTGTCCTACGTCGCGGATTTCGCGATTGAGAAGCGATCGAAGATGGGGTGCAATTGGGCATTCAAAAGTCCAAGTTATTTCTTGCCGGTCCCAAGAAGGGGAATGTGGAACTATTCGATATCCAGCAGGACTCGGGTGAAACACTGAATCTGGCGAAAGATAATCCGCGCGTCGTCGAACGCATGACAAAACAGCTTCGCCAATGGCAGGCGTCGGTCGAAGTGAGTTTAACAGGAGCGGATTATTAGGGATCGGCTTTCCCATGACCGACGTTACCCGTATATTGAATGCAATTGAGCAAGGAGATGCGCAAGCCACGGAGGATTTGCTTCCCTTGGTTTATGGGCGTCTAGCGGGGATCAGACCCTCGCTTAAAAGCTAGCCCCTTTCATATTTCCTAGGCTTGCGAGTTCTTTACTGCAACTTAAAAAGCCACGTCCTCTGGGCGTGGTCAGAGTCCGTAAGGGTTTGCCTGAAGGGATCACTTTTGGGCTCCTGGCTACAGCGTAGATACAGTGGGTTTGAATTCAGAGATGATTTAGAAGTAAGTGTACAATAATTACGGTAGGTATTACTCCCTTTAATCATTCAGAAAAGTCTTATAACAAGTTGATAAAAAGAAACCCTATAACGTTGCCATAATGCGCGCCGCTTTTTGGCGTCGCTTTAATGGCCTGGTTATGTTGGGAGCATGTACTTCATTACATTACTGCACACTGCTCAACTAAGTACTCAACTGATTCTGCGGAAGGGAAGACCCATCCCATTGATGCTCTGGATCGGGATAAAAAAATGATCCCCGTACCGCTGGCTGAGTAATTAGCACGAACCAACCTCCGGGGACTTTCGCTCTCTTGACTCTCGGTATTCTCAGTGTGGGTGTGGCGAACCATCCGGTTGGTGTCTTTTCTGGGGTCTCAATATCTTCGAATATCAACATAATCGCTCCTTTCTTTTCTAAGCTTGAATGATAATTACTAGTTAAATATTTTATCCAGTTCACCCTATAGGAGGACATAGCAAGTTATTGTATAGTTTCCTGACAACACCGGATATGCTATTTCGAAATCTGCGAAATCTGGTTCTTGACAACAAAATTGTAGGAAAAT
>JADFMM010000413.1 GCA_022563885.1 Planctomycetota bacterium | reverse complement strand
GAAACCCCATACACTCAGGAGAGTCATGCGCCCGAAACATCTCAACCCAAACCCGGCTAAGGTCCAAGAATATCCTACCCTTGGCTTGGCAATGGCAGACCGGAGAAAAATCCGCTCTTTTTCAAAAGGCCTTCGGCCCAATTGCGTGACTTCGAGTGCCAATTATAGTATACTCCTGACTCATCAATCCATCAATCGTTTCATGGGGTGGTTGGTATCGGAGTTGGGGGGGCACCTATCACGCAACAGTTCAAACATATGCGCCTGCCGGAGAGATGCTTTATGCTCTCGACGAGCAGATTTCCCTCCATGAGACGGTAAGAGACGAGCAAGCGGAAACATTGACGGCTGTTCCATCAATCCAAAAGACGGCATAGAGGAAATCCTATGGAAATCTATCTACCAGTATACTTCGGCTCCGCCTTCCTCTCGCTGATGATGACACCCGTTATTATCTGGGTCGCACGCCGAGCCAATATCGTTGATATTCCGGTGGCGCGTAGCTTGCATGTCAGGCCCGTTCCGCGTGTGGGTGGCGTCTCAATCTTCATTTCGATGATGTGCCTAAGCGCACTTGCACTGTTCCTGCCAAACGCCGGCGGTGACGCGTTCGGCGAGGTTCTGCCCCAGGTCATAATCTTGCTCTCCGCTGCCGCATTCATGTTCATGGTTGGATTGGTTGACGACATAAGAACCATTCGGGCTCGGAACAAGTTCCTTGCCCAACTCGCAGCCGCTATTGCAGTCTGTTCCGTGGGTATCCGGATAGAGACAGTCGCCGTCGCTGACTGGTTTACACTTGAATTCGGCTGGTTCTCCTGGCCGCTGACAATCCTCTGGATTGTGGGCATTACTAACGCCGTAAATCTCTCCGACGGCATGGACGGGCTGGCAGCTGGAATTTCAGCGGTAGCCTGTGGAGTCATTGCTCTCGTCGCCATTCACAGCGGCCAGCCTGTTGTGGCGGTCCTAATGATCGCTCTGCTCGGAAGTTTGACCGGCTTTTTGTTCTTTAACTTCAATCCTGCAAAGATCTTTATGGGTGACTGTGGCAGCTTATTCCTAGGGTTTACCCTCTCCGTTTCCAGCGTGATGTGCTCGACCCAATCTCACACCCTGGTTCATCTCGCTCTGCCGGCTTTGGCTTTGGGCATCCCTATCCTGGACACACTTTCGAGTATGCTCCGCCGTTTCCTTGAGCGCAGGTCCATGTTTGCCCCGGACCGTAACCATTTTCACCACAGACTGCTCGGCCTGGGCCTTACACAACGGTACGCGGTGCTATTGGCATATGCGGTAACGTTGCTTGCCGCAGGGCTGGGCTCCTTCATGATCTTCGCCGAAACAAGCCACTCTCTTTTTGGTTTCATGGGTGCATTGCTAGGGCTGTTGCTGGTATTCCGCGCCGTCGGCTCGATACGCTTCCGAGGAACGATTCGTGGGCTGAAAGAAAGGGTGGCAATGACCCTGCAAAGCTCGGTGAGATGTAAAGGGAGAGTCCTTGGATTGCCTGCCTCGCGGAGGGCTTCGTGACCGTCAGCAATGATGCTTTTGATCTGGTCTATGTCGATTCTTGTCATGGCGTGCAGTGTACGAACTCATCCGTGGCTAAGTCGCTGGCTTTTCAGGAGTCAATTCTCATCCTGTCCAAGGTTCTGCCGGATGCGGACCCGCATGTCCGGTGGTGTGGAGGCTGGGGGTTAAAGACCCACGGCTACCCGCTTCTGCCTAGCAGTCATTTTAGAGTCCATCCATCAGCTCGTAATACTCTTTGAGATTTTTAATGGATTTCAGAGTCATTTGGAACAAGAGCCAGCTGAGGACAAAAATGCCTATTGTCAGTCCGATTTTCCAGGCTCGTGTTGTTTGTGGGCGCCACCATATCAGAGGCAATGCCAAAGGCCCCACACAGCAAACTGAAACGACGATGAAGAATTTACGGAAATACCATTGAATCTTCTTGCCCGCCACGGCCGGCCGAGTGGTCTCATCCAGGAATTCACCGCAGTGCTTACACTTTATCGCTTCGTCCTGAATCTCTTCGGCACAGAATGGACACTTCTTCATCACTGATGTTTCCTGGCAGAACAATTCATTATCTGCTTTTACCGCCAATACCGGAGACGGTGGGGGCTGCTGTGAAGAAGATAGCCTTCGACGGGAGAAACTGGCCTCAGATCACATCTCGGTCTTACAGGACAACGGTACAGAGCCTGATGGATGACATCAATAGAAACCCCCTACGACACGGACGTTTCTGAAGAAGGAGAGGAAGTCGCAGCGGGCTGTAATCAGAAAGAAGACGGCCCCTGGGCGCGAAGGAGGTGCTACTCATTGAGAAACCACCCAAGGGCCGCTCAGAAGAAGGAGCCCCTGCCGATCGGCGAGAGAAGGGGGGAGGTGCAAAACAGCAGGGGGCCTTGAATCGCTAGACACCGTTTCTTCCCCATTCAAGGGAAAAAGCGGTCCCCACAGGAGATGAAAGCTCCTGCAAAGACAAGCTGGCAAGGGACCGCTCTGAAACAGGGTGTTCTGAAGATGGCTTGAGCATATCGGGGTAAACCTCCTCGTCCTTGCGACCCTCATTCCTGATCCGGATTTGCCCTAGGATCTCAATTACCTAGTTTACCAAGTATTCCTTGGGAATCAAGGGGAAACCCTCTCGCTCAGACGCCCGAGGATGCGATCTAAGCGACGAATGCCAAGGCTGTGCAATGAGGGCGGCTACGGGCCATTAGGCAGAGGGGGCATGAGGATGGCCACAGGGACGGTCTTGGGATGAGCGGAATGACTTTGTCTTGAATGTGGAAAAAAAAGGTCCACCAGCGACCGGGACATAGCCATAGGGGGACCCAGAGAGATGGCAATGTTCTCCGAGGTGAAGACAACCGGGCACGCTCCTCTAGATGTCCCGTCATCTCAATTATTGGCAGTCTCTTCCAATGAGATTAAACCCAGCTTTTCAATCTCATGGAGAAGTGCTAGCTTGTGAATGGGCTTTTTGAGGTAGGCATCGCACCCCTCCTCGATAGCTTCCTCGACACAGTCCAAACTCTCTAGATTGAAAGTCATGATCACTTTGACGCGATCGGCTGGATTGACGCCCAACCGGTTTTCGACGTCGCGAATCCTTGCTAATACCCGCAATCCGTCCAGACGGGGAAACATGATGTCGAGGAAGACCAGATCGTAGGGATCCTTCTCTCCCGAAGCCTCTTCAAAGGCAGAGATAGCCTCGATGCCATCCTCGGCCTCATGGCATTCACCGTACGCACTGAGAGATCTCACTAGGAGTGCCCGGCTAACGAAAAACTCGTCAACGATCAAGACTCTCATAGTTCCTTCCCTGAAACTTCAGCCCACTGTCTGGATTGCTCCAAAAAGGTGTCCATGACAAGCTAATCGGTCAAAGTAGAGTGATCGCATGATTATTTCACTCGATAGCTATGGGGGAAATCCCCATGAAGAGATCGTAGATGGTTCAACCTGAACTGAATGCGACCTCGCACTGAGCGATGCAGTAGATTAACCGAACCCATGGGCGGCCCGGTTGCTGGCAAGTTGGGTTGTGTTTGTGTCCCATGGGACACATTTTAGAGTTGCTGCAATAGCGTTCGCAGGCTGGCAGTCTCACGGCCGTAGCAACTCACTAATCCAGCTCTAACGCAAGAGCATCCCGCATGTCCGGTGGTGTGGGGGCCGGGGGGTAAAGACTCCCGGCTACCCAATTGGGCTTTCTCATGACGGCCGCTCCGACAATTTCAAATCGCAGGCCTGACAATAAAGGTAAAGCGGGTTGCAATAGATCCAAAGCGCAATGGGAAACACCAGGACGACGAACAACACCATGGCGAAGTAGTCGAGCGAAGAGAACTTGCGTGTCATCACACACTTGCTGCACTGCGGGCAAATTGGTGAACTCGTGATAAGCATATTATTTAGTGCGCAACATAATACTGTATACTTCTTGATATCACCCCCGGCAATTTCTGCTTGCCAAGGCTATTCATGCTCATCCTGTCTAAGGCTC
>JADFMM010000412.1 GCA_022563885.1 Planctomycetota bacterium | reverse complement strand
TGAGGGCCTTGTGCGCCCACCCAACGATTTTGGCACCCAGGGCGACGTTCCCGCCCTGCCCGAATTGCTGGATTGGCTTGCGCTTGAATTGATCGACAAGGGCTGGAAGCTCAGC
The DNA here is from genome assembly GCA_022563885.1 of Planctomycetota bacterium. Lineage (GTDB taxonomy): Bacteria > Planctomycetota > Phycisphaerae > Sedimentisphaerales > Anaerobacaceae > JAIPFM01. The sequence goes on along the minus strand of JADFMM010000412.1, from coordinate 3,924 downwards.
CATATGCACAAACTGATCATGACCAGTGCGGTTTACCTGCAGGGCTCGGATGGGTTGCCGGAAAACAGGGAACGCGATCCGGAAAACCGGCTTTGGTGGCATCGCCCGCTACGGCGTATCGACGCCGAGACGCTACGTGACGCCATGCTCGCCATCGCCGGTCGCCTGCGGCACGAGATGGGCGGACCGGGCGACTATCTTCCCATCCCCAAGGAACGCATCATCTCGCGCCTGGGCCAAAGCTACCCCAGCGATATCAAGGACGGTCCCAAAGTCTGGCGTCGCAGCATCTATGCCTTCCGTAAACGTACTGTCCCCGTTCCGATCTTCCAGATTTTCGACAGTCCCTCGTTCAGCGAATGCTGTGGCAAGCGTGTGCACACCACCGTGGCCCCGCAGGCATTGATGCTGCTCAACGACGAATTCGTGCGCCTACGCAGCGCAGATCTCGCCCGGCGCCTTATGGAAAGCACCGAGGGCGCCCCCCAGACCTGGATCGAGCAGTCATTCCTGATGACGCTCGGTCGTGCCCCCAACCCAGAGGAACTGGAACTTTCTCTGGATTTCTTCGCACAACAAACGGAGATTCGCGGCGATCAGGCACGGCAAGAAACCCTGGTGGATTACTGCCAGGCCATGTTCGGACTGAACGAATTCTTGTACTATAATTAAAATGAGCATCTGTGATTCACATCGCGAAAAACCCCGTCTCTGGACCCGTCGGGACATGCTGACACGATGCGGTTCGGGCATGGGCATGCTGGCCCTGGCAACCCTGTTCAAGGACCAGGGGCTGTTTGCCGCGCCGACGGCGCGGAAAGCCGTGGCCCAACACATCCCTCGACTCACCCCCCGCGCCAATGCCGTGATCTGGTTGTTCCAGGAGGGTGGGCCCAGCGGATTTGACCTCTTCGATCCCAAGCCCCAACTGACCAAGAGCGATGGCCAGAGACTGCCGGGCGTCGACCCCTTCTTCGGCAACCCCGGTCCTCTCATGGGCACACCCTTTAAATTCAAGCAGCACGGGCAAAGCGGCACCTGGGTCTCGCACGTGATGCCGCATATTGCCGAATGCGTCGATGACATCTGCCTCATCAAGTCCTGCCACTGCGAGTCGAACAGTCACGCGCCGGCGATGTACCAGATGAACACCGGCTATACGCGTCCCGGCTTCCCCAGCGCCGGCGCCTGGATGACCTATGGTCTGGGCTCCGACAACCGCGACCTGCCGGGATTTGTGGTGCTGCCCAAGCTGAACGGCACCAAGGGCGGTCTATTGAATTGGGGGCCGGGTTTCCTACCCGGTGAAAACCAAGGCACGATGTTTTATTCCGGCGACAAGCCTATTCTGAACCTTGACCGGCCCCAAGGGGTGTCGGTTGAACAACAGCGTTCTCAACTGGACTTCATCCGCAAGATGAACCAGCGTCATCTCGATGCGAACCCCCTTGAATCCGATCTTGAGACCCGCATCAACAGCTTCGAATTGGCCTTTCGTATGCAGTTCGAAGCCAACCAAGTTGTCGACCTGAAAGGCGAAACCAAAGAAACGCGGGAGCTTTACGGGATCAATGACGAAGAAACGGAAGATTACGGAACGAAACTGCTCTTGGCCCGACGTTTGGTGGAACGCGGCGTCCGCCTGGTGCAGGCCTATCCCGCCGAAGAATGGGATGCGCACAGCAATCTCAAGAACAACCACGAGACACTCTGCCGCCTGACCGACAAACCCGTGGCCGGGTTGCTCAAGGACCTCAAACGCCGTGGCTTGCTCGATACCACCCTGGTCATCTGGGGAGGCGAATTCGGCCGCCTGCCCGTTTCAGAGGGCAACCGCGGTCGCGACCACAATCCCCATGGTTTCCTGATGTGGATGGCCGGCGGCGGCGTCCGTGGCGGCATGAGCTATGGCGAGACCGATGAAATTGGCTATCACGCCATCGAAAACCCGGTATCCGTGCCCGACATTCATGCGACGATCCTGCACCTGTTGGGTCTGAACCACGAGGAACTGACCTACCGCCACAACGGACGCGATTTCCGACTGACCGACGTCAGTGGCAATGTCATCACACCAATCCTGGCGTGATCTTAGGATCTCATGACGGTCCCAAGACGCAGAGGTGATCATTGTCGCCGACTTAAAGACGTCAGCACTAGGGAACGACCCATGCATATCATGATGCCAAAAGCAAGACAGATCACCTGTGGGCCAATCGCCTACCTCGTCCTGGCGGGATGCCTGATTCATACTGTGACTGCTGAGGTCCAGATGCAGACTTATACCTACAAGCGAGTGGGTGACTTGGAGATCCGGGCGAATGTTCATCGGGAGGACGACAAGAAGATTCGTCCCGTGCTCGTCTGGATCCACGGCGGTGCGTTGATCAATGGGGGACGCCAAGGGATCAATGGACGCGTCAAAAAGATGTTTCTCGATGCGGGTTATGCGATCGTATCGATCGACTACCGCCTGGCGCCCGAAACGAAGTTGCCCGCGATTATTGAAGATGTCGAAGATGCCTTCAAGTGGATCCGGGAGCAGGGCCCGGCCTTGTTTCAGATTGACCCCGGCAGGATTGCCGTGTCAGGCGGTTCGGCCGGCGGCTATCTCACCTTGATGACGGGCCACCGTGTAAAACCTCGTCCCACCGTATTGGTCGCATTCTATGGCTACGGCGATCTGGTGGGTGACTGGTACAGCCAACCCAGCCCTCATCCCCGTCATCAGAGATCGAAGATGTCGGAGCGCGAGGCGAGGAAACAGGTCAGCGGCCCGCCCATTGCCAATTCACGAGACCGAAAAGGGAACGGCGGGGCATTCTATCAGTTCTGTCGCCAAAGGGGGATCTGGCCCCAGGAGGTGTCCGGCTGGGACCCACACAGAGACGTGAAGAAGTATGAGCCCTACATGCCGGCCAACAGTGTCACGGGGGCGTATCCACCCACGCTCCTGATCCATGGGACGGATGATACGGATGTGCCCTATGAGCAGTCGAAGATCATGGCGGAGGCGGTATGGATGCTGCCGACATCGCGGGCTGGCTGAAGTGGGGTTCCGGAAGGAAACGAAAGTCGACAGACATCAGCCGATGGCGCGTGGGCGGTAAAGCAGCCTGCGGCTATCTTGGCGATGATTTGGCGCTGTACGCGAAGGCAGCAGGGAGTGATGACATCTGGTTCTTTGAAGACCACGGCTGGGCCACGCGGGAAGAAGTTGGCAACTGGGGTGAGCCTGAGCCGGTCCCGTCTTCCGTGCCGTTGCCACCTAGCTTGGCTGATGCAGGCCGTGCCGAAGGCTTTGTTCGCATCGAGATCAGGAAGCAACGACAGAAGGTGTACAACATCGAAGATCTTCGTTTCGTTCTCAGCAATACCTACCGGACGCTGCTGGAGAAGGGCGATCTCACAATAGAGATCAATGGCGAGAGGGTTGCCCCCCTCGCGCTCCCCCGGAACTCCAGCCGGAAAGACACTCCCATTGATCTGAAGACATCGCTCGGTCACCGCGTCCGGGGCTGGGTTGGTCGTTTGGATAGGGACAAGACGGCGAGAGGGATATCAGCAAAACGGCGGATCAGCGGTGGACTTCGCTGCACCTATCAAGGCCGACTCATCTGCTCTGGGGAGTATTTCGGCCATGCAGGCGACACAAAGGGGTCTCTGGCGTCACTCATTGGCGAGGTTGAGTTGGCGTTCGTCACGCCTACGCCCAACAAGACGGACTTCGACAGAGGGTCACCAGAATGGGCGGCTGTGGAGGCAGTGATGCATCCGTTCCTCGCGCCTATCATCAGAGAGTTCACCAAGGCTAGCGATGCCGGGAAGGCGTCACGGGCAGAACGCAAGACACTAAATACGGTCTGCGGCGAATTAGCTGAAGCCTTCCGGCGTGTTCAGCGTGACGATGTGTGGCCAGGCAAG
>JADFMM010000411.1 GCA_022563885.1 Planctomycetota bacterium | reverse complement strand
ATAGCTTCCCGTTGCCGTCTCCTCGACATTGATATAGACGACATAGGCGCCGTTATTCCAGGTCAGGGCGATGTGATTCCAGGTCTCCACGGTGAAGTCAACAATATTCGTGTGTCGGGTGTGGGAATCACCGAGTCCGAGATCCAATTGATTGTCGGCGCTGTCCGTATAGAGCTGGATGCGGTTGGTCCAGACCGGTTGTGTGGTATGGCCCATGAAATAGCTGGTGCGCGCGGGCTGTTGATCGGCCATCTTGCCCCAGACCATGACGGTGCCTTCAGAGACCTTCATGCCGGCCGTGGAGATCTGGCAGTACCCGCTGGCATCCCCGGGGTCTACAAACAGAGCGCCCCCGAACATACCATCTCCCGGCCGCCATTCCACACCGTTTGCCAGGGTACCGTTGTTGCCCATGCCGGAGCGGTCCTCGGCCGTAAGGCCTTCGGTCTCGTCCAGAGTCCAGTGTCCGATCAGTCCCTCTTGACCAAAGGTAGTCCCCGCCATCATGGCCAGCGTCACTCCTACACAGAGCAGTTGCGTCAGTCTTTTGTAGTTTGCGTTCATTGTTAGCCTCCTTCGTGTACGGTTTTAATTTATTTTTCCCCGGGTCTCTCGTCGCTACAACGAGAGCCGCGGGAATCGGTTTGGTAACTGCATTAATCTGAAGTCTCACGGGCCCTCAAGCCTTTGACACGCTCCCTATTGACCAAATGCCACGTAACGCAATTCTGCTACGGACAAGCCTCGGCTGTAGACACGCACTTCATCGACCAGACCTTCGAAGGGCCGGATTTCATTACCCGGACCCGCCGCGAGGGCACTTATCGACTGGTTGCCGATGCCTATCTTCACGCCGGCACCGGTGCCGACGGCGGTACCGGCCTTACTGACGCTGCTTATCTCCTGGCTGTTCTTAAACAGACGCATGGTGGGATCGGCGGCATCCCAGGTGACCGCGATATGGGTCCACTCGTCCGTCTGTAAGGGACTGCCGGAGGAGGTATGCGAGGTGGTGGCACCGACGTCTGTCCTGAGACGAAACTGCAGGTTGTCCTCACCGCCACCGCTCAACACCATCGCCCAGTAATGATCGGCCGTCCCACCGCCTTGAGATTTGGACATGATGCGGGCATCGTTCGTGAAGAGGTTGGGATTGATCCAGGCGGCCAGGGTGATGCCGCTGCCTGTCACATCGAAGGACTCCACGGTGATACGGGTGTCTTGCCCGCCGAATTGCATGCAGGCCCCGGTGCCGTCCCAACCGGGACTGATATAGATCGGTGACCCTTCGAGCGTGCCGTGATGACCATTGCCGGATCCGTCCTGGGCATTGTTGTCCAGGGCATAGAAAGCCACCAGATTGTCGGTGCCGGGATCCTGGGCGCCCACGGGCGCCGGCGCCTGCCGATAGAGAATCATGTCATCCACATAGAGGACGCCCTGAGCCCCGGCTCCCTCGACGCCGATCGTCAGGCTGTTCACCACACCCACGCCCATCAGATCGATATTCCACTGGGTCCAGACGGGACTGGAGATGGCTGCCGGGTTGGCGTCGTAGGTCACCTTGACGTTGTTGATCTTCACATAGACCTGCCCGCCGCTGTTGCTCAGAGCGCCGTGGAAGTGCACGACCAAGGTCTCAGGCGAACCGATGGTCCAGTCTTGCGCCGGGTCAAATGTGCGGGTCGCCTCCGAGAGGGCGGCCCCGGTGTTGTCGTAGTCGAGGGGTAAGGACTGCCCGCCTCCATGTGTGATGGTGGTCTCGGGAAGACCTGCTGCGCCACCCACCAGGGAGCCGTTGGCAGGATCCTCAAAACCATCCACCCAGGTGGCCCAAATCTCTAAGAATTCCTTGTCCTCATAAGACTCCATGTCATCGACCACGATGCTCTCGGCGGTGGAGAAGCTCCAGATGCTTCCTCCCCAAACGCTCGGATCCATGGCCTCGTTGACCTCATCGACACGCCAATGATAGGTCTCGCCCAGCAGCAGACCCAAGGCTCCCGTGTCGAAGCTGCTTTCACTGACGGTGTCGGCCAGAGGCATGTTGTCCGGATCGGTTCCAAAGTAGACGTCATGACGATCGACCTCTCGTCCGTCACGGCCCCAGCTTAGTGCCGTGCCCGGGTCCACATCAGTCGCTCCGCTCTGTGGACTGGGTCGAGTCGCCAGTGTGGGGATAGAGAAGAACCGCACTTCACTGAGGCTGGCCTGAGGTGCGATGCCCTGTACACTGTTGATGGTCACGCGAACATGCTGCGCAGAGGCACCTCCGAAATCGATGGTGTTGTTGTGGGCGTACCCCTCTGCCCCCGCCCCCTGAGCCAACGGGGCGACGCCGTCGAGAACGGTCCAGTTCTCCCCATCCAAAGAATACTCGATGACCACATCCTTGGCGCCGAATCCCACGAAGGCCTCGATGAGCTGGTTCGAGTTCCAGATCCAAAGCTCATGCAGCTTGTAGACCCGGTCGAATGCGTACTCGATCGTGGCCGGGATCCCGGTGCTGATCCACATGTCACCGGCTGAAGTGCCATGGAGATCATCCAGGAGTCCGGATCCGTTGATGGTGTTCTCTGCCACAGATACGCCGAATGAGCTGGAGGCAGTGGCTGTCATACCGGTGATTGGAATTGATAGAGGTTCGACCGTGAAGCTCCAGACATCTCCGGTGAAGACTGTGAAATCGGGTGCACCGTTGACTTCATCCACACGCCAGTAATAGGTTTGATCGAATGCCAAGCGACCTGGATCGACTGTGTTGGCAGCTTGGCCCTGGCTTACCAATACACCGAGCGGATTGGCAGTGGTAGCATCGTTAACATCGTCGAAGACAGTTCCAAGATAGACATCATGATTCTCGGCGTTTATTCCCGGAGTCCAGTCTAGGAAGATAGCGCGGGACACATCTTCTGCCCCATTGGCCGGGCTCGGCGCAGAGGCACGGGCAGGAAATACTGCCACGAGAAGTTCCACCATCTCATCAGCGGAGAGGGCATAGTCGTAGATACGGACATCGTCGACAAGGCCGTCGAAGGGCCGGATGATGCTCCCTGCTCCGGCACTGATAGACTGGTTACCAATACCAATGTTCTTACCGGCACTCGTGGCGACTGCACCACCGGCCTTACTCGCGCTATGAACCTCTACGCCATTTGTATAAAACCGCTTGGTAGCGTCGCTGGCATCCCAGGTCACAGCCACGTGTGACCACTCCGCGAGGGGTATCTCATTGCCGGCAGGGGCAACCACAGCAGTAGCGCCGCCACCGGTATCAGTTCTGAGTCGAAACTGAATTCGATCTTCTGTAGTATTGCCTACGGTTCCCAAGAGCATGGCCCAATAATGTTCACTCGTCGCCCCGCCTTCGGTCTTACTGATGATTCGGGCATCGCCCTTATAGCTGACCGGCCTGATCCAGGCTGCGAGGGTGATGCCTGTCCCGGTCACGTCAAACGACTCCACATTGACTCGAGCAGCGTCGCCACCGAACTGCAGACAGGCGCCCCATCCCTCCCATCCTGGTGTGGTCCAGGGAGGGGAGCCTTCAATGGTGCCATGGCGACCGTTGCCGGACCTATCCTGAGCCACCGTCCCTGATCCTTCATCCAGCATCCACCACCCGGCATTCGGTTGGGGAGCCGCGCCCGATGCGAGGCCCGAGAGAGCAAGGCCGATGACAACAACAGACGAGCATGATTGTGTTGGATTCGTACGCATGACAGTCCTCCTTTTTGTAATTGTTTTACGGCGTCGAAAATCGACCCTTCCGTGCCTCAACGTATCCTTGCAGAAAACCGTTGTGCTGACCCAGTGATTATCCCAGGTTTTGGATCTGAATGGAATACCATTTTGCGGGAGATTCAGCCCCCGTTTGCGCGAAGCGATTCAGAGGGACCGTCAAGAAATAACTTCCACATTTGAATGCCCAATTGCACCCCATCTTTGATCGCTTCTCAATCGCGAAATCCGCGACGTAGAACAGCTACGCCTGTGGTTTCGCTCAATCGGGCGCGACCAAATATGGGGCACACTTGGACCCCAAA
>JADFMM010000141.1 GCA_022563885.1 Planctomycetota bacterium | reverse complement strand
CCTTGTTATAGATGGACGCCACCGACACACCAATCTCTTGGGCCGACACCTGATAGGCGGCATGCAAGGACTTGTGGGATCCACAGACGACTTGGCTCATCAAGTCAAAAACGACCGAGAACAGCAGATCGCGTGTGTATTGACGATCGGCAACGCGTTCAAACACTTCATTGATTGTCTTGGAGTTAAGAACTCTTTCGAGTAGACCGCGTGCCATTACTGATACGGGGCTTTTCTCCACAAACCGCTCAAAAATCTTGCCAAGCATCCGGGCTACCTCCATGCAGCGACTGTGCCAAAACAACATAGTCTGATAACTTGGCAGATATTTCGGCTATTTTATGCGATTAACTTGAAAATTCGACACCTTGAAAGGGCTGGTTCAGAACCCTCGCCACTTCCCGCTGAGTCTAACCACTATGTCCCTGGAATTGCTCCAAGGATAGGATCTCAGTTTCTCGCTACGCTCTCGTTCGGGCAATGCCCTCACGTTTCGTACGAAAACCGGATTGAGATGGACATAACGACTCAGCTTCAGAATGTACCCATCTCCGTCCACGACCGAAGCCCCGAAACGCCCCTGTCACAAGTGCCCACGACGACGGTGTCTACGATTCTGTCTCCTTAGGGATGCATGTTCTGAAGTTTGAGTTTCGTATGTTCCATCCCATCGAGTAACTCCACGCTTATCCTTTTCTCTGCTTCTCTAATTGTCCACGGATAGTCACTGACCAAAACAGCGTGGAGTTGCTCGTAAGCTCCTGCAATGTACTCGAGTGAACTGTTGTTCCCCTTGCCCAATTCTTTCTCGACAGCACTTTTCTTCATCTCAATGGTTGCAATTGGTTGAGAGCAGAAACGACTGATGTATTCAAGCCTGGGAGCAAGTCGATCAGACAGCCAGTGCATAAACAGTAATCGCATGCACAAGGTCTCTGTTGCCTTGGAATGAAGTTCCTTGGGTCAACACTTGTCGTATCTCTCTGGCTGTAGGTGTAACATATGCAGGTGTTGAGAGGTTACCTCCTCTGACTAGGAATGTATCTCGACACTGTGATATTACATAAACGTCGGTCTTGTTGAGACGGAGTTCGGCGGCTGCCGCAATGAGGAGACTCCGGTCCTGAGCAAGACTATCGCGTTTGTTCCAGCCATGAGTCGTTAATAAACCGCCTGCTGCAAGGACGATGGGTATAAGAACCACCAGCAGCCACTTCAACCACTTGGACTTTTTCCACCCTTCAAATAACATCGCCCCAACTGAAGCGACAATAAAGGCAGTAGTGCCAAGGATGATAAAAAACAGCCATCCTCCTGTGAAGCATGCAAGCGAAACTAATGCAACACATGCTGTTATTGCGGCAAAACAGCAAGATCCGTTAGGAATAAATGAAGTTCGGTCTGTGGATTCATTGAACTTGGTCAAGCCATTGTGCTCTTCTTCTACCTCAAGCGCTACATCCACATCCTGTTTTTTTGGAGAATTGTTTGCCTTGGGGCTCTTCATGCCTATCCTTGACCATTTCCTTCTCATGGTCCTTTTTGGTGGGCCGAGCCCACCCTACCGATTACTGACTACTGCCCTTCCGGTTTCTCCTCCGACGCTTCCTTCGCTTTCCGAGGCCTTGCACTCTCCTTGGGTTTACGCTTCTCCTTCGCCTTGAGAACTTGAATCAACTTGCTGTAGCCCTTGACCATGGTCTCGAAGCGATCGACTAAGTCGTGGATGACTTTGGACTTGTCTTTCTTTTGGCCGTGGCGCATGGGCATGAGCCAGGTCTCCATGGCTTCGAATTGTTCTTCGAGGACGGAGAGCAACATGGCGGTGTCGCGCTCACGCTTTTGGTTCTCGTTGCTCTCGCTCTGTTGTGCATCCTGGGCTCGTTGGGTTTGGACCTGAGCGATGAGACGTTCTATCTTGTCCAGCAGGGCACTTGCGGCCTCTTGAAAGGCATCCTTTTCCGTCGCGTCGTCGGAGTCCTGGCGGTCCGTCAGTGAGGTGACACCTTCGGACAGGACCTCTTTGATCGAATCCAGCCCGGCGCCGAAGGCGTTGAGCTGTCCCATGAGACGGCCCATGCTGTCCTCGGCGTTGCCGCCCAGGAGGAGATTCTTACGGAAGGTCTTTTTGATGGTCTCCCAGCGCTCTCGCTCTTTGTCATTGAGGCGTCCGGTGAGTTCGCGAAACTTGAGGAGGTTGGATTCGGCCCCGGTGGTCAGGGTTTGGGCGTCTTGTTCATAGCTCGAGAAGATCAGGGTCCAGAGTTCTTCTTCATTCATCAGGGGCAGGACGCGTCCGCCGATGCGATTCATGTTGCGATAGGATCCTTGCAGGAGGAAGGGTGGTTCCGTTCGGTATTCGGCGCTCTGGCCCGCCGAGCGGATATACTCGCTGTTCACCTTGAGGACGACGTCACGCACGGTGAAGAGTTTCTTCATGGTGGAGACGTACTCGTTGAGTTCCTCGGCCGTATAGTTGCCTTCGAATTCCACGCCCTCTTCTTGACCGGTTTCGGCGATCTTCATCAGGGCGTAGGTATCCTCTTGGCTGCGGCGGGTCATGCCTTCCAGGACGGGGTTGGAGGTCAGGCAGTTTTCAATGTAGCTCATGGCGAACTGCTCGTCACTGTCGCCGACGATGTCGCCGATGTTGTAGGTGTCGGCGCGGTTGGACAACATGTCGGGGATCTTGAAGCGTTCGCCGCTTTCGGTATAGGGATTGCCCGCCATGATGACGCAGACCCGTTTGCCGCGGAGGTCGTAGGTGCGGGCCTGTCCCTTGTATACGCCCTCGACGCGTCGCTGAGAGTCGCAGAGTGAGATGAACTTCTGCAGGAACTCGGGATTCGTGTGCTGAATGTCATCGACGTAGATCATGACATTCTCACCCATCTCGAAGGCGAGATTGAGTTTGTTCAATTCGTTGCGGGCGGCTTGGTTGGGCGCCTCATTGGGGTCGAAGGAGAGGACCCGGTGGCCGATGGTGGGGCCGTTGATCTTCATGAAGGTCAGGCCCAGGCGGTTGGCTATGTATTCCATGAGACAGGTCTTGCCGTAACCGGGCGGCGAAATCAGCAACAGCAGGCCCTGGCGATCGGTCCGTTTGTGTTCACCCTCGGTGCCGATCTGCTTGGCGAGGTTGTCGCCGATGAGGGGCAGATAGACCTGGTCCAGCAGCTTATTGCGTACGAAGGTGGTCATCACCTGGGGTTTAAACTCGTCCAGACGTAGGTCACGCGAGGTGTCTGCCACGATTTCATTGCGGATCCGGTGGAAGTCAAAAAATGCCGGCACGGTGGTCTGATCATGATCGGTCAGACGACGCATGAAGTGACAGTAGTTCAGGTCATAGCCGCCTTTATGGATCCTGGCATGGGAGCCCAGGAAATCGGATAGGGAGGCGCAGACGCTTTCTTGGAGGGGGGTCCTTCGCTCGGCGGTCTGTGCCAGAAAGAGTGTCGCGATCTCGTCCGCATATTCCAGTTGTGCCGCGTTGGACTGGTTGAGATAGGAGCGGATCCAGTCGCGGATCAAGCGGAATTGGCTGCTGGGATGCGCGGAGAGTGCCTCTTGGCATTGTGCAAACGGTTCGGCATACTGTGTTTCGTCGAGATGGGACTGATAGGCCTGCTTCAGGTCCACTGCGATTTGTGACGCCACAAAATGGTCGCTCTCCTGCAGCTGACGGAAGAGATAAGCGGCGGCTTCCTCAATCAGATGGCATTCAAAGAGTTGTGACTCTTGCAGGAAGGTCCCCAAGGCGGCCTTGATCTCATCGAGGTAGCCCGGCTGGCTGTCACTGGGACCGAAGAGTTGCTCGGCCCGGCCCAGGCCGGCGATCTTGGCCTCGAGTAGGGCGCGGCCCTCCGCTTGAGGGTCTCCCAAGGACCAGAAGAGGCATGCCAGCGTCCTGGCCTGGGTGGAGAAGCGCAACAGTCCAATCGTGTCTTCTTTCTGCAACAAGGCCTGCAGGATGCGGGCCGCATCGGCATCGTGTACGCCCTTGACGTATCCTTCCTCATAGCGCGGACCCATGAATTGCTGTACCTGGGGAATGATCTCTTCCAGGGGTGCGTGGGCGAGTTCGTCTCGTTGCGGGGCCTGATCGCCGTCGAGCGCTTGGTGCAGCTTGAATGCCAGGTACTCGGCCCGGTAGATGTCGCGTGACTCCGAGGGAAGTTCCAGGTCCCAGACCGCTCGGGTTCGCTCGAGTTGTTCGTTTTCGATGGGTTCGTAGAATCCCGTGCCGGTGAGATGGAAGTAGAACTGGTCTTCCCTGCGCACGAGTGTCCCGGTGAGGGGTTGCTGGTTGACGGCGAAGCGGTGGATGCCCAGGCGAATGATGTTGTTGCCGTCCTCATAGAGGGCCAGTTTGTCCTTCAACTGACGCACGGCATCCTGGTGCACGGTCTTTAACCGACCCTTGATGTCCTCCGCTTTCACACTGTCGCCGAGTTCCCTGAGTTGGTCGACGGTCTCACCCAGGCGATCCACCATCAGGTCCGAGGCAAAGTAGCCGTTGATGTCGGCGAGGGTCTTCAAACGCTTGACGCGATTGTCGATGCCCTTGAGGACACGTTCGGCAGAGGCCATCAGCGTGGTGGCGCGCTGATTGCGCTTGGCGATCAGTTGTGTCTTGCGCGATTGGAATCCGTTATAGAGCTCTTCCCGCTTGTCGGCCAGTTCCAGCACAAAGTCGTCAAAGTCGGCGAAACGACCCTCCAGGTTTTCCAATAGGACCATGGTCTTGTTCAGATAGTCATCGCACTTGTCGGGGCTGTCACTGAGGTCGAGGTAGTTGATCATCAACTGGTCGATGAGTTTGATCTGCGCGCTGAATTCGGCCTGACCCTCGCGCAACCCGATCTCCTTGAGCTTGTTCTGGAGGCGGGCCTTGACCTGATTGATCTTGGCGTAGACCCCCGAGATGTTGTCGATGATGGCGATGGTCTGGGTGGCATCTTCGATCTTGAGATTGCTGACGATATCGGTGAGCATCTCCAATTCGTTGCCGGTTTGGCCGACGTCCTCTTGCAACTCACGGACCTCCAGGACCTTGGCCACACCCTCGGCACGCTTGGCCAATGCCGCTGTGGTGTCGAGAAAGGGCGTGAGCGCATCGGGGTCGACCAGAAAGTCCACGCAGCGCTGGGAGAGTTGGTCGGTATGGTCGGCCACCTCCTTTTCCAGCGCTGTGATCAGTTCGATGTCCGCGTAGCGCAGGTCCTTGAGGGAGACGACTTCTCCGCGGAGGGCCCGAAGCTGGGTCAAGTGGTCGACGAACGCTTGAATGACATTGAGTCCTTCATAGTCGATCTGGCGGATGGCGGCCTCGGTGGCCTGGCCCACGCGCTGGATTTCGGACCGCGTGTGTTCCTGCGTCCGCAGGACCTTTTCATGTTCTTCGATGGCGGCATCCGCCGCCTCTTTGATGGCGCGGAGGGGGATGTTGAGCTGGCCCGTCTCGGCCGAATCGATCCAGAAGTAGGTGTCACAGATATCCTCTGCTTTACGGGAGATGTCCAGGTAGAGGTTGGCAAAGGTGTCCTCTTGTGCAATCAGGTTGAGCACCTCGGTGCATTCGGCCATGCAGCGGACAATGTCCCGGTTGCCGATTTTGGCCAGTTGGGAGTCCTTCTGTACGGGGACGGCGAAGTCCGGCCCGGTGTAGGGTGTCTGCCAGCTCTGGATGACATGGTGTTTCTTGGCCTCCTCGTTCGCGCGGAAGTAGATGAGGGTGCCGTCTTCAAAGAAGGAGTATCCATTGCAGATGACCGGTGTACCGACTTTTTGCTCGATGATGTTGTAGGAGAGGAGGCAATAGACGCCGCTGGCCCGGTTGTAGAAGACGTAGAGCGTGTCTTCGCCGTTGGGGGAGGCCAGCGACCGTTCAAAAACCATCTCCTCCATGTCCGTCTCGAAGAGTTTGAACACCCCGGTTTGTAGATAGTACCCTTTGGGGAAGATGAGCCCATGATTCTCCGGGAGTAGGACGCAGGCCTCTTCAATCGCATCGATCCGCATCGCCTTTTGGATCTTCTCATTGTAGAGGATATAGCGAAACGCCTCTTCCTCGTAGGGACGGATCTTGAGCAGTATCACGTTGCCGATGATCGCAAAGTAGATCAGCGCATCGCTGAGCGTCTGATCGAGATGGTCCACCCGTTCCGTGTAGATGCCTTCGCCGGATTCCGTGTTGTTTTCGATCTTGATGGTGAGATCACCGCCGATGGTTTCCACGAAGACGCGGTCTTCGATGGAGACATGGGGATGGCGACCCTCCCGGAACATGTCCCGCGTGGCCCGCTGCCATTCGAATTCGTGCTGAGGCGGAAATCCAAACTCATGGTCGCTGCGATTGTCCAGATAGGTGAACTTATCGCCCTGAACGAGCCACTTGAAGGTCTTGATGTCCTTGGTGTCACGGCCGACACGAAAGACCATGAAGAGGTGGGGACCCTTTAAGGAAAACTTGGCGAAGGTCGTCCTACGGTAGTACTTGTAGAGGTTCTTGAAGTCTTCCGCAAACTGCGGGTTTGCCAGCAGATCCAGGGGCTCCTGGGTAAAGTTGCCCTCCTTGAGGCGGTAGAGCGCGAAGACATCCTCCAGGTGGGTCTCGGTCCGCAGGCCCACGAAGACGTTGTACCCGAAGAGAAAGTGATCACCTATGGGTACGATGTCCCGTGGGACGCAGTTGTTTGCCGTGGACACGCGATCGCTGGAGAGCAGCTTGGTCTCAACCGCCCCGAAAGCGGCCTTGCGGGCCTCATTGAGTCCCTTGAGCCGTTCGCGTAGGGCCTTGCTCTGGTTGTTCAGGCGGTTGCGAATGAGTTCATACGCACCGCCGCGCAGTTCGGTGGATGCCTCTGAACCGGCATCGCTCTGTTCAGCCTCATGTTCAGCCATGATGGTGTTGTATCACTCGAGTGTCGTTGAGGGTTGACTTCAGGTCATTTTCCCTTGATCCCAAACTTCTTCGCCGGCATGTCTGCGACCCCCAGTTCCTTGAGGGTGTTGAGCAGGCTGTTGAGTACACCCTTCTGCTCCCTGTCTGCGCCGGCGATCAGCTTCATCATCAGGGCCGAGATGGAGAGGTTCTTGAGGTCTTCGCTGGTCAGACCGAATCTCGCCACGAAGTCCTGGATCTGTTGGCGGGCACTGTCGGGGTCGCCGCCGAGCAAGGCGCCTTTGATGTCGCCCAGGACCTTACTGTTATTGACCATGCGATCGACGCTCTTGCCCGTGGTGATGGAGTTGACCAAGCGCTCGAAGAAGTGGTTTTCGCCGCCCACGATGTCGATCTTGGCGGACTTGAGGGCCTCGCCGACGATCTTCGATTGTTCCCGAGCAATATCTCTGCTGATGTTGATGCCAGCCAGTTCTATTTCCTTTTCTTTATTCAACTCGAGTTTGAACTCTTCGTGATCCTTGCCGACGGCGTCGAATATCTTCATGGCCTCTGCCTTGTCACGGATGCCGTCTGCCTCCGCATGGAACTTGAGCTCCATGACCTTGGCCTCGGCCGTCCCCTGTTTTTCGACGGCCACGGCGGTCAGCTCCATCACCTCCGCCGCTGCCGTACCTTCCACGGCCTGTTCTTTCACGGAAGCGGCGGCCAGGATCTTCTTGGCCTCGGCGTTCTTGACCGAGGCATCTTGATTGGCCTGGGCATCGATGACGTTCTGTTCGGCATAGAACTCCGCCGCCTTCCTGGCCGCTTCCGCCTGCTTGATGTCTTTCACCAGGGCCTGTTCCGCCTCCTCTTCGGCCTTGGTAATCTCTACTTTCTTGCTCCGGTCCGCACCGGCAAACTGACGCACATCGTTGATACGTTCCTCTTCAACGGCGACCGATTTCTCGATCACCACCCGCTCGCGAATGGCCGCCTGCAGGCCCTTCTTCTCCGTCTCGACCGCCTGGTCCTTGTCGACCTGAGCGATGGACACGACGCGTTCCCGCGCGGTGGCTTCCAGGCCCCGGTCCCGCTCGACCCTTTCGGTTTCCACGGCGTCGGTGCGTTCCTTATTGCGGGCCGCGACGATGATCGTACGTTGTTTGTTTTCTTCAGATACGGCGATTTCTTCTTCGGCGGCGATGCGGGCCTTCTCCGCCTTCTCACGTTCCTCTTGCTGGACCTTCATCGTCTCTGCCTCTTCGCGGGCCTGAACACTGGCGATTTCGCGTTTCTGCTTCGCTTCCGCTTCGGCGAGTTGTTTGTTCAGTTCCAGGATGGCCTCTTCGGCCTCGACGTTCTGTTGCGTGATCGTCTTGTCCTTCTCCCGCTCCCGGGCATTGGCCAACTCAAATTGCTCGGCCGTCAAAATGGTAATCTTCTTGATGCCCTCGGCATCCAGGATGTTGTCGGGGCTCAGCAGGTTCTTCTTGGTCTGCTCCAGATAGTCGATGGCGGCGTCCTCCAGGACGTAGCCGCTGAGGTCGGTGCCGATGACGTCTAGGATCTGCTCGCGGAAGCTGACGCGGTTGGTATAGAGTTCAGAAAAATCGAATTGCTTACCGACGGTCTTGAGGGCCTCGGAAAACTTGGCATCGAAGAGTTCGATCAGGGCCTGCCGATCCGAAGCGCGCTCGCAGCCCAGCGACTGGGCCACCTTAATGACGTCTTCCACGGTGTTGTTGACGCGGACGAAGAAGGCCACCACGATGTCCGCACGCAGGTTGTCCTTGCAGATCAGGCCCTGAAGGGCCCGGCGGTCGATTTCAATCCGCTTGACCGAGATGTCCATGTATTCGCATTGGTGCACGATGGGGATCACGAACGTACCTGAAAAAGAGACCTTCGTCCCCCCCATGCCGTTGCGAATCAGCGCCTGACCCAGCAGTACCTTGCGGTAGCACTTGATGACCATGATCAGCAGGCCTACGACTATGAGAAGGGCCACTCCGGCGACGACGGCGAACGTTTGAAAGGCTTTACCCAATATGACCATACTTTGAAAGGCAGGCATAATTAACTCTCCAACTTGGGGGGGACAATATAGTGGATTCCGCTTTCCTTGTCTTTTCCTACCACGACGGCCTCATCGCCCTTGGCGAAGCGATGGTCTTGCTTGGAAAGCACGTTGAGCAAGATGGGAGCGCCCTTGGTCCTGATCTCGGCCTGTCCCATGTCGGTTGGTGTCACTTGCGTGGTGGTGATTTGACAGAGACTCCCCATCACGCGTTTTGGCGCATTGTAATCTCGGCTGAACATCGCATAGAACGGCTTCAACGGGGCGCCCAGGGCCTTTACGACGACTAGAGCGACGACGACGTTCACGACAAGAATCCCGAAGGCTCGGCTGGGCAGGGACTCGGGATTGTAATAGTAATTCCCCAAGACCGATCCGGCCCAGAGACTGAGCACGAACAGGCTAAATAGAACCATGACCGGCACTTCGCCCACGTGAAAGAAGTGGAGCACCGATCCGCTTAGGCCCGCCCCCACACCGTTGACGTCGCCATCGACACCCAGGTCGCCATCGGCGTCAAAATCGGTAAAGTCGACTCGAAACAGATCCACATCGAGCACGCCGAGAATCACGATGATCCAGTAGAGAATGACCATCAGGAGCAGCAGCGTGAAGACGAGATTGATGGGTAAAAAGGCCAGCGTCATTAACTCAGCCATGGCCGTCACGTCCTTTCAGGAAACCTTCCACCCGCAGGGTCTCCTGTTTGCTGCGGGCCGTCTCGAGCTGTTCTTCGAGGCCCTTGAGCGTTCGCTGCAATTTTTCGTAGGTCTCCCGGTTCTCGGCGATTTCCCCTTTCTTTGCGGCGATCCGGGCCGCAAGTCCTTCGGAGGGATTCCCGGTTCCGGCGGTCTCTCGCTCTAGCTGGACGAGTTCACCCTGTTGGCAGTGGATGGTCGCCGCAAAGGCGGCAACCTGTTCGTGGCCCTCCTTGACGGTGACTTCAAATTCGTCGATCTTCGCGGCGAAGGCCTCGTCCCGATCCTCCGGCCCCTCCATAGACCAGTTGAGGAGGGACTCCATGGCTGCCAGCATGCGGTCAAAGATGGACACGTCTCGACTCCTCTAGGCTCTTTCTGAAGGCTCCGTCGGCGGCAATGCGCCCTATCCTCTATTAATAGTGGGCACATTCGCTGCAATCCGGCGGACCTGGATTCTATTGCTCGGCTCTGTCTGTGTCAAGTCGTTGGCAGGCCTATGGGCAGGCCTATGGGCATGCCTATGGGCATGCCACTGGTACCGAGACGCGCAGCGCCCGAGAAACTTCATGTTTTTAGAAAAATGCGTCCCACTGGTCCTGTTTGAAACCCACGAGTCCTCCCTCGGCGGTCAGCAGGAAGGGACGCTTCACCAGGTTGCCGTTTGAGTTTAGCATGTCGATGGCGTCCTGATCCGTCATGCCGGCCAGTTGGTCCTTGATCTTCAGTTCGCGGTAGTCGGCGCCGGAGGTGTTGAAGAGTAGATTCCGGCGGCCATCCAGGTGTTTCAGCATGGTCTTGAGTTCTGTCTTACGGGGGGGCGTCTCGCGAATGGGAATGTCATGGTATTCGATCCCCTTGTCCACGAGATACTTCAAGGCCTTGCGGCAGGTGCCGCAGCGCTGGTAGGTGTAGATCTTGACCGGGTTGCTCATGGCCGTCTCCTTCTGCTGAGCGGGTTCCATTTCTTTCGGATCATCATAGGCTAGGGATTTCACCAGGGCACGGTAGCCCTGCACTTGAATGTGAGTCAATTGGTGGTGCAGACGCACGGTCATCAGACGGCGGTTTAGGATGTCCAACTGAGTGAGGGCGCTCTCGATGAGCCGACGGATGGATGCCTGGTCGAGTTGCATCGCGTCGCGACGGGATTGTGTTCTGATCGCGTCCGTATCGGTATGGAAGAGGATCTTGACCGCACGTAAGAGCAACGGATCATCGAGTCGTCTGTCCGGCTTGATCCTGGCCTCTGTCTGAAAACCCCCTCTGGCTTCGAGCGGCTTGTTTGTCGCCTGGCTGCATCCGGCTGCATCGACGATAGAACCAACATCGCCTGCTTCGCCGTCTTTGCCAGGCGAAAAACCGCTCGCTCTCGGGCCTGACGACGGAGTTGTCAGACCGAGCCTGGCCAGCGCCTCCGTGAATCGGGTCATGTCCTCGATCGCTCGATTCACCCAGCGCCGTTTTTTCTCCACCCACGCGGCGGGATATGGGTATTCTCGCCAGTCGCTCAGGCAGTTGTCCCTCACGAGGCTGCCCTGCTCGTTCTGATGGTCGAGCGTTCCTGCGCAGTACTCATAGTCGAATCGCATGCGCAGGTCGGTCGCCAGTTCGAAGGAAGGCAGCAGCATCCCATTCAAGACCCGTTCCGCGTCGGCGTACGTTTGGCCCAGAACCTTTTTGAGGAGGGAAGCCCTCAGTTTGCGGATATCCGCCTGGGCGCCCGGGTACGCGGCGATCCACGCGGCTTCGTCTTCCCCGGGCCAGAGAAAGACCTGGGCGTTGAATCGATCCGTTTGATAGCGCTCGTTGAGCTGACGCACGACCTTGCCCACGCCCATGCCGACCTTCCGTGTCACTAGGGAAAACCAGAGTCGACCCACCCCCTTCAAGGGCATTTCGCGGAGTGCATCAACGGCTCCGTACCGGCACTGTTTCTTGCAATCGCTAAGAGTGCTGTTGCCCAGGTATTGCTGGAATAGCTTCTGATCGCTAGGGTCGAAGTAGGCGCCATCACAGAAGTCCTCGAAGAGGCCCAGGCCGAAGCCGATGCGTTCGGTCTGGGTGGCCTGCGGCAAGGTGTTGTGCAGGGCGTAGGTGCTGGAGACCAGGAAACCCTCCCGCGAAGCCTCCACAGAGGCGCTATAGGGTTTGACCGCCATCATGGCCGAGACGAGTTCCTGTAAATCGTGCCTGTCTTGAATGCCCAGTTGTGTCAGGATGTCTTTGTCCCATCCTCCGATCTTGGCGCTCATCTGTTGACGCGTGGCGGTCAACAGTGTCCCCTCGGCTTCTCGCTGCTCCGGCGAGTAACGCAGCGCCGCCTCGTAGGAGAAGACCCTGTCCCAGAGCCGGTCGAGATGATCTTTGAGTTGGGACTTCCGGTAGTCTTCCATGAGATTCAGGTCGTTGGCCTCGGCCACTATCGTCAGCCGGCGCCAGAGGGCCGAGGGAATGTAGCGCAGGCTCACGCCGAGCGCGAGAAATGTGCCACCGACCAGGATCGGAGCCGCCAGCGCCTGGGCCGCGGTGAAGTCGCCCGGTAGGAGTCCTAGGGAGTTGGTTAAATACCCCGATGAGGTGATGCCTGCCGTCCACACCGCGGCCCGGGGACTCTTGCGCATCAGGACGGTTCCGACACGACCCAGAAGATCACCCGAACTTGCCATCCGGAAGAAGTCTTTCGCTGAGAGTAATACGGTCGCTAATCTTGGTCTCATGGGAATCGCTTCACTTGTATCAAACTACCGCGCTGCTCGCCACAGCTTAGCAAGACTGGAAAGCAGTGGCTAGCGGTAAAAGACTAGTCACTGCGTCTCGCCACTGCCTCTCGCCCCTGTGGATTGTGTACCCACACCGTGGGTAGGACCAGCAGGCAGGACACCACCACTGATGCGATCGTCACACCGCGGAAACTGCCGGTGGTATCGTGAAGCGTGCTGAATAGGACTGGGCCCAGGGCGCTGGAGAAGACGAGAATCGAGGAGACCATGCCGCTGATGGCGCCCAGGTGGGCCCGTCCGAAGTAGCGGGGCCAGACGATGGCCACCAGCAGTCCGAAGAGGCCCGTGGAGATCCCATACCCGGTGATGAAAAGGGTCTTGCCCGTCCCTGTCGAGATGTCAAACAGACCCATGGCACCGATCGCTTGGGTCACAATGGCGATCTGCAGCAGCCATCTCAATCGAATATGATCACTGATCCAGCCGGCCAGTATCGCCGTTGCCATGCTGATGAGGCCGATGACGGGAAAGGTCGCATAGCTCTGTGCCCGCGAAAGCCCCACCTCTGCACCGATTGACGTTAAATGGAAACTGACCGCCGTCACAAAGAAGGAATGCCAGCCGATACCCGCCGTATAGATCCAGAAAGCAGACGTGCGCAGGGCCTCCCCTCGGGTAAACTGTTTCTTGAGGACGGGCACTCGGGCCGCTATCCGTTCGACCCAGGCCGGATCGTCTCGACCGTCCATGACCAATGCGCACTGTTCCGGGTTGTCACGGTAGAACACCCAGCCAATCACCGTCATGCCCACGCCCACCAGAGCGGCCAAGAGGAGGTAGGCATGCTCCCATCCCAGATGACGCACAAAGGCGTCCAAGAGGGTAGGGGAGGCGTTAAAGGCATAGGCCGCGAGGATATTCGCAATGCCGGTCGCGAGGCCGCGACGATGGTCGAACCACTTGGCAATCGTGATCCGCGAGACGATTGTCAGACAACCCTGACCAAAAAAACGGATCAGAAAAAAACAGCCGGCGGTTAAGGCGATGATCGGCGCGGTCTCGGCCACCAGAGCGGGAATGTGTCCTGCCCAGGAAAAGAGACAGAGACTCGCCGACAGGCCCAGGGCACTGGCGACCACCATCACCCGGGTCCCCACGCGGTCGATGATGGACCCGGCGTAGGGCAGTAGCAGGCTGCTGAGAATCGTCCCGAACATGTAGGCGAGACTGAGTTGCGTCCGGGAAAGGTCTAGGGCGGTCATCAGCTTATCTGCGAACACGCCGACACCAATGGTCTGACCGGGCACGCTGGCGATCACACCCACTGTCGCGGCGACGACGATGACCCATCCGTAGAAGAAGGGGCAGCGTTTCGGCGCGAAGGGGATGTTGACCCACTTAGTCATTGGGGGTTGGCTGTTCTGGTGACGTTCGTTCACGGGTAGCAGGGCTCCGGCACAAAAACCCAGCACGCTATCAGGATTGAGGGGCATCGGCAAAGGAAAAGGCCGTGGTGTCGGCGACGGGCATGTATTCTGTTTGAAGAAGTGTGGCCGGAGTGCGTCAGTGATGGTAAGATGCTTGGCCTCCCTCGGGCAGCAGGCGTCTTCCGGGTCACGATGTCAAGGGACAAGGGCCATGTGGAAATCAGATAAAATGATTGCCGTCTATATTGTGGTCGGCTTGATCGCACTGGTCTTACTGGCCTGGGCGATTGCCCGCAAGACCCTTCGCTCGCGTTTGCAGATGCAAAAGCTCATGGTGGACGAGCCCGACATCAATGACTGGCTGATTATTTTCAATTGGACGCCGAAAATTCTCTATTTTCCGACTATCCTCTTCTCCTTGCTCGCCTCGGTTTTGATGTTTCTCCAAGAGACCGGTTGGTCAGTCTTCGACGGCATCAGTCCGGAGTTCATCGGAGGTATTTGGTTCTGTCTTTTTCTCCTCAACGTCTTGGTAGAGGAGTATGACATTACCATTAAGGTGATCCTGGTCTCGCTGTTGACGGTAGGATGCTTTTTGCTGTTGCTGAAGCTAGGGGGCGCGATTATGTGGTTCTTGGGCCTGTTGAGCAACTTGCCCCTGTCTATCAATGGTATGGGCTACCTGCTGCTGGCCCTATTCGGCTGCTTTATCATTCTGGTTTCTTGGCTTCATGGGCTCTTTTACTACTACACCATTACGCCCAACTACATGAACATTCAGAAGGGGCTGACCGAGGCAGGCGAACAGGTCGACCGGGCGGAGTATACGACGCGTATCGACACCAGTGACTTTTGCGAGAGGCTCTTGGGTTTCGGGAAGATTATCATCTCCTTTAGAGACAAGGATCGTGCGCCGCGCACCGTGCTTGTCTGGAGGATCCAAAAGAAAGCATGGGTCCTGGAAGTGACGCGGGGCAAACTGGCGATCGACCTGCCACCGCAACGATCTGTCGCCTCACCTGACGCTGAGCCCCCGAAGGCGGAGTCAGAGGACTCCGGCGATGAGAGCGTATCAGACACAGCCGTCTAGGCGACGTCCAGTGATTACTGATTACTGATTACTGATTACTGTTTTCCCTTGCCCCCTCCGTCCTTCCCCGTTAGACTAAATCCTAATGCCCGTGCGCGATACACCGTCGTGCCGCAGGATCAAGGACGATTTTGGGGTTGGAGACATGCCGGAGATTGAGAAAATCTTGGGCTATGCTCAGCAGCATCTCGTAGCGGGACGCCTGGAGCGAGCGAAACAGAATTATCTTGCTGCCGTTGCC